>PLDW01000367.1 GCA_003136315.1 Gemmataceae bacterium | reverse complement strand
ATAAGCTGTAGAGACCAATGCTGCCTTCCGGAGGGCTTTGAAGTGGTCGAGCAGCCACGTGGCTGCGTTGTCGATGTCCCCGACGACGATGAATGTCGGCGGCATCTCTTTCGTCACCGCCTGTCCCTGGATGCCCTGCGGTCCGGAGTAGATCAACGCCTGGAAGTTGGGTTTGGCGCTCAGCCGGTCCACTGGGTCCGGGGCATCCTCTTTCCCTTTATCCGACTGGTTGCAGACGAGGGCGACTACCTCGCCGCCAGCCGAGAAGCCCATCATCCCCACCCGGTCGGGGTTGATATTCCACTCCTTCGCCATGCTGCGAACGAGTCGCACCGCGCGCTGGCCGTCCTGGAGCGCGTGCTCGGCGATCTTGTAAGGCGAGCCCGTCTCGCGCGCGAGCCGATAACGCAACACGACCGAGGCGATGCCCCTCTCGCGGAGCCACTCAGCGACGTTCTCGCCCTCATGCTTCACCCACATTTCTCGGTGCCCGCCGCCAGGGAGAATCACCACGGCCGCTCCGGTCGCCTTCTCTTTCGTGGGCAAGAACACCGTCACGTAGGGATTGTGGACGTTGGTCACCCGATACTCCCCGTCCTTGTTCTGTTTGTCGCGTTTCTCCTTCTCGTCCTTACGGTCCTCGAACCCGGGTGCCCCCTTCTCCCACAAGTACACGACCGGTGGATCAGTGGCGAAGACCGGTCCATTGTGGACACCGATCAGGCCAAGCAGTGCAACAACGCACATCATCGAGTGACACGGTCTCATCGTTTCACCTGGGGTTCCTTTGCATGGGGATCTCTCGCACCAGAAGCAGTTGGTCGCCTCTGGCAACCATAGACGTTCAACAAATGTCCGATCACTCCGGAAGCGGTTTGTCCTTGGTCTCAGGGAGGAACGGGAGGACGATGATGCCGAGGAGGAAGACGCTGCACATGGCCACCCCGGCATACCGCAACGGTTCGGGCGAAGGGTAGCCGGAGAACACCTTGCTGGTCAGCAACCCCAGGGCGAATGGCCCCCCCGCCGCGAAGAGGCGGCCGACGTTATAACAGAATGATGTCCCGGTACTTCGGAGCCGTGTCGGGAACAGTTCAGGCAGGTAGATCGCATACCCGCCGAACAGAGCGAGCTGGAAGAATCCCATGACCGGAATCATCCAAAAAATATCAGACCACTTGGCGAGGTACAAGAATACCCCGGCTGTTGCCAGCCCAGCGCTCAGGAAGAAGATCGCGAATGACCAGCGCCGGCCGATGAATCCGGTCAAGTAGCTGAACGCGAAGATCCCGAAGAATGACCCGGTGTTCTGGACGAGCGACGTGATTCCGGCCCAGTACGCCTTCTGACCTGTCACGTACTTGGCAGTGAACACGGCCGCCTCGTCACCGGTCAGTCCCTTCTCGGCCACAAGCACGGCAGCCTCCGCCCGATACTGGGGCTCGGCCACGTACTGCTGGAGATCGGGTGAGAAGAAACCGATTCCCCACAGCCCGATTACCCCAGATAATGCCAGGACCAGGCCCAACAGGGCGTGTCGTCGCCAGTGGGGGTCGCCGAGCAGTTCGGTGTACGACCCGGCTTTCTTCGATCCCCCCGCAGCGCGGGCCTGGAGCCATTTCTCCGGTTCTCGGAGTCGGGCCTGGACGACAACCACAAGCAACCCCGGGATGACTCCCAGCAGGAACATCAGCCGCCACGGGACGAGGGTGAAGCCGAGCAGCGTCACCCCTGTGAATACACCACGCTCCTGAAGATCGCCGAACCACATCGAGATCAGGGCGGCGGTTACGTTCCCCAGGACAGAAGACGCCTGGAACAGCCCGAGGACAAATGGCCGGGCGTTCCCGGGCATGGTATCGGCCAGGAGTGTGACAGCGGCAGCGAAGGCTCCACCCACCCCCAATCCGGTGAGGAACCGGAATGCGTAGAAGTCGGTCGTGGACTTGGAGAGTGAGTTCAGCCCGGTGAAAAGGGAATACAGGGCGATCGTCGCCATCAGGGTTTTGACCCGGCCGATCCGGTCCCCCGCGACCCCGAACCCGATCCCCCCGACGGCCCACCCCAGCATGAAAAATGATGTGGCGTAGGTCGCTGCGTCCCCGATATCGGCATCCTGGATGGCACGGACGACCTGAGCTGGCTTCGGTTCCGGCTTGTCATCCTTTCGGGCCTGGGCCACAAGCTTCTCGGTGAATTCCGGCACCCGGGGGTCGGTGGTTTTTACCACCGGGACAAGTTCGGTCATCGCGGGCCGACGGGCGAGGACGAACAACTGCTGATCCATGCAGTCCATGTCCCAGGCCAGGCAGCAAACGATAAACACAAACCACTGATAGCCGGTCAAGTCTTTCAGACTGGCCCATCCGGTGCGGGTCGTGAGGGACGGGAGAGAATCTGAAGGGGGCTGGGAAATGGACATTGGGGGGTCCAGGGTGGCGAGTCGGGCAGTCGCGATCGAAGCGGGGTGTTCTCGCAAGATATATCCGGGCTTCCCCCTCTCCGCCAGCATATCCGTCCCGGACCTCACTCTGATCCACAACCCTGTCGGGAGTGTCGCATACACAACAAGACGATTTCGACGTACACATGGGAGCGCAAGGTTCCAACCAAGCTGTGCCATTTTTTCCAGCTCAGCAGGTGCCATCGCACACCAGTGCGATCGATCTCATCCACCTGAAATGAGACCGCTGTTTCAGATTCATCAATGCGGGGTCGATCGATCGGCTCCAGGGCCTGTTGACGAATTTGCTGAAACCGGGGGTCGGATTCACGAGTAATCACCTCCAGCGAACCGCCTTCCCCGGAGCGCATCATGCCACGCTTTGGCGTCCCGTTTTTGCTTTCGACCCTTGCCTTCACGGCGGCTTTTGCTCGCCCGGTGCGGGCGGCAGAGTCTCCCGACCCACTTCAGTACGTGCCCGGGTCGGCCCAACTCGTGCTCAAGATCGAGGATCCGCGGAAACTCGCCGAAATCATCACTGGTCTTGATGCGGTGAAGGATGGGTACTCCCTCGCCCCAGGTCGCGAGCTGCTCAACTCGACCGTTGCACGGCGGGCCTTCCAGATGCTCGGCTACCTGGAGCGGGAGTTGGGGGCGAAATGGCCCACGTTGCTCGACCAGATCGCCGGAGGTGGGATCGCTGTCGCAGGGCAGATCGGGTCCGAACAGGCTCCGGCCCTCCTGATTCTTCAGGGGACAGACGAGAAGATGGTTTCCCGGGCATTCGACCTGATGATCCAGGTCGTCGGTGACGAATTGACCCGACTGGGTGTACCCAACCAACCCAGGCGAGGAACCGAACATGGTGCCGAAACAGTGATGTTCGGTGAGGGGCTCCATGCCGCTCGGCGCGGAGCGGTCATCCTGGTGTCGAATCAGGCGAAGGGCCTGGAGGCCGCTCTCACCATGCGGCCGGATGATGGGGTTCTGGCGAAAAAATCGATACGTGACGCAAAGTCGCTGCTTCCGAAAGGCCCACTCGCATGGCTCTGGTTCGATTTTGCCGCGGTCAAACAGTCTAAACAGGCCAAGGACTTTTTTGAAGCCACCCGCAAGGATTTCCTCCAGACGGTCGTGGTCGGGAGCACGATCGACTGCCTGCGGCGATCGGAATTCATTACGGCCGGGCTCTATCGGGAGCCGACCGGATTCCGGCTGGCGGTTCGCTTGCCGGCCGGACGCAGTGAATTCCCCCCCGAGTTCGCCCTGCACGTTCCGCCGGGGAGCAAGCCCGGATCCCGTCCGTTGCTCGAACCTCCTGGCGTGCTCTACAGTCAGAGTTTCTACCTGGACGTTGGCTATTTTTGGAAGAACCGGGACAAACTCGTCAACGACGAGATGCGCAAACAGTTCGAGGAGGGCGAGAAGGGAGTCTCGAAGGTGCTCCCCGGGTCGGTCAAGTTCGGCGAGTTACTGGAGATGTGGGGTCCGTACCACCGGTTGGTGGTCGTGAACCACGATACCCCCCCGTATAAGACCCAGCCTACCCAGCAACTCCCGGGATTCGGCTACGCGGTCACGATGACCGATCCGAAATTCGGGACCGCTGTCGCTGCGGCCCTTCGCAGTGGCGGACTGCTGGCGAGTATTCAGTTCGGGATCAAACAGTCCGAGATAGATCACGACGGTGTCAAAATCGTCGCCTATCGATTCCCGGAGAACAAGCCTTACCCGGACGACCCGAACGGGGTTCGATTCAACTTCGAGCCGTGCTTTGCGGTGGTCGGCGACCAGTTCCTTGCAGCCAGCACGGTGGAGGTCTGCAAGAAGCTCATCGCCGAGGTGAAGCGGACTGCCGACCTTCCCGGCAGTGCTGCTGTGTGGCGAGCAAAAGCATTCGCGGCCGGTGGCGGGGACGCCCTCACCGCCCTGCCCGATCCACTCGTTACCGACGCCATCCTGGGAGAAGGGGTCGGGATTGAGGAGGCACGAAAGCGAGTCGACGCCCTCGCTGGGTGGCTCAAGACCCTCGGAACCCTCCGTCTTGAGATCGATGAGGCAACCGCCGAATACCGGCTGGATCTGGTGTGGGAATCGAAAAAGTAGCAGAGAGAATGTAACTGCCCAACCCAATTCCCTGAAAAGGAAGGGGCAGTCCAAGAAGGGAGGGAACCTAACCCCCGAACCCCCTTCCCTGAAAAGGAAGGGGGAGTCGAAGAGCGGAGGGAACCTAACCCCCCAACCCCCTTCCCTGAAAAGGAAGGGGGAGTCGAAGAGCGGTTTGACTCACCTTATGCCGGGTGCATCATGAGTATCGACGCCAAGACCGCCTGGGAACCCTACACGCCATCCGCCGATAATCCGTGGGATCTGCGGAAGGTCGGGCACCTCTACCGTCGGGCCGGGTTCGGGGCCACGAAGGCCGAACTCGATGCCGGGCTCGCCGACGGCCCGGCGAAGACGCTCGACCGGGTTCTCGCCGGAACCCCGGATGGAGCCGATTTTGTTCGGACTTCCGAATACATGGCGAGTGAGAAGAGCATGCCCTCGGGCACACCCGGTACGCGACTGTCCGCGTGGTGGCTCGATCGGATGCTCAAGACCGGGCATCCGCTTCGCGAGAAAATCACCCTCTTCTGGCACAACCACTTCGCCACCAGTAATACCGGGGTTCGCAATACCCGCTACATGCTCGGCCAGTATCGGTTGATGAACCAGCACGCACTGGGCAGCTTTCGCGAGATGCTTGTCGAGATGGGAACCGACCCGGCCATGATGGTCTGGTTGAACACAGTCGACAGTGTGAAAGGGAAGCCGAACGAGAATTACGCCCGCGAGTTGATGGAACTGTTCAGCCTCGGAATCGGGCACTACACCGAGACCGACATCCGGGAGGCGGCACGGGCGTTCACAGGATACGAACTGACCAATGGGAAGGGGACGTTCAACTCTCGCAAGCACGATGCGGGTGAGAAGACGGTTTTCGGCAAGACCGGCGCGTTCCGCGGCGAAGACATCGCCCGCCTCTGTCTCGATCAGCCTGCCTGCCCGCGATTCATCACCCAGAAACTTTACGCATTCCTCGTGAGCGAGGCAGAACCACCCTCTCACGAGCTGATCGAGCCGCTCGCGGACCTCTACCGCAAGTCCGATTTCGATACCGGGAAACTGGTGAGGGTGATTCTTCGATCGAACGTGTTCTTCTCCCCGGGCGCCTATCGGGCGCGGATCAAGGGGCCGGTCGACTTCGCGGTCGGCATCGTCCGTGGGCTGGAAGGTACGGCGGGCGCACTCCCGCTGGCTGCGATGCTCGAAGGACTCGGCCAGGTGCTATTCGCTCCACCATCGGTGAAGGGCTGGGACGGCGGACCCACCTGGCTCAACGCGCAGACCCTGCTTTCCCGAAACAACCTGGCGTTGGCCCTGACGTCCACCGAAGGGAGTGCCTTCGGCAACCGCTGCGATCCGGCCACGGTACTGGCCAGGCATGGGAAGAAGACCGACGAAGAGACCGTCGATTTCCTCCTCGGGGTGTTCCTCCAGGGAGACGTCCCGGCTGAATCTCGGACCAGGCTACTCGACTACCTGGAAACCTCGAAAGCCACCAAGCACCCGGTCTACTGGACCCCTGACGATGTCACCAACCACCGTATCCGCGCGGTCGCTCATCTGGTGCTGACCTTGCCCGAGTTCCAGTTAGATTAAGGCAGATGCCAGGAAATGACCTATCACGATCATGCAGGGTGCCACGGGCGGCTTGCCCGCCCGTTTGACGCCTTCACGGGCGGACTAGCCGCCCGTGGCACCCGATCCCACTGGGAGATTTTCTCTCACCAACTGCCTAAGTTTTGTCGGTCGGGTCGAGGCTCGGCGAGANNTCTCGCCGAGCCTCGACCCGACCTACAAGCAGTGGTTTCCCCTGCGTTTTCTGCGGTAAATCCATCGGAGCCTTCGCCATGACTGACCGCCGCGACTTTCTGAAAACCTCCACACTCCTCGGGTTCGGTGCGACTGTCCCGGCGTTCCTCAGTCGGACAGCGGCCACCGCTGCCCCGACCGGGAAGCCTGGGGCGAAGGACACGATCCTCGTGGTTGTCCAACTCACTGGCGGGAATGACGGGCTGAACACCCTCGTGCCGCACAAGGATGCGGAATACTACAAGCTGCGCCCTTCCCTCGCGATCCCCAAGGACCAGGTGAAAGGGATCGGCCACGACCTCGGCCTCCACCCGGCGATGGAGGCTACCGCCCGCCTGTTCAACGATCAATCGGCAGTGTGTGTGGTGCAGGGGGTAGGCTACCCCAACCCCAGTCAGTCGCACTTCCGATCGATGGACATCTGGCAAGCAGCGAGCACGCAAGAGACACTCTCCGAGGGGTGGGTCGGCAAGGCGTTGAAAACGCAGCCAGGACCGGCGTTCCATCTTGCGGCTGGGAACGAGTCCGCCCCACTGGCTCTGAACGGAGCACCCGTGCGGGTGCCGTCGATCACTTCGCTTGAAGATTTCCAGTTGAAAATGGCCGCCGCAAGCGGGGCCGATCAAGCTGCCCAGAAAGGGGTGATTACAGGGGTTGCGGCGACTCCGACTTCGCCGGGGTCACCGAATCGCCTGCTCGACTTCGTCGCCCGGACCCAGCTCAACACCTACGCCAGTAGCGACAAGCTCGCGACAGTTGGGAAAAACTACCAGCCGAAGGTGCCATATCCAGAAACGCCGTTCGCTAGTCGGCTGAAGCTGGCTGCACAACTGATCGAAGCAGGGACCGGAGCCCGGATCTACTATGTGTCGCTCGCCAACTTCGACACCCACGCGGGGCAGGGAGGCGCGGCCGGAGCGCACGCGAACCTGCTGCGGCAACTCTCCGATGGGCTCTCGGCCTTCTATCGTGACCTGGCCGAGCGGGGCCACAAGGATCGGGTCTGCGTGATGACTTTCTCCGAATTCGGTCGCCGGGCCGGAGAGAACAGCAGCAAGGGAACAGATCACGGGAGTGGCGCGCCGATGTTCCTGGTCGGCGGGAAGGTCAAGCCCGGGGTTGTGGGTGAACACCCGAGCCTGACCAAACTGGAGGCCGGGAACCTCGTCCACGGCATTGACTTCAGGCGGGTGTACGCGGCGGTACTCGATAAGTGGCTTGGAATCGAGAGCCAGAGCGTCCTCGGGCCGGGGTTCGACCCAGCCGAAGTCTTCGCCGTGTGAACCAGGCGTGAATCCGGAGGCGAATTCATGTGAACCGGGGGCTTCGGCTCCCGGTCTTTCGTTGGTATGCTGGGTGCTGACCAGAACGGACAACGAAAGGAACTCCATGACAGCACAGGTCGGCGAAATTCTCCGTTACCGCGGCGAGGAGCATAGTCTGTTCTCCAACCCGCTCGAACAGCACTTCGCCCGGGGTGGCACTCGCCCACGGTTTGATAGCAGGTCGACCGCCTGCTGGCGAGGTTATACCGCCACCTGGGAATTCCAGGACGATGTCCTCTTTCTCACCGACATCAATGCTCAGGTTGACGAGAACCCGATTACCGTGGCGGACCTGTTTCCGGGTTCCAACGGCCGAGTCCGAGCCGACTGGGTGAAGGATCTGTTCCGGGTTCCGCAGGGGGAGTTGCTCAACTACGTCCATATGGGCTACGCTTCGACTTACGAGCGGGATCTGTTCCTCTCGGTGTGGGAGGGTCGGTTAGTTCTCGCCGAGGTCGTCGACAACGGGAGCGAGCAGCGGATCTCGTCCGAGTCAACAAGCCAACTCGATGTCATCTTCGAGCCAGACGAGGCCGCATTCATTCGAGCAATCCGGGAGGCCCCAAAGGATCGAACGACCCGACTCGTCTATGCCGACTGGCTGGACGAGCGCAACGACCCCCGCGGGGATCTGATCCGACTGGAGGACGAACGGGAGGCGGCCCAAGACCTGACCAGAGCGGAGGAGTGGGACCAGCGACGGGAGATCGTACACAAGCAAGTCAAGCACTGGTTGTGGATGAAGCTCCTGGATTACTCTCTGCCAAAGAGCAAGTGGGGAGGAGAGCAACTCGAATGGTGAGTGGGCAGAAGACGAACCCCACGTCGGTCGCCTCCGTCAATAGGAGGTACGGCAACCACTGATGCCGATGCCGAGGAGTTCCCATGCCCGACCCTGTCCTCATCTCGAATGCCTTCTTGGGCACTCGGCCCCGGCTCCTCGAATCGTATCTCCATCGGGTTGGGAAGTCACCGACGACGATGGAGCGCGAGGAGTATCTTGACATGCTCCGCGGGACTCACTGGGTGGTCGTCGATGATCAACTCTTTCTGACTTTGATTGGGGGCCAGCAGCCAGCCGGGGTCTCGGAGCTACGTGACGCTCCGATCGGACCGGCGGGCCGGGTACATGCCGATTGGGTGTCGGGGATCTTGTACACACCGCCCGAGCGAGTCGCGAAGTTGGGATTGGAACTCGCGATCTGGCGGGGGCGTGTCGTGTTTCGGGAACGGCCCGGACCCATCCAGGGCACCCGAGTCATTGAGCCAGGCGGTCATCTGAGCGAGATCTTCGCGCCAGAGGAACTGGGATTCGTGCGTGTTATCCTGGCGAATCGGGAAGACCGGACCACGCGCCTGGTGTACGCTGACTGGCTGGACGAGCGCAACGATGTTCGCGGGGCACTCCTGCGGCTTGATGATGCGATGCGGTTGGTGGCGACGAGCGGTCCCCATGCCGCGCGGTTCGCTGGCCTGCGGAGCGAATTGATCCAAAAGGTCAAAAACTGGGTCTGGCTCCGCCTG
>PLDW01000246.1:11779-12029 GCA_003136315.1 Gemmataceae bacterium | reverse complement strand
AACACGAACGACGGGTTCTTGATCAGCGCCCGACCAATGGCCACCCGCTGCTTCTCACCTCCGGACATATAGGCCGGTTTCTTGTTCCGGTTGGGTGTGAGTCCAAGACGTTCGAGCATTTCATCAGCCTGCCGTCGGGCTTCCGAGATCCCAGCATACCCACCCCATTTTAATACAATCTCCAGTTGCTGTCGTGCCGTCAGTGCGGGGAAGAGGTTGTACCCCTGGAAGACGAACCCGGTCGTGCGCA
>PLDW01000246.1:0-11766 GCA_003136315.1 Gemmataceae bacterium | reverse complement strand
GCGAATTGGCCCGGCATCAACCCGAGCGAGACATCCTGAAGCGCAGCACGGCGAGTCGCACCGTCACCGTAGGTCCGGGTCAGGTGAACACCCTTCAGGCTCGGGGTTCGCAGGGGAAGGGGCATTAGTGTTTAGTGTTTAGTGTTNNCGATCGATTTCATGTAGGCATTCAGTGACGGGGCGAGTTTTTCGAGTGTCGCGTGCAAGGCGGCGGTCTGGTCCGGGCTGAGGAAGTTCCGGCGGTACGCACGACGAAGCCAGTGTTGTGTTTCAAGCAAAGATCCGCGAGCTATGCGGACGAACCGACGGTTGTCGTTGTGGCTATGCCGGCCGCTCCCTTCCGCGATATTTGCCCCAATGCTGTCCGCTGCCCTGATTAACTGTTTACCAACCGTATCCCGGGGTAGCACGTCCCATCTCCGGACGATGTCCCAGACCGCATCAGCCAATTCCTCGGCGAGTTGGTACACGAGCAACTCCT
The DNA here is from genome assembly GCA_003136315.1 of Gemmataceae bacterium. GTDB lineage: Bacteria > Planctomycetota > Planctomycetia > Gemmatales > Gemmataceae > Urbifossiella. The sequence goes on along the minus strand of PLDW01000246.1, from coordinate 11,285 downwards.
GGAAGCGGACGAATGGCATGGCGACCTCACTCGCGATGACCCCATCCTCCAAATCAGGTCTCACGAAACACGAAACACCAAACACCAAACACTACCGCAAGAGATCCATCGGTTCGATCCTCCGAACGCTCCTTTGTGCCCAGAAGCCGGCAGAGATGGCCATCAGGGTGGTGATGGCTGCCGTTCCGGCGAGTACCTCCCACCGCAGGTCGACATCTGCCGCGGCGATCTCCTTCGCTGCGAATTGGAGGCCTAGACAGATGGGGTACGCAAGCCCGACGCCGATCGCGGCGACCCAGAACGACTGGACGAGAACCATTCGCTTGATCCGCCACCGCGGAATGCCCAGGGCGAGGAGGATGGCGAACTCCTTGGCGCTGGCAGCGGTTGCTGCGTAGAGCGTCTGGGCGGTGATCACCGCCCCGACCATGAGACCGAGCAGGGCCGCATACCCGATCGCAATCCCGGCCTTGGTTCGCAGGAGCCAATACTTTCGGGATTCATACGAGAAGTCCACGGCGGTGTACGCTGTCATATCGACCGGATACTCGGTCTTCAGCGTGGATGCCACCTCGCGGGCTCTGGAGGGGCTGTCGCACCGAGCGATGAGGTAGGTCACGTGGTCCTGGGGGAGGAGGAGCCCCATCAACCGCCGGGCAGTCGGGATGGAGCAGAACACCCACGGGGCAGCGATGCTGCGCACCCCGGATACCGTCCCGACCAGTTTGACTTCCTTCCCGTTGATTTTCGGCTTCCCGTACTCGTAGTCGAGGCGGAGCCGCTTGGCCGCGTCCGACTCGTCTACCACAATCGTATCCATCTCGTGAAGCGCAGATCGTAACTCGGGTGTCAGTACGTCGGCCAGGGCCGCGGAGTCCGAATCGAGGTTGCTTGCCAGCAGGAAGCAGAGCTCCGTTCCACCGATTGGCTTGGTGAAATTGGCGAAGTTGGCGATGTACACCTCGGGCATTTCAACCCCAGGTCGACCGGCTACCCGGCTGAGGAACGATTCCGGGATCGGCTTGCCGAGATCCACACTCTGAACCGCCGTGGATCCTACCCAGATCGTGCTCGTCTTGTCCCCGGTCATGTGATCGATCGGCGTCGAGGTGATCTTGAACAGTCCGAGCAAGAGCCCGCACTGGAGCGCAATCAAGACCGCCGAAAACGTCACCGCGATGACCCCGGACAGATACCGGGCTCGTTCGTGCCAGAGGGTTTGGAGGGCGTAGGACATAGTCTCAGTCTCAAGTCGACGAATCTCAGGTCAAGCCGCCGGTGGTGCCGTGCGCCTGACCGAGGACGTGTTGACTCGCGACGGGAGCGCACAGAGCGCCCCGCCGATGTATAGGTGATGCCACAACTGGGTGGCGGTAACAGCCGTCAGACCCATTTCCAATCCCGTTCGGGCGAGCCCACGGCGCATCCCCGGGAGCTTCTGACGGGCCGCTGCCACCGCGGTCGGGTCGAAGTAGCCCGCCTTCAGAAGCGATTCCGCAGAGAGTATCTGGTCGGCCCAGTCGGATCGCCGCTGGGGAGTCCCGTTTCTGCCGGGCTGTCCCGCTGCGGGCGTCTCGTTCCAGGCGTCCATCGGAGCCCGGAACATCTTTTTCCGCCGCCATGCGACATCTTTCGGGAGCCACCGCTCGGCGACTTTCCGCTCCACGAACTTGTCTCGGAGCAGACCACGCAACTTCCACCGCGGGTGGAGCTTGCTGATAAACGCCAGCACTTCCTCATCCAGGAAAGCGTACCGGGTCTCGACCGAGGAATGCATGGCCACCCGATCGCCTTTCGAGGCGAGCAGGTGCCCTGGGAGGATGATCCGGGCTCCCAGGTACATTTGGCGGTTAAAGGGGTGCCAGCGGTTCAGGTCGGGGGATAGCCCGAGGTCGTCCCACGGGGAGTTTGTGAGCGCCCGTTCCCTCATCTCAGGGGTGAAGAACCGAAGCTTGTTCAGGCTCATCATTCCGTACAGATCCAGCCACCCATTGGGTCCGCCGAGCATCCGCTGAGTGGACCGGTAGTGGCGGAGTGGAAAGCTCGGCTGGCCGGTGGCCTTCAGCACGAGGGTTCGCAGTGCTCCGCCGAGCGGAACTCCGGGAATTCGATCCAGGAACCCGAGCATCCGGTTGGTCTTGAACCATACATACCCGGCCAGCCACTCGTCAGCGCCTTCTCCCGTGAGGGCGACTTTATACCCGTGCTGGTGAACCGAGCGGGCGAGTTCGAGCAGGGCCAGGCACGAGGTGTCCACCACTGGGAACTCGGCGGCCGTGATTAACTCGGGGTAGCCGGTCCGGATCTCGTCGTGTCCGCTCTTGACCACCACCGGCTCACAACCGAGGTGCCTGGCCACCAGGAGGGCCTCGCTTTCCTCATTCAACCCCTTGCCCTGGACCGAGATGGTGAATGTCGGGATCGGCCGGCCGAGGGCCTTGTTGGCCATCGCCACGACCAGGCTCGAATCCACACCCCCGCTCAGATACGACACCACGGGCACATCCGCCCGGAGCCGCCGCCTGACCGCAGCCAGCAGAACCTGCTCGAACCCGTCCACCACTTTCGTCTCGTCGGACCCGTAGTCCTCCTGCCCACGGTCGGGGTAGGTGACCCGCCAGTAGGCCCGTTGCTTCTGAGCCTCGGCCGGTCCTGTGCTCCCGAGTTTTAGATGCAGGTAGTGGCCCGGAAGGAGCATGGTGATGCCTTCGAAGACAGTCACCGGGCCGGGCATTGCGAAGAAGGTGAAAACGTGATCGAGCCCGCGGAGATCGGCTTTCGCCTCGATCAGCCCGGAGGCGAAGAGTCCCTTCATCTCCGACGCAAACAGCAGCCAGTCGGCTCCGTCGTGGCGGCGAACCGTGAAGAACAATGGGCAGATCCCCGACCGGTCGCGGGTCAGGAGGATTTCGTTCGTCCGCGTATCCCAGAGACACAGGGCGTACTGCCCGCGGAGGTGTTCGAGCATCCCCTCCCGGTACTCCTCCCACATGTGTGGAAGAAGTTCGGTGTCGGTATGGGTGTGGAAGACGTGGCCTCGCGCTTCGAGGTCTTGGCGCTGCTCCGGGTAGTCGAAGAACTCGCCGTTGAACACCGTCCAGATGGTCTTGTCTTCGTTCGAGATGGGCTGCTTACCGTCGGCGAGCCCGACGATGGAGAGTCGGCGGTTGGCCAGTTCGAGACCGGGGCCGGTCAAAAACCCGTCCTCGTCTGGGCCGCGGTGGTAGATGGCCCGAGCCATCGCCGACACCACCCCCGGGGGGGGAGTCCGCCGGCCGCTCAGGTCAATCATTCCCGCGATTCCACACATCCGCTTTCCCTTGCCAGTCGTCAGTAGTTAGTGGTCAATAGTCCGCCTCCCAACTTCGCCCCGCTACGATAGCTGATGTCAGGCAGCATCACATTCTACCAGCCCAATCGCGACCACCCCAGGAGCCTTCATCGGCGGGCGGTGAGTAAGCGGCTGTTTGCGGCCTCGCGGCGAGCATACCGCCAGACTTTCCGCTGCATGAAAAACCGGACCGCCCGTGGGAACAGCCGGCGAAAGAGCCAGACGCCCCACGACACGAATCCGATCGCTGCCTCCGTTCGGTTTCGCAGGAGGCTCCGAACCACCCCGGCTGCGACCTCGTCGGGCGGTTGTGCCCCTGCGAAGTCGAGGTAGATCTTCCCGTCGTTCCGCAGCAGGTGGCGATTCAGGTCGTCGGACCGAACGAGCCCGGGAAGGACGAGCTGCACGTCGATCCCGAACCGCTCGAACTCGCCACGCAACGCCTCGGTGAGCCCGACAAATGCATGTTTGCTGGCGCAGTGCTCGGGCAGCGAGGGAATGCCCCACCGGCCACAGAGGCTCGCCACGTTCACCACTGCTGGCCGCCAGCCATCGTGCGAGTGTTCGAAACTTCGCGTCAGGTGCGGCTGGCAGAGCCGGATCATCTCGGCCTGAGCGAAGAAGTTGACCTCCATCACCCGACGGACGATTTCCTCAGTTGATGTACAGAACTCGCCGAAACTGCACACGCCCGCGCAGTTAATCAGGACATCGATTCCTCCGAACCGCTCGACAACCGCAGCCACCAAATGGGTTCGGTGGTCCGGGTTGGTGAGATCGGCGGGGAACACTTCGACATCCGCTCCTGCGGCTCGAAGCTGGCTGCCGATCTTGGCCAGGTCATCGGCGGAACGGGCAGTCAGGGCAAGCCTTGCGCCGAGTTTCGCCAGTCGTTCGGCCACCCGGCGACCGATCCCCCGCGAGGCCCCGGTGACCAATACGACCCGCCCACGTGCGCAGCGCTGCGTCAAGCGTTCCCCTCTCATCGACCTGCTGCGAGCGGAAGAATAGTTCAATTCGGATATTTTATGGCAATCGGAGCCGAGGACCACCGCCTGGCCTCCAGACTTCCCGGATCGGGATCCGTAGGCTCGATATCAGCTGCTGAATCTTTGCAAATTGCCCAAACTGCCTGAATTGTGCATTGAACGCGAAAGACTCTCGCGACTCGGACGGCCGCTCCGCCGACTTTCAAGGCACCGATCGGGTTGGGGTGCGGGCTGGAACGTGCAGATAGGCGAATGGGCATGGTACGGATGCAAGAATTCCCCGGCATTCTTGCCGGGGAGTCATTTCATAATCAATCAGTTTGTAACATACTTATAATTAAATAATCTATTTATTCTATATTTGAGAAAACTTATGTCCACTATAGAGAAACCTGTTTTCAACTCAGGTCACTCCTCCCCATCGGTCTTCTTGGGGGAGCTTTCCTTCTTCGTCTTGCCGACGGCAACTCGGACCTTGATGACACCGTCATTATCCTGGTAGCCGGAGCCGTGGGCATCCTTCGCTGGCTGGATCGGGATGCCTTGCACGAACGATTCGGCCCTGGCCAACCCCTCGTTGGTCGCGACATCATTCGCGCAGAAATAGATTTTCCCGGGGGTGTTAATGCGAATCACTTCGTCATCCTTCGAGAACGCCTGAATCGTGTCACCAACACGAACGAGCAGACAGCCTTCGTGGGCACCGCTCTTTACGTAGGCATCACTGGCCTGGTAATCCGTGTTCCCGGCAGCCCCGACTTTCTTGTCCCACGTCGCGTTGATACCCCACGTCCCGGTGGCTGTAATGGTGGCTGTATACCCCTTGGGCAATTTGACTCCGCTGTATTGCCACGCTTGCCCTTCGGCCTGAACCTCCTTGACGAACACTTCCTCTGCATTCGTGGAGGTCTCGTCCTCGGCGATGGCTGCGACTGATCCCAGAGCGACAACCGCCAGAAGTGCCACGAATGGCAGCAGAAATCGATGCATATTGGTGCCCCGATCGATCTTTCAGGAAAGTTGGAACTGCCCAGCCGGTTGTGAGACTCGACCAACATATAGCACGGAATTCTGGACAAAATCCGCGTTGAGAATTTCCTCCCACATCTCACCCGCCCTCTCAATCAACGGCTCTCGCCGCGGAGCGGTGATAGGGTCGAATCGCCGCCTCCCAGGGTTTGTAGAGCGGATGTGTCACACGCTGGCACCAACACAAACTCTATTGTCCCGCCTCAAAAACTGACTGTCGGAAAATTCGACTTCGGCAACCGGGAATCCGGACAGGGGATCGTGTCCACCGAACCGAACTGTGTTCTACGGTTCCCGGAAATGCTCTCCCGCAGGCCATTCCCCCTTCACGCAGGTTGTTCACGATGAGTGCTCCCGCGACGGTGAGCGATTTCCTCACCCTGGTTCAGAAAAGTGGGATACTCGACGAAAAGCGGTTCGCCGAGCTGTTCCCGGACCAGGACGAGTTGCCGACCGACCCAACGGAATGTGCGAACGCCCTCATCAAGGCCAGCCTGTTGACCCCATTCCAGGCGCGGCAGCTTTTGGCTGGGAAGTTTCGCGGGCTCGTACTGGGGGTGTACAAGGTTCTCCGTCCGATCGGCCAGGGCGGGATGGGGATCGTGTGCCTGGGTGAACACAGAAGCCTTCACCGACGAGTGGCCCTGAAAATCCTTCCGGCGAAGCACGCGGCGGACCGGTTGTCTGTGGACCGTTTTATGAGAGAGGCCCGAGCGACAGCCGCCCTCGACCATCCGAACATTGTCCGGCTGCACGATGTCTGCCAGGAGGCTGGGGTCCATTTCCTCGTGATGGAACTCGTCGAGGGGAAAAACCTTCACACCCTCCTCTCGGAAACCGGTCCACTCCACTTCGCCACCGCGGTCTCGTATATCGCCCAGACTGCCGCAGGGCTCCAGCACGCTCACAAGAAAGGGATCGTCCATCGCGACATCAAGCCGGCGAATCTGATGATCACCAAGGACGGGATGGTCAAGATCCTGGACATGGGTCTGGCCCGCTCATTCGTGAACGAGCGTGACAACCTGACCGGAAGGCTTGGTGAAGAGGACGGGGGTCTTGGGACTCTTGACTATGTGTCACCCGAGCAGGCTCTCGGCGAACCGGTCGACGAACGGGCGGACCTGTACAGTCTGGGCGCGACCCTATTCTATCTGATCGCCGGTCACCCACCCTACAAGGGGTCACGGGCGCAGATCCTGATGCAGCATCAGGCAGCCGCCCCGCCCAAATTGACAAAATCGCTCAAAGTGTCTGCCCCGGAGACTCTCAACGACATCATCGCCAAGATGATGGCGAAAAAGAAAGCCGATCGCTACCAGTCCGCCGAAGAGGTGATCGAAGCCCTCAGCCCCTGGCTCCCGGCAAGCCCGTCCACCGGAAACATCCAGACCTCGCTGAGCACCCAGACTCTCCGCGCAGCCGGCGAACCGACCCAATCAACGGGGCCACGCATCCGGAAGGGACGGAAACGCAAGGGGCGCAAGGCCGAAAAAGCGAACCGGAAGAAGTGGTACATGATCGGCGGTGCCGCAGTCGGTGCAATTCTCCTGATCGTTAGCCTAGTCGTAATGCTAAGCGGCGGAAAGAAACCTGCTACCGTACAGACGCCGCCCCCTGCTCCTTCCGTGCCCCCCGCAGCGACCGCATCGAAACCCCCCACCGGCCCGACGGAGGAGTCGCAGTTGGTGCTGACGACGACCGCGCAGGTCAACGATGTGACCCTTTCCCACGACGGAACCCGATTCGCTGCGGTCGACTGGTCGGGGAATCTGATTTATGGGAGCACATCGAACTGGCAGAAACTCAACTCGGTCTCGGTCCAGACCGGGGCATCCTTGAATTGCTGTACACCAACACCGGACGGTCGGTACGTCGTGGTCGCCGGACGAGACACACCCGTCATGGTGTTCGACTGGCAGACCGGTGCAAAAATCCGCGAGTTACCGGGCCACTCCGACACGACGTGGGGGGTGGCGGTGTCGAAGTCGGGAAAACTCCTTCTGACCTGCGGCAATGACGGTGAGGTCCTCCTCCGCGACTTCACCACGGGGGAGCAGATCCGCAAGTTTGAGTTCGAAGCCAAGCAGGTGTGGTCGGTGGCATTTTCCCCGGACGGAACGAGAATGGCCGCCTCATGCAGCACGGGTCCAACTGAAGAAGAGTCCAACCAGATCCGGGTCTGGGACGTGGCAACCGGGAAGGAACTCCAGCGGATGACCGGGCACACACGGGCCGTCCGCTGGGTGACATTCTCCCCGGATGGCCGAACGATCGCCTCCGCTGGCTTCGACGGGACGGTCCGCCTGTGGGACGTGGCGGGTGGGAAACAGACTCTCAGCATCAACGCGCATGGCAATAACTACACCGAGCGGGTCGCCTTCCTCCCGGGTGGGAAGCAACTGGTGTCTTGCGGGGCACTTTTCCCGAGCACCTCGGACGGTGGTGGAGCGATCCGCGTATGGGATGCCGGCAGTGGGAAGGAGATTCATTCCTGGCGGGGGGTTGAGACGAAGGGTGTGATCGCGCTGGTCGTCTCCCCGGACGGAACGTATGCCCTCTCGGGAAGCCGGGAAAGGACCGTGCGTCTCTGGAAGCTCCAGCCCCCACAGGGGACGCAGTGACCCCGGGCCAGGGACTTGCCCATCGTCAGCAGATCGCACGGCCGGGGTTGAACTGCGGCCGTTCGTGCAGAACCAACACCTCATCTTGGACCAGTGGGATTCTCCCTGGCTGCGGGACCGACCACCTCCATCACCTCAAGAACCCGAGTGACTGCGACTGTCGAGAGTTTCGGTCGCGGCTGGGTCGTCAGAGGCTGGGAGTCGGCCCCTCGTCGATCGCGCTGCGGAGGACAGTCGGGTCATTGTCGTGGATGCGCACCGAATTGGCCTGTCACTCTGGCGGTGAAGGGAAGCGGTTGGGTACAATAATCCACAAATCGCTGTGTCTGGCTGATTTGAGCGGCAACAGGTGCGGAAAGTGGGAAAGGGATGACAAACTTCACGACAGAGGCCCGGCTCACGATATCCACTGATGGGACTTCAGGTCCATACGTCATGGTGACTCCCGAGCAGTTGGGCTTGCTCACCAGTGTACTGCGCGCACAGGGTTTGCCCTTCCACATTGATGAGGACGCGGTTCTCTTGAGTTGGACGCCAGCCTTGGCTGTCATCAACTTCGGTCCCGGCGCGGACGTTGCCAAGGTCCAGCAAGTCCTGGATGGCATCACGGATGACCTGGAAGGAAAAGGAAATCGCAGGCACCGCTCGCCGAGCCAAAAGGAGTTGATCGTCCGGGGTGACACGCGGTCGATGCAGCAACTGAGACGACGGCTGGACGAAGAAGTGAAGGCGGATTGGACTCGCCGGACCGATGTCGAGGAGCGGTTCCGCAAAACGCTGCCTCAAAGGACGAGTGCCTATTGCTTCTCAAAACGGGTGCCAACAGTCGGTCGTCCAGTCGCGGTGCTGTTGCGAGGCCGTGGTCCACAAGATGGTGAAGAGCTGTATCTATCCGGGGTTATCCCCCTCGAAGGACGAGAGCCGCTGGATGCCGACCAACATGATCAGGTGGTCACCGATTTTCGCGAGACATTCATTGGACCACTGGCAAGCGGCCTGAATGTCCGGCTTTTGGACTGCTGCTCGCCGATCCAGCCATCTCTGGAGGAGACGTTGTCTCTGGAGGCACGCAATCGGCTCCAATCCTTCTCCGCAGCCGCAAACAAGAGTCTCCTCCACCCCCTGGATCTGCGAAGGTGGGACAGCTTCATCGCACAAACGCATTTCGATGATCGGGTCGTCGATACCGTGTTGCTGGGCGAATGGCTCGCGGAGGAGGGATTTCCGCAGGAACTACGCGACCAGTTGATCAGCCAGTACGAGTCAGGACACCGACTCCTCAGTGTCTACGACGAAGATCGGCGGTGATCGATGCCCCCAATCGCCACCGTGGTGGGCCAACTGAACGCTGGCCCGCCAAAGCCTGTGATTTGTCTGGATACCTGTGACATTCTTGAACTCGTCCAGTGTCTCGACTGGGAGAAACCCGGCACCCCCCGAAGCGTCACCAGCATCCAACCCGCCCGCCACCTGCTCAGTACGCTGGCGGTCGATCCCGATCGCGCGCAGATTGTGATCACCGAGCTGGTTTACAGGGAATGGACTCAAAATATTGCGGGGATACGCAAGAAGGCTCGGGACTTCCTATTGAAAGTGGATGACCTCGTTTCGCAACCCTACCAAGCCGCGGGATTTGCTGGCACTGTGTTGCCAGTGTATGTTCCTTTATCAACCAGCACACTTGTCGATGACCTTGCCACGTTATCGACCGCCTTACTGAACCAGGCGACACAGTTAAATTTTGAACCTATTCAGATCCAACTGGCTCTTGATCGAGTGATGAACAAGCGTCGCCCCTCGCATGACGGCCACATCAAGGATTCCATCAACTTCGAGCATTATCTCGAATTCACACGGCTACTCCGCGCGGGAGGATTCGCTGAGGAAGTCGTTTTTGTGAGCAAGAACAGGAAGGATTACTGGGATGGGGGAATCGCTCGCATTCATCCGGATTTACAACCGGAAATCAACGATCCTGCCGTCCAACTCCGGTTCTTCGGTTCCCTGAATGCCGCATTGGGTTATCTCCACATCTGACACGATTCGGCTCCGTACCGGTGCCGATCAATCGGTTACGGCCGTGGGCCTCGGTACGAGGTGATGCTCGTGGCCTCAAGGACCGGAGTGTCTGCGAATGCCGAGAGTGTGGCTTGCGGCCGGATCGTCCGATGCCGGGAGTCGGCCGCTCGACGATCGCACTGCGGAGGACGGTCGGGTCATTGTCGCAGATGCGGACCCCGTTGGGCCGTGGCTCGTTGTGGTACGGGGGGATTGCTGGAACGCAGCCGCCGACCTGGTCCGGCGAGAGTTGCTGCGTGGCGACGAACATTCCGAGGGCGATCGGGAGGTGAAAGGCACCGGCATCTTTCCCCAGGTAGGCTGGGGCCAACTTCCCTCGCGAAAGCCCTGGTGGGACACTTCGGCCCAGAGGAGATCGCCCCCTACTACAAAATCCGCCAGGCTAACAGGATAAGCACCTCCAAACTACTACCGGAGATCTTACAGTACAAGCAGGAAGGACTTAGCTACCGCGAGATAGGGGAGAAGCTCGGCCTCACCAAGAGGCAGGTTGAGCACGTCATGGCAAGTATCGGGAGGGTCTTGTGGGTGGGTAAACTAAGTGTCCAATCACTCGCCCCAGAAACCACAATTTTGGGTTCTGGCACCCGATGCAGATAGTTGAAGCAAGGTTAGAATCCCAAGTCCGTGACGCTGTGAGGTTTAAGGCGATGAAAAAAAATGTCAAATTTCTCTTGCATACCGTCTCGTAGTTAGGTATAATCAACAATATTCCCTGGGCAGATGTGCGCACATAGTATACCTCCAGTCCACAAACTGGAGGTTGTGTATGCCACGCAAGGCCAATCCCCCTCTCACTCCTACTCCCCCACCGCCAACGAGCCCGAACTGGACGCTCATTACAATCACTGCCATCGTCGCGATGGTCGTGGTAGTCGCTCTCGTTATCCACTCACAGATTGCCATCAGCTACGAAAAGGGGCGATTCGAAGGTAAGGCCAGTAAGGACCAGACTGAGGTCCAGAAGTAAACGACTGAGGCTTGTTGCCAGCTCGCCCGTACTTGCTCATCTTCTCGCTGACACTCAATCCGGGGGGGGGTGTCTGTGCTTGCGACACGGGAAGAGGTCGTATCCGGTGGGGCCGTTTCGAGGAACCCAAGGGTGGAAAATGGGTACTGTCGGAAAAATCGACAGTACCGAAAAAACACAATTAGAAAATTGCTCTGGTGGCTGCCAGAATGCAATAGGTGCGGACGCGATTTAGGAGCCGTCGGGAAATAACTTCCCGACTT
>PLDW01000161.1 GCA_003136315.1 Gemmataceae bacterium | reverse complement strand
CAGTGGGTTCGGGTGCCAGCGGCTTGTCCGCCCGTGATGGCGGCACACGGGCGGGCAAGCCGCCCGTGGCACCCCCCATGATCGTGGTTGGTCATTTCCTGGCGTCTGCCTTAGCGTTCGTCCCGAGGGTGGTGATGGCCGCGATGCAGACGACGACGATCAAGGCGAGCAGGTTCAGGCACCGCGGTTGCCCTCGGCCTGCTGAATCCAGATACTGGCCTCCAACCGGATGCACCCAAAGGAACGCATCATGCTCGGAAGACACCCCGATGGGAGTGCAGGAGACGCCGACTATGGAACAATCGGCGACGGGTATTCCCGCTACCGCCGGCCGGAACCGCGCATCGCAGCCGTTATCAATGAGTTCCTCGGCGATGCGTCCAGGGTATTGAATGTTGGAGCGGGCGCCGGTTCGTACGAGCCCGTGGATCGACGAGTGACCGCGATCGAACCCTCGGCTTCAATGCGCTCTCAGCGCCCTTCCCATCTTTCCGTTGCCATCGACGCTGTCGCAGAGGAAATACCCTTTCCTGATCAGTATTTCGATGCTGCGATGGCAACATTTACGGTGCATCAATGGTCGGATCTGCGGAGAGGACTCAGCGAACTGCGCCGGGTGACTCGTGGCCCTGTCATTATCATGACCTGCGATCCCAATGAATTGGACCGATTTTGGCTCAATGCGTATGCACCTGAAGTCATCGCGATCGAAGCTCGCCGATATCCATCAATCAACGCGATCACGGCTGCGCTCGGCGGAGCCATCGAAGTGCTATCAGTGCCAATTCCGTTGAATTGTCGGGACGGCTTCAATGAGGCGTATTACGGACGCCCCGAGTGTCTACTTGAGGAAAGTGCGCGGTCGGCGTGTTCAGCATGGAGCTTCGTCGACCGTGCTATCGTCGAGCGTTTCGTCATCCATTTGCGTCGTGATCTCGTCGACGGAACCTGGGATGCAGCCCACGGGCAACTTCGCACGCAGCCGGAATTTCTCGGTTCCCTGAAGCTGATTATTTCGACCAAAAGCACCTGATGCAGGGACCTGCTGAGGCTGTCTCATTCCAGGAGCAAGCATCGGTCTAACGGGAGGGCGAGGCTCCTGCCGAGCGTGTGGGTGGTGCAGCTCGGCAGGAGCCTCGCCCTCCCATTTGTACTCATAGCTGATGATTTCGACCAAAGCCACCTGATGCAGATACCCGCAGAGGCTGTCTCATTCCAGGAGCAAGCATCGGTCTAACGGGAGGGCGAGGCTCCTGCCGAGCGTGATGGTAGTGCAGCTCGGCAGGAGCCTCGCCCTCCCATTTGCAAGTCCAATTATCTTTCTATAAATATAGAAACATCAATTGATTCTTGTATAAAAACGTAACGGAGTCGAGCCCTCAATACTCACCGCCGAGCGCCTTGATCTTCGAGACACTCCTTGAGTAAGTTCAGGGGGTTGGCCACTCGACGCAAGTTCCTCGGCAATTCGCTTGACCTCGACACAGTTGTCCCATCAAAATCATCTGGTCGGATGGGCCTCCCAGACATTCTGGCCCGGAAGTACCTGAAACGCCAATCACATGTGGCAATGACTGGAGGGTCTCGATGGCGACGTGTTCACAGTGTGGGGAAAAAGCCTCCTTCTGGTCCCTGGACATCTTTACCAGAGTCTGCCAGAAGTGTCGGGCTTCCGGAGCCCGGCCCGCAACTCTCGGCTGTGGCACGCTGCTGCTCATCGGAATCGTCGTCGCGCTGTTCAGCCGACCCGGGTTCAGTGACCTGGAGTCGCAAGTATCGCACTTGCAGTCGACGGTCGAGGAACTGAAGAAGTTATCAAAGACACAGACAAATGAGATACGAGAACTGCGATTCGTGATCGAGGAGCAGCGCAAGGGCGGGGTCGGGAAGGACAAGTAGCCGCGCTGAAAGGCTCTCATAGCTTACCGACTTGAGGACAACGAATCCCCCCGAGGGTGGAGGGTCCCCGATGGAAACGGATCGGCAGCCGACGCTTTGGGACGAGTTGAACCCCTTGTGGATGTACCGCTGTCGGCCCGCGGACTTCAGCTCGTTTGGGAACTCGATCTGCCCTGGCATCTTCTGGCTGCCGGGTCTGATAGCATTGCTGTCCTTGCACGTCGCCAGCGTCCTGGGGTGTTGGTTCCTCTGGCAGGCCGCTGGCGGCTGGGCACTACTGTCGCTCCTGCCGCTCGGCATCCTGTGGGGGTGGTTCGTGGCCTCGGACGTAAAGTTTCGAATGCAGCGACCTACCCGGGAGGAACGGGCAGGTTTCGACAACGCGGTCATCAACTGGTTCGGGTTCATTACCACCTTGGCCTTTTATTTTGCCATCTTGCCAGTGGGCCTCGTCGTGATGCTCTGTTGGTGGCTCGCATAGGTGGTTGCGGCCGAACCGCTCTCAGAGCCCACCGACTTGAGGACAACGAATCCCCCTGGGGGTGGTCTGATCCTGCTTTGTGGCTGCCGAGCGAGAGTATCGACTGACAGATCCATGCTTGGGGTGGGGGCAACCCGAGATCCCTGTAATATGTCAGACAGGTTCGGCCCGTCACCAACCAGGCCATGAGGTATGTCCAGGCGTTGCAGCGGACCGCAAAGCCGGCCACTGAACGGGGTTGTTCGGCGAAGGAGGGCGTACGATGGACTGGACTCTTTGGGTAGGGGGAGCGGCCCTCCTGCTGATGGCGGTGGCATCGTGGTTGGACACGAAGGCCCGCGTCGGCCGCATCGAGCGGAAGCTTAACGCATTGCTGCGTCACCACGGCGTCGATCCGACCCAGGGGCTGCCGCTGTCCGAGCGGGTCAAGCAGTTGGCGGACGACCCGGCCCGGAAGATCGAGGCCATCAAGGTGTACCGCGAGGAGTCGGGGGCCGGGCTGGCAGAGGCTAAAGAGGCGGTCGAGGCGTACATCTACAGTCGCTAGCGGTCCTGCCGAACCGCTTTCATAGACCACCAACTTCTCTGAAAATCTCCCTGGGAGTGCGTGTAATGCCTCACCACAGTTGACAACCTCACCGACTCCATTTTCATCGTCGCATACAGGAACCCGCTGAGACTGTCGTATCTATGGAAA
>PLDW01000200.1:26612-36556 GCA_003136315.1 Gemmataceae bacterium | reverse complement strand
GGCGGCGAAGCGTTCCAGGTGACGCAGGTGGGGTTTGCTCAGTGTGGCAGTCAATCCTAAAAGCCCGAGGAACGTGCCAATGGCCAGTGAACGCTGTACAACGGTTTTCATGGGTCGTGGGGGGTAGGGTCGGTGGCTTGGAAGTACCACTGTCCTATTCCCCCGGCCTTGTCTTTTCTCCCTTTCTGTTCAGGTGTTCACAACTTGACCACTGAACTCACCAGAATTCGCCAGAGTCCAGGATTAACGAAACCGCTTCGCAAATCGGTGGGCCGGAGTTGCTCGTCGAACTTCAAGACGCCGCGCGGCTTCGCGGAACGGGTGCTTTCCCGGACGACTTCACCGTGATCTTGCTGGAGGCCCCGGCCTGACTCATGTACCGTTACCGGATCACGCAATGCCTGTCGGTCGGCCGGTTTGCGACTCCGGAACGGGTCGCCGACTTGCGAGCGGCCGGTATCACTCACATCCTGAACGTGTCTGATGCAGTCAGCCAAGTAGCGAGCGGTGAAGGCTCCTTCCGGGAGGTTGTCTGGCTCCCGATGGACGACATTCACCACATTCCCGATTCCGTTGCGATTGAAGCCCTCGACGCCCTCCACCGGATGGCGGCGGAACCGGGGGCTCATGTGTACGTCCACTGCCTGGCCGGTCAACTGCGATCGCCGACGGTGCTGTGGCTCTACCTGATCGCGTGCGGGTTCGATCCGCAGTCGGCTCGCGACGTGATCGAATCCCGCTCCCCTGACGCAGCCCCGGGAACCCGCAAACTGGTTGGACCAGATCTCGTTCTGAGGGTCCAATTGCACGGGCTGGCGAACTATTTCCCGCACCCCCGCGGCGAGGTGATCGTGCCGTATGCAATGAATAATGATTGACAGGTCAAATTACATGGATAAGTATATATATTATTTAATATAAAATCGATATTTTTTAAATTGTGAAATCTGTTAGATTATTTTTAGCTTGCGGCTCTGGCTGAGTTGATCCCCGCTTGAAAGTTAGGTAGGCTCGCGTTAAATTATCTCTCAGCTACTGGCCAAGAGCAGGAGTAAGGCTATGCGCTCGTGCTTCGTTATTCAGCCATTTGACGGCGGTGCGTTCGACAAGCGATATGATGACGTTTTTGTGCCTGCCATCGGAAAAGCTGGGCTCACGCCTTGCCGCGTTGATCGTGTGAGAGGTGTAGAGGTTCTAATCGAAGAGGTCGAAAAACAAATTCGAGCATCTGATGCCGTGCTCGCTGATGTAACCAAAGATAATCCAAATGTATGGTATGAACTAGGATATGCAAGTGTCGCAGGAAAACCAACTGTGCTAGTATGCTCACGTGAGCGAGAGAAGTTTCCATTTGATATCCAGCATCGTAAAATAATTACATATACAACAGATTCCCCGCGAGATTTTAGCAAGCTAACGACTGATATTGCTGATCAGCTTGCATCGTTACTAGAGAAATATAAACAAGTCGATGTGGCCGCGGCAATGTCTCCTATGAAATCGGTTCAGGGATTATCTCCGCACGAGATTGCTGCGTTGGTTGCAATTTCGGAAAGTTGCGTGGTTGAGACCGACACCATAACTGCTCACGTTGTAACAAATGCGATGGAAAGGGCCGGATTTACGCGTATCGCCGCAACCATCGCGTATCGCCAATTGAAGGAGAAGCAATTTATAGCAATTGAAGCAGAAACAGACTATAATGGAAATAGCTACACGAATTTAAAGGCAACGGCAGGAGGCTTCAGATGGCTCTGTCAGAATCATCATTTATTTAATCTTACGAAAAATAATACGAAATCTAAGTTTGAGCCAGAAACAGACGAGTCTGAAGAAGGCGATATTCCTTTCTAATAACTTAGGCAACTTACTACTGTGCTCGCCTATCTGAACGGCCGCTTCCTCCCGTTCGCCGAGGCTACTCTGCCCCTCCACGATGCGGGGTTCGTGTTTGGTGCGACGATCGTCGATAACGCCCGCACGTTCCGACATCGACTCTTCCGGTGGAAAGACCACCTCATCCGGCTCCGTCGCGACTGCTGGATTTGCGCGGTTCCCCTTGAAGCAACCGACGATCAGCTCACCGCGATTGCGGACGAGTTGATCTGTCACAACGCAAGCCTGCTTCCACCGGGCGGAGAGTTGCAACTTGTCACATTCGCAACACCGGGACCACTGGGCTCTTACCTGGGAGAGACGACGAATGGTCCGCCCACGCTCGGGATGGTGACATACCCTCTCCCCATCGCCCGTTTCCGCCGCTTCTTCACCGAAGGTGTGACGCTTGCACTCGCCGGCTTCCAGTCGTGGCACCCGGAGGATATGGTCCCCCGGATGGTCAAGCATCGCAACCGTCTGAACTGGTATCGGGCCGAACAGGTGGTAGGCAACCCGGAAAACCCGGAATACAGAGCAGGTGGGATACCGGTCCTCTTGGACCAAAGCGGTGAAGGTGGTGATACCGCCATTGGTGGCATTCTCGCTGTGGCCGACGGTGCTGTGATTCGGCCGCCGCGCCAGACCGTATTGGACAGCATCAGCCTCACAGTTGTGAGCGAGCTTTGTCGAGGGCTGGGCATCCCCTTCCGGGAAGCTCGCTACAACATGGCCCACCTGGGGCACAGTGAGTTGGTGCCGCCAAACGAACTCGCTGCGCGGGTGACGGAGGTCATGCTCACCGGCACCGGATTCTGTCTCGCGGGCGTTCGAGAGTTCTGTATGCAAGGAGTCATTTCGCGGACCTACCCGTGGCCTGGGCCGACCTTCCGCAAACTCCTGACCGCCTGGTCGGACCTCGTCGGGGTCGACATCGAGCGGCAATTCACGGGCGTGGAGTAACAAAAATTAATAATAAGAACAATATTATAAAAATATCCAAATAATAAAAAGAATCACGAAATCACGAAATCACGAAAGACGAAATGCCGGAAAAATCAAAATTCTGATTTCGTTATTTCGTGTTTCGTGATTTCGTGATGAATTCTTGGCATTCTCAATCTTTATATTAATAATTATTTTAATACTACTCGCACGAAGTTTGGCCAGTAGAGTGTGGCGTCGTTGATGGCGTGGGCGAACTCGAACGCATTCACGCAGTAGCTAACAACTAACTCGTTCTCCCCTGCAAGGTGTGGGTGGGCCTTCGCTGCGTAGCTGAAGACTCCCTTGTCGCGTTTCATCTCCGGGCACCGATACAGGACCACCGGGGCCGACCACGGGCCTTCCGGAGCCGTCGCGAAGCGGCCGAGAACTCGCTCCCCGAGCCCATTTTCGGTGTAGACCGCTGCATACTGCTTCAAGCCCGGGACATAGCTCACCGAGAACTCGGTTGCCAGTCGGTCTGCAAGCGGGGCGGCGTCCTTCGCATCGGTCGCCCACTCGCTACCGGTCCAGAATCGCCAGGCTTTGAAGTCGGTCAGGTCGCGGGACGACACCCTCGCGAGGAGCATTCGCCGCGTCGGGAATGGTTTCCCAGCAGCTTCTCGATACCCGTACACATACAAGGACTCCCCGACCATCAACGCGGCCGACCCAAACGACACCGCCCGCCCCGCAGCGAACTCGGCGAACGGGAGTTTCGCGTAGGTCGTCTTCCAGGTGGTCGGGTCGGCGGTCGGATTGTCGACCACCCCTAGCCATTGATCGACCTGTCTGAACCCGAACGCTCCAGGTGTATTCGTTTTCTCGATGCGAGGGAGGAAGACGAACAGCCGCTCCTTGATGGGAACGCCCGCCATCAGCCAGAACCAACCCTTTCCATCGGGCGGGGCGAGGATTGCTACGGCCTTTCCAGACGCATCCTTCTGGATCGTGAATGTGAGTTTCACCTGGTCCCCACGGCCCTCCTGAATGCCGACCGTGTTGTTCACCATCGTCACACCGGTCCGTTTGCCGCCGCGGATTGAGCCGACGAACGTGTCGCTAAAGAGCCACAGTGCCCGGCGGTCGGACAGCGGAACGGAGTACGCCCCATCCGCTCCCACCCAGCCGTCAGTTCGGCGGAAGGTCGCATTCAACGCCTCGACCGGAACGGCTTGGACGACCTCGGGTGGTCGGGGCGGATCGGCCCAGCCCACCCCCGAGAAAGCGAGGACTCCGAGCAGGCTCGTGATGCGAATCATTTCACTCCCTTTTTGGTGAAAATAATGACGTGCTGCCAGGCGAGCGTGTTGACGGTCTTGGTGTGCTCCAGTTCCGGGAACGGCTCCATCTCCTTGATCACCTGCCGCTCGCTCATCTTGTGGACAAGCTTGATCGGCACCTTCTCATCTTCGAGCTTGAACTCGACGAACACCAGCCGGCCGCCTGGCTTGAGGGCATCGACCATTTTTTCGGTCATCTCGAACGGCTTGGCGAACTCGTGATAAACATCCACCAGGATGATCAGATCGACCCCACTTACGGGCAATTTCGGATCATCATCTGTCCCCTTCACCGTCTCGATGTTTGTCACTTTCAGCCGCTTGGCTTTCTGCCGGATCAGGTCGAGCATCTCCGGCTGGATATCCGAAGCGATCACCTTCCCCTTCTCGCCGACGAGCGGGGAGAGAAGGAAATCGTGATACCCACTCCCCGCACCGACATCCGCGACCACCATCCCCGGCTTCACGGCAAGCGCTTCGACCAGCTTGGTCGGCTCCTCCTCTTTCACACGCTCTGGCCGCTCCAGCCACCCGGCCGCTCCGTACCCCATCACCATTGCAATCTCGCGACCCATGTAAAACTTCCCGATCCCGTCCGGGTCGTGGTTCGCCTTCGCCTCGTAAACTGGCCGTTCCCGCTTCCTGGGCGGGTCGGCCGGGATCGCGACCATTCCGAAGACCAGAAATATCACCGCCACAACCCAGCCGCCGGTCCGTCTCATCGAATGTCCTCCCAAGGTGTGTCCCGTCTTGCCCATCGTACCGCCCCGGCCCTTCGCAGACGATGCGGTTCTCATGCACCTTGGGGCAACCGAGAGGGAAAAACCGACATCTCGCTGGACGCGACAGGGTGGCAAGGTAAACTCAAGTTCTCTGATACCTTAAGTGAGTTTCAAAGTTCGGGTTTCGGCGAATGCTGGAGGAGCCCAGCCCGAATCAGGAGGGGGGGTGACTCAGAAGCCCGTCTTCCTTGCGAAAATTCAACGCTTCGACGTCAGTCCACGATTCTGCGAGTTGAGGTGTCTGTCGCATCCTGCAAGAAGCCTCGGATTTTCTGTCCGGCTACCCCCGTCGATTGCGTTCTCGATGTTGGCTTGCAGCGACCAGGTACAGGAATCCGCAGCAAGCATCGGTCTAACGGGNNGCTCCTGCCGAGCGTGAAGGTGAAGCTCGGCAGGAGCCTCGCCCTCCCGTTTATACGTCCAATCGTCTTCCCATAGATGCGACACCCTCTTCGGGTTCCTGTATCAGAGATCGTTGAGGCGACTTGGTTGGCATCGGTTTACCAGAAACGGCGACTCGCTCCGCGAGTCGCCTACTTTCATCGACACCGACCGCAAATGGGACAACCAGACCGGGCTCATGTATGAGGACCGCAAGGATTGTGGGGGGCGGCGAGAAGTCGCTCGCTGCGCGAGTTGACAAATGAAAGGGGAACGCTTGCACGATGACGCCAAGTCACCTAATTTTCCACTTGGCGTGTCGTATTGAGTTGGGCACAAACCACGACAGAGTGACGCACGACCCTTGAGGATCAACCGGGAGGTATCGGCCATGTCCCGACAACTCAGTCGCGTTGTGCTCGTGATGCTCCTGCTCGGTGCGGCATCACGCGACAATCGGATTCCCGCCGCCCCGCCCCCCTCAGAGCCTCTGCCGGGCAATCAACCCCATCTGGTGACCCAACTCGGGCACACGCTGTCGATCTACTCGGCTGCTCTGTCACCGGATGGGCGGTGGGCCATAACAGGTGGGGTCGACAAAGATGCGGTCCTCTGGGACACGACCAGCGGCAAAGAAATCCTCCGTCTGGGCGGGCATTCCAACTGGGTGGCTGCGGTCGCTTTCGCCCCCGATAGCACTCGCGTCCTGACAAGCAGCTTCGGCGATGGGGCGGTTCTCCTCTGGAATATCCGATCCGGCAAGGAGATTCTCCGCCTGAAAGGGCACGACAAGGGCGTCACGTCGGTCGTCTTCTCGACCGACGGCAAGAAGGCACTCACTGGCAGCGTCGATACCACGGCCCGGGTGTGGGATACCCAGACAGGCAAGGAGGTTCTCCGTCTGAAGGGGCATGACGAGGAAATCACATCGGTTGCCCTTTCGGCCGATTGCAAGAAGGCGGTTACCAGCAGTGAGGATAAGTCAGCGCGGGTGTGGGACGCACAAACCGGCAAGGAACTCCGGCGCCTCCAGGGCCACGAGAAAGGGGTCAGAGATGTCGCCTTCACGCCGGATGGCAAGCGGGTACTCACCGGCAGCACGGACGGGTCAGCGCGGGTGTGGGACGCGCAGACTGGCAAGGAACTCCTCCGTCTCCAGCCTCCCAACCCCGAGGGCTCCAGGTACGAGGTCCACTGCGTCGCCTTCTCGCCTGACGGCAAAAGGGCACTTACCGGCGGCATCAGCTTCCCGCCAGAGGGCACGAAGGGGATTGCCCGCGTTGCCGATACGATGGGGCGGGTGTGGGACGCGCAGACCGGCAAGGAACTCTTCCGTCTCCGGGGCCACACCTCAAGAGTCAACACGGCCTGCTTCGCGGCCGACGGCAAACGGATCTTGACCTGTAGTTTCGATGGCACCGCCCGACTCTGGGATGCCGACACCGGCAAGGAACTCTTCCGTCTCCAGGGACGTGCCGAAACCGTGGACTTCATCACCCTCTCACCGGACGGTAAGCGGTTCCTCACGGGCAACGGGGGTGGGAGGGAAGGTGCCTTTCAATGGGATGACGATCTGAGACCGCCCGGATTGCCGAGACCAAGGGACTACGTCAAGAGTTACGGGACGAAGACGGGTGCCCGCCTCTGGGACGCCCAGCGAGGCGAAGCATTGTTCCGCCTGCGAACCCAGGCCTGGGTCGTCACCGCCTCGTTTTCGCCGGACGGCAAGCAGGTGATCACCGGCGGCACTGATAAGGCAGCACGGGTGTGGAGCACGCAGACCGGCAATGAACTCCACCAACTCAAGGGCCACGAGAAGCCGATCAACGGCGTCGCCTTCTCGCCCGATGGCAAGAAGGCGCTTTCCGGCGGATTCGATATGACAGCGCGGGTGTGGGACGCGGAGACGGGCAAGGAACTCTTCCGCCTCATGGGCCACGAGAAACTGATCCAGGGTGTGGCCTTCTCGCCGGATAGCAAGCGGGCGATCACCGGCAGTTGGGACAAGACAGCGCGAGTGTGGGACGCAGAGACGGGCAAGGAACTCCTCCGGCTCCAGGGCCACAGCGAGCGGGTCGGCCCCGTCGCCTTCTCGCCAGACGGAAAGCGCCTACTCACAGGTAGCGGCGATCACACCGCCCGGATCTGGGATGCGTTTACGGGCAAGGAGGCCCGCCGCTTGGAGGGACACACCCAGGAGGTTCACGCGGTCGCCTTCTCGCCGGACGGCAAGTGGGTGTTAACCGGCAGCACCGATCACACAGCACGGCTCTGGAACGCGACGACCGGGAAACAGGTTTTCCGCATGGAGGGGCACACCGAGTGGGTGTATTCGGTCGCCTTCACACCCGACGGCAAGCGAGCGCTCACCAGTTCCTGGGACCGGACCTGCCGGGTATGGGATCTGGCGACTGGCAAGGAACTGTGTCGGCTGATCAGTTTCCGCGATGGCACCTGGGCGGTAGTCGATCCGGAGGGGCGCTACGACGCCAGCAAGGGCGGCGACATCAAGGGGCTGCACTGGGTCGTCGGGCTGGAGGCCATCGACTTGACCCAATTGAAGGATCGGTACTACGATCCCGGTCTGCTCGCGAAGCACCTCGGCTGGAACCGGGAACCCCTTCGCGAGGTTGCGGAATTCAAGAACGTCAAACTCTACCCGGCGGTCGGCGTCACACGGCCCGATCCGAACCGGGCGCAGTTCGATGTGACGCTCACCAACCAGGGCGGAGGCATCGGGCGGGTTGAAGTCATCATCAACGGCAAGGAGGTCACCGACGATGCTCGACCCCGCGGGGCCAATGCCGGTGCCACCAAACTCAATCTCAAGCTCGACCTGTCGGCCGACCCACGGTTGCTGCCTGGGAAGACGAACAAGATCGAGGTCCGGGCGTACAACGCCGAGGGCTACCTCGTCAGCCGAGGCGCTGAGTACGACTTCGAGGCTGCCGGGACTGCCCCCGCCGCTGTGAACCCGACACTCCACGCCGTGGTGGTCGGAGTGTCCAAGTACCGGGGTGAGAAACTCAACCTCCGTTACGCGGCGAAGGACGCCGAGGACTTCGCGACTGCCATCCGCCTGGCCGCGACGGGGCTGTTCGGTGCCGGACAGGTGAATCTCACCCTCATCAACACGGCGGAAGGCCCCAGCAGGCCGTCGCGGGCCAACATCACCAAGGCTCTCGAATCGCTCAAGGCGACGAAACCCGGTGACATCGTGGTGGTCTACCTCGCAGGCCACGGGGTCACGCTGGGCGGGCAAGACGGTGATTGGTACTACCTTACCGCCGACGCCCAGAGCGCAGAGCTGAAAGATCCGGAGATCCAGAAACAGGTGAGCTTCTCCAGCAAGGAGCTGACGGACCTGCTCAAGACAGTCCCAGCCCGCAAGCAGGTTCTCGTGCTGGACACCTGCCACGCGGGTCGGCTGGTCGAGAAGCTGTCGGGACAGCGGGACGTGCCAGCCAGCCAGGTGCGGGCCTTGGAGCGCGTCAAGGATCGGACAGGGATGCACGTCCTGGCGGGCTGTGCCGCCGATAGCGTCAGTTACGAGGCATCTCGGTATGGTCAGGGGATGCTCACCTACAGCCTGCTTGAGGGGATGCGTGGCGCGAAGTTGCGTGAGGGTGAGTACGTGGATATCGTAGAACTGTTCCATTACGCTGCCGACAGGGTTCCCGAACTGGCCCGGGACATTGGCGGGGTTCAGCGGCCGACAATCGCCAGCCCCAGGGGAGGGAGTTTCGACATTGGCCGGCTGACCGCCGAGGACCGGAAGAAGGTGCCGCTCCAATCTGTCAAGCCCGTCCTGCTTCGCTCGTCGTTTCAGGAGGAAGCGCGGGCTCTGGACGGTCTGGCTCTGTCCCGGCGGGTTGACACCCAACTCGAGAATGCGTCCGCGGCACCGCGCGGGGCGAAACTGGTGTTCGTTCCCACTACGGAGTTCACGGGGGGCATCCTCACCGCGGGTCGCTATAAGGTCCAGGGAGACAAGGCGACCGTCAGCGTCACGCTGTTCAAGGAGGACAAGGAACTCGCCAAGTTCACCGTCGAAGGCAAAGCGACCCAACCGGATGAACTCGCAGCCAAGATCGCAGCCGAAGTGGAAAAGCGACTTGCTAGTGCAGCCCGGTGACCGACAGTGCGGCTGAATCGGATGAGTGTACCAGAGGCGGTGCCGGTCCCGCCCACGCCAACCCAGTCGATATAAGGGACTTCTCGCTCAACGCGACAGGATCTCCCGCACTTGTGTCCCCATCACCTTCGTTCCCATGCGGAGCGCTATCCCTTACCCACCCCTTCTATACCGGAGGCCCGACCAAGCTCTCCAGGTTTCCTACCGCTGGGTGCCATGCCCACGGCTTTGCGTGGGCATGAAGGCAGGCAGCCTTCGGGCAGATTGAGTAGCTGCTCAATTATCCTGTACCTCGCCGGTTGAGTGCGAAAGCGGAGGACGGGATTTGGTCACTGGCGGCGGAGGATTCGGCAATCCGGGTTGGGCCGTTGCAGATCGATCGGGAATCGTTGCCAGTGCCCGGGAAGTCCCTGAATCGTCACGGTGCCTTCATGCCCACGCAAAGCCGTGGGCATGGCACCCGCCTTGGTCCAATACCGTTGCACGAGAAGGATCGCGGGCCGA
>PLDW01000200.1:0-26598 GCA_003136315.1 Gemmataceae bacterium | reverse complement strand
CCTCGTGCAACGGTATTGCGCCTTGGTCGGGGCTCCCATGCAGCAGTTGGGGGTAATGGATAGCGCGGAGCGTGGGAACGAGGGAGATGGGGAACTCAAGGCGCAAAATGCTGTCGCGTCCAGCGAGAAGTCTCAGAAAAAAGCCCGGAAACCTCAGTGTTCTGGGGTTTCCGGGTCGGGTTTGTGAGGCGGAGCCCACTGCGCCTCGCATCGGACGGCTATTGGCGAGTTAAGTTTGGTCCGATCAGTTTGTGGTGACGACAGCGTCTGTGTCGTAGGGATTATTGTTGGTTATTTCCAGTTTATAAGGACCGTCGGCCGTGGGGATGAACGCGAACTGATTGGAGGCACCAACAACGTGTGGGATCACATTCCCTTTACTGTCTGTCAGTTTGTAGCTCAAAGGAACGTTGGGATTGTACGAATCCCTCGTGATCCAGATCTTTCCGACCTGGTTTTTGATGAATTGCCGGGTCACGCTTGCAGTGCCGTTCTTGTCAAGACGCACGGTCGCCTTCGTTCCGCCTTGCGGCGTCCCACGCGCGCCTTCGAGGAGTTTGCTCTCAAGGGACTTCGTCGCTTCCTCCACGGCTTTGCTCCCCTTCATCGCCTTGGCGTCCTTGATGAGTGACTCCACCTTCTCCTTGGGTTCGTACGGCAGCACCTTGCCACCTTCCACGGTCGGGACGTCCTTGAACCCCTCCTTGATCTCGACCTGATAAATCACCTCGGCCGCAGCCAACAGTGCGAGCGGGGAATTGTGGGACTTGCCGAACTCGATCAGGGTCTCGGCTGCCGCGAGTTGTTCAGCCATCTTGCCGTATTTGTCGTCGGCGGTGGGTGGCGCTTCCGCCTTCTTATCGTCGGCCGCCATCGGCCGGAACCCACCCAGTGCGACGACGCAGACCATCGCCGCTGCACACCCGAACATTCGTCGACTCGTCATCATCGCTGCGACCTCCGCCTCTTGGATAATGAAACACCTCGCCCCTCTGGCGTGACTGGGGGCGACACCTCCGACGAACGACCCGGGGCGTTGAGCCCAATCGGGAGGTCTGCCGGACTATTCGGATGGAACGACACCCACATTCCCACACCCTGGTCCGGGCGTCCACAGAAAACAACCGGGAATGATGGTTTTTCCCGGTCGATTGACCCAGTGTGGTAGCGGTCATCGACACCCGCCTGAATAACGGTCGGGGAGGGGGTGAGCGGACAAAAACATCGGGGAAATGTCACCACACTGTCATGGCCCAGGGGGCATCCTCACGGACGCCTGCTGCTTGATTTCTCGTCTCGCTCGCCGCGACGAACACGGGAACACTTGCCGAGGAGGTTGCAAGGACGAAGGTGGCGTCGGGAAATGATCCTGCTATTCACCCTGTCAGGGATCGGGTCGGCCCAGTGATTCTGGCATCCGATTCGAGCCCACCTGGCACACCCGTATCTGGCCGCCTCTGCGGTCGCCAGGGTGAGCAGCAGCTATACGCAGAGATTCATAATCGGCCGCTATCGCCGTCTAGAACCCCGGGTCCGATGTGGTTGGTGCCCCACCGCCTGGTGCTGAGGGCGACAACCCGCCAGGTGCGCCAGTTGGAGATGGGGCCGAGTCAGTCTTAATTGGCGGTGCGGGCTGCCCTGGACCCGTACCAAAGCCCCCACTGCCGCCACCGCCGCCCTGACCGCCGAGCGTGGTGGAGAATCCGATCGATGCTCCAAGGATCGCATCCGCGGGCAGGAACCCGGTCGGTGCGCTGACCATTTTGTTGTATCCGTTTCGACTTTCCGGTCCGCTCATCCCCACCGGGTCTGGGTCGATCACAGCCACGGCCACCGCCAGGTCCGGGTGGCGTGCGGCCATAAAGTCATGGACCTCCTTCACCCGCTTCGCATCCAGTTCCGCCCGAGCCCTGGCAACCACTGCAGCGTCTCCCGGCATGTTCTCCGTGTCGACTGCCGTCTGGACGTAAACGCATAACGTCTGGCCATTGGCGTGCCGGGCCAACCGGTCGAGGAGCGACTTACCCCACGGGCTCAACAGGCGGGGGGTAGCTGGTCGGAACTTTCCAGTGGGCAGACCGTCCCGATCAACCACTGGCTCTGGCGTATCCAACTCGAAGTAGTAGTTATAAAGTGTCGCCCCGGCCACCGCACCATTCGTCGCCTGCTGTCGCAGAGGGGTCAGAACAGCGGACCGATCAACCAGGAACGAATGGTCCGGCCAGACTTTGTCCGGAAACCCGGCCCGATAACTCTCGGTCGTCTTGTCACACCCGGCCAGTCCGAGCGGGCCAAGCAGGAACCCGAACTTTCGCCACAGTCGGTCCGTCCATTTCTTGCTCATCTCAACCTCCCGTAATCTCTTGTTTGGCCCGTGGGCCGGTCATTTCGCCCCGGGAGTGCCAGTTGGGGGTGGGAGTTGGGTCGACCCGGCCGGAGGGATGGTAGCCGGATCTGCCGGGGCAGTGGGGATGGCGATCGGGCCGGTGGCGGCCGGTCTGGTTCCGGTGAGTGGGGCTGGGCAGACCGAGTCGAGTAGGTTCTGGTACGAACCAGCGTCGACTGGACCCCGGCACGAAGAGATCGCGGCCGGGAGCGTCGCAGGACCCATCAGATCCCCGACCTGGGGTGGGTGACACTGGTCGAACGGCAGGCTCCCGTCGCGGTTGGCGGACTCCAGGACGCCACGGCCGAAAAACTGGGCGTCGGTTGGTGTGAAAGTCTGCTGGCCGGGTAGGAGCCTGGGAACCTCACACCCCTCGAGCGGATTGAACAGCCGGGGGGTCACCAGAACAAGCAACTCGTTCTCCACCGTTTGATAAGAGACCCGCCGGAACAGGGTGCCGACCACGGGAAGCTCGCCGAAGAACGGAACCTTCTGAGATTGGGCGTTGGTTGTGGACTGGAGCAAGCCGCCCAGACACAGGGTCTGGCCGGCCTGGAGTTCGACCGTGGCGTGGAGCCGTTGGACCACGAATTGGGGAACCGAGAGCCCGCCGATGGTGCTCGCGTTGGTGAAATCCGTGGTGCTCACCTCCGGTACCACATCCAGTCGGATCTTGCCCCCGCCGAGGACGGTTGGGAGGAAGGTCAGCCGTGTCCCGAACGCCTTGAAACTGACGGTCGGGGCAGTGATAGTCCCGCTGACGGGAATCGGCTGTTCGCCGCCGACCAGGAAATCCGCCTGGCGGCCGCTGAGCGTGACCAGAGTCGGGTTGGCGAGCACCTTGGCCAGGTTGTGCTGGCGGAGGGCCTCGATGAACCCGTACAAAGCCTTGGACTGGTCACTCACTCCGAAGAACGCGGTCGCGGAGCTGTTAAGCGGAGCCTGGCTCGGCCCCAGCGGCTGGAAGACCCTGGCCCCGAGGGTCTGGAGGGCAGCCTGCGGTGTGGTGATCAAGTTCCCGATCTGGGTGCCCGCCAGTTCCGACTGGCTGTTCATGAGGATGTTCACGCCGAACTGGCGGAGGTGGGTCCGGTCGACCCGGGCGATCACCACCTCCAACTGGACCTGCATGACGCCGGCCACCTTGATGTTGTTCACAATCCCGCCAACGAAGAACTTCTTGAGCAGGTCTTCCACCGCCTCCACGTCCGCCGGGTTATCAACCGCCCCATCGACAAATAGGAAGTTGTCTCCGGCTGCGGTCACCAGCAGGTTTGCCATTGGGAACCGATACCGCACCAGCCGGTTCAGGTAATCGACGTCCGGGACGATCTGGATCTGGATCGTGTAGGGCCGCTCGTCCGGCTTGTCCGGATTGAAGATCCGGACCCGTGTCTGGCCCAAGCGGACGCCGATGAACTGGATGGTCGTCCCGTCTTTAAGAAGGCCGAACGGGCGAGTGGCCGACTGTTTTTTATCCTTGTCGATCAAGTAAGGGACTGGCGAAAAAAGTTCCGGGCGGTCGATCACAACGCTCTCGGGGTCGATCTTCCCCTTCATCCTTTCCGGGCGGATGACGATCTTCTGGTTGAGCGACGCAGTGATCGGCTTCTCCCCTCCCCCACCCCCGCCAAGGCCCCCACCCATGATGGGGTCCATAGCGCCCCCGTCTCCACTGGCGCTGCCAGTCGGGTCGGGCTTGACTGCTTTGAGATCAGTCTTCCCGGGTTGGAGGCCGTCGGTCTTGGCGTCCTGTGGACTGAGCAGAGATGGGGAGAACTCAGACAAGTGGGAGAGGTCCAGTTGAGGGCTCGATCCGCTGGAGCCATTCCGCTGTGGCATCTGACCCTTGAGGACGCCGCTCCCGGAAGTGACCAGGGCCAGCCCGAGGGCGAGCGCGCACAGCCCGTGAGTCGACCTCATACCACCTCTCCCACTCCGGCAGGCGAGTTGGGTCGCTCGATGCGATGTGAGCCCTGCCGGACGTAGATGTTCATCGGCATGTGAGTATGGATTATCGAGGAATTACCGCTTTTCCGGTGAGGACGAGGGAGAAAAGTGAACGACACGACCAGTTTTGTTGAAGTGTGAGGTGATCGCTGCCGAAAGCCCGGCCACACCGGGCGATCTCGGCTCCGGTTTGGGGTGAGATTTCACCCCAGACCGGGTCGGAGCCTTGGGTGTCGGCCAATTTCAGCGAGGGAGTGGACGATAGATCGAGATCGTCCCCGCCTTAACGTTTGCGATATCCACGAACCCGACCTGGACGATCTTCTTTTTGTCTGGGCTTTTTCCGGCAGGGCCGATGTCCTGTTGGAGAATCGTGAACCGCCCCGGTCCCTCCACCGACGAGATGACCGCCGTGTGGCGGGTGTACGTCCACGACTGGGTGTGGTCGTCCGGGAACACGACCTCCAGTCTCACGTCGCGGAACTGGATCACGTCCCCCGGCAGCGATTCGGCCGGCTTCACAAGCCGGCCCCAGATGGGGTCTGCCTCCGGACTTGCCGCCGGGGGTTGCTTCGCCAGGGCTTGATCGAACGCCCGGACAGCCAGGAGCGAGCACTCTCCGGTTTCGACTTTCTGCCCAACCCGATCCCGGCAGAACTTCAACACTTCCCGGTTGAGGGCTGGCAGGCCCATCGCCTGGGTGTCGCCCTCCAGTTTCCGGAGGACACCGGTTGCCGCGTCGGGTTGCCCGGGACTGGCCTTCCGAACTTCGGTCACTTCCCGGGCCAGGTAAGCTCGCTGAGAATCGTCCAGTTCGACCACTGTGTCCAGCCCCTCGGCCAGACCCGCGAGCATCCCGAGATCTCGTTTGGTCCCGGCACCCCGGATGCGGTCGAGGAACGACCGGAACACCCGGAACGACTCGGGGGAGGTGTCCTCGATCGAGGTGAGGAACGGCTGGTGGCCCTTGCGGCTCATGGCCACAAGGGATTTGCTCTTGGTCAGTTTGACGAGGAAATCGTCCTTCCCCTCGAAGGCCGGTGCCTGCTCGCCAGTCAGTCCCTTCTCGATGCGGGCGAGCGTCGTCTGATCCCCGTTGGCGATGGCGAGCCCGAAACTGGCCTGAAACAACACCTTGGCGGGGACGTGACGGTGCGGGCGGCCTAGCACCCGCTCTGCATCGGCCATGAGGAACGCCGAATCGGTCAGCGCGATCGCATCCCCCTGGCCCCACGCCTTGCCGATCTTCGCCAGATCAATCCGCCCCTCGAATCCGTCGTCGATCAAGGCCGAGGTATCCCCCGTCAGTCGGGCGGTCAAGGTACTGGATTGGCCCGTCCCACCACCCTTGGTGTTGGTCGTGGGAGGCCCTGTATCAGTCGTCTTGGGCGCCGGTGGGGTCGATGCCTCCACCTTCTTTTCCTGTCGGGCGGCCTCCTCACGGGCTTGCTTGACAGCAACAGCGGCTGCTGGAGGCTTCGAGGGCATGACCGACCGTGTCTTGCCGATCACCTTGGCGAGGTACTGCCGCTGCGCCTGGCTCAGATCTTGCGTGGCTGAAACATGGTGTTCAAGGGCGTTCAAGGCATCGTGGTCCGCGAGGGCCTTGGCGTCCTGCATCTGCGTCAGGTAGGCCCGGAACAGGGCGAACTGCTCGGGGGAGATCTGATCAAGCGCAACCCGCAGTTCGGGATCCGGGTTCCGGGAGGCCGACGCAGCGAGCCGGGTGGCAGCGACCAGGGAGGCCAGACGGGGATCGGATTTCACCGACCCGTCGGCGGCCAGTCTGGTCAGGACGGTCAGCGCTCGCCGCTCGCCAGCGACACGGATCGTGGCCTCGTACATTTGGGCGGCAGTGAGCCCCGGCCGGGGTTGACCGAGTGTCTTCTCGGCTACGGCGGTCTTGGCGGCGATGGTGGCCAGGGCCTCCGGATCGAGACTCAGGAGGGCTTTCCGGACCTCGACAGGAGGAACGAGGGCATCGAACCCCCCTGCGGGCGGATCGGCTGCCTCGCCCAGCGAAACGAGAACGACAACAACGAGTGCAAAAGAACCGAATGATCTGGCGTTCATTGATTCACCAGTCCCGTGGGACTTCAGGGAGGGTTTGCGTGGGGATGTTCAGGGGCGGCCGGTCGCGGCCTGATCGTTGCCCAGGACGGAATACACCGCCCAGAAGTAGGGGTGGATAAACGGCTGGTCCCCGGCCTCCTGCCGGTATTTGTCGAGGAATGCCTTTTGGGCTTCCTTCATCGCCCGAGCGGCTGGCACCCCCTGGGCAAGTCGCTCCAGGCACCCCCGCAGGAGTTCCGGCGCGGTCAGGTCGTAGACATCCCACAGACCGGCGATAACCGCCCGGGCGCCAGCCTGGAGGAAGGCCCGTTGGAGCCCGAAGAGGTCGTCCCCGGGAAGCGGGGACCGGTCACCCAAACCTGTGTAACACGCACTCATGATTACAACGTCGGATTCGACTCTCTTATTGTAGATGTCGCGCCCGCTCAGATGGCCGTTCGGGTTGGTTGGCTCGGGGTGCAGCACCAGATAGCTTTCCAGAGGCGAGTCCGCATTGTTGTACCCATGCGTCGCGAGCAAGAGCAGTCCGGAGCGGCGGAACAGGTCGGCAGCGCTCCCCGCCGTCGCCCGCTCTGCGTCGAGAACTTGCCGCAGGTCGTCCCGGTAGGTCTCCTTGAGGTTGGCCAGGTCTGTTTCCACCCCATCCAGTCGGGCCTCGCCAGGTGCCTGGACCAGCCCGACTGCATAGGCAGCGCGTGTTGCCTTCTGCCCCTTACCTTGCCGTGTCGGGTCTCGCCGGAGCAGATCCCACCCAATGATCGAGGGCACGTTCACTGTCACGAACGGCTCATCAATGAGGAACCGCTTCGGCCGGGCAAGTTGCTTCTTGGAGGCGTTCGGGTCTCTCTCCAGAACCAGAGCTGCAAACGGGAGGTAGTGGAGAATGTGTTGGGGTGCAAGCAACACCACCTCGGCTCTGCGGAGTTCGGCCAGGAGGTCCGGAGGCAGGAGGACTGACGCGAGCCAGTGCAGGTCGTCCTGCCAGGAGTTGTCGAACCCCTCATCGTTCAAGATGCGCTCGGCCATCTTCCGGGCATACCCCTCCATCCCGCCGACCAGTTTCCGGGCCTGGTCCAACAACACGAAAGGATCGACATCTTTCCCGTCCGGAGTCGTGAGCGGGAACGCCCGGACCTCCCCGGTGGTGGTGACGACGAACGCCCAAACTTTTGTGCGTCCGAGAAAATATTCGACGGCTGCGGTGTTCTTTGGCCATGACTTGAGGATCTCGGGGAGTGTTCGCGGGACAACCCCTCGGTTTCTGCCCGCCCCGGCGAGCCCCTCCGCCGCGAGCAAGTCCGTATAACCTCGGGCCTTGGCCTGCTCTGCGAGTTCCACTGCGGTAGCCCATCGCCCATCCCCGAGATGGAGTTCGACCAGGGCGTCCAGGACGAACGCCCGGCGGGCAAAGAACCCGGCTCGGGTTCGACCGATCTGGTCTGCCGCGAACCGGTCTCGGAGGAGTTCCGCAACAAGGTGGGAGGCCGTCAGATGGCGTACAGCGGCCTTTGCATCTTTGGCCCGCAGGGCCACCCGGCCGAGTAGCTGGTGGGCGTTTTCGACACCCGGGAGGAAGCCGGCCGCCACGAAGTCCGCCAACGCTTTTTCGGCGGCCTTCTGGCACCCATCCAGATCCCCTCGATCAAGAGCCAGATTCCCCTGGATCTCCCGGGCGATGCCCCGAGATACCGGGTCGCCACCGCCGACTGCATCGGCTGCTCGATCAGCCGCTGCGGAGGCAGCGGCCATCAGGCCCTGGGACAAATCGGACGGGTCAAGCGTCCGGACGATGTCGGCCATAAGGGCATACAATCGGGCCAGATCCGGGCCAAGCCCGGCGGCCTGGCGGGGGTCGGCGTGCTTCGCTGCGAGGTCGAATTGCTCCCGGGCTGCTGCCCAGTCCGAGACGACCGCCGAGACTGTCCGAATCACCCCTGCCGCCATCTGGAAAGCATGGTTGTTGAGACGGTCCTGAGCCCGGCGGTGGTAGAAGAGTGCGAAGTTCACATGGACGCGGAACCGGTCTGGCCGCTCGCTCTCGGGTGTTGCCTGTGCGGCCTGGAGGAAGAGCCCTTCGGCCTCCGCGTCCGCCCCGACACCCGTCTCGGCGAGCGCGACGGCACGGTAGAGAGTGGCCAGCCGGGACGTCCGGGAATCGCTGGCGGGAGTCTCGACCAGTTGATCCAGGAGTTTCTTCGCCTCCTTGAATCGACCGGCGATGAGGTGGGCACGAACTTCATCGATCACCGGCACTCCGGTCGCGTCCAGATCAACGGAGGGGGCGGCCTGGGGGATCTCGGCCCCCTTGGATAAAGCTGCCAATCCTTTGCTCAACCTGTCCCGGACGGACCGGAGGTAGGGGCTCAGTTTCGCGTCCGGGGTTTCTTCCAACAGGTCGAGGATGTCGCCGGTAGAGGCAGGCAGGCCCTTGCGTGGCGTGCCTGCCCCGAGCAGGGACTCGACTGTATAGAGGAGGACCAGGGGGTCGTCCGTCCCCAACTCCCGCGTGAGCGCATCGGAACGGCCGAGAACCACAGCCCGCTGTGCGGGCGATGCGACAATAAAGTCGAGCTCCACTGGCAGATTCTTGCCGCGTGCAGGCAGCGAGAGATGGTAGCTCCCGGGCGACAGATCCCGGAGTGTGACCCGATCCGATCCGGCCGGGAAGGCGATCGTCTGGGCCGTTTCCGGACCTGTCAACTTGCCCTCAAGGGCCGGAAACTTTTCGCCATCGTCCTCAGCCAGCCGTCGCACGATCGGGTTTGGCCGGAGGATCAGCGAGGGTGTGGCACCCGGGAGTGGTGTCACGAGTTCACCCCCGCGGATCTGGTCCGTGATGTTCCGGGGATCGACAAGGTGGGTTCGAGTCAGCCCGGCCAGCGCACTCTCCACCCCACCCCCACCCTTGCCGCCGCGGGAGAACCCCTCTGCGCTGCCCTGGTCGGTCGTAGGCTTGCTGGCAATGTAAAGTCGGTCCGGTTTGTAGTCATTGCTCAACGGAAGCCACCGGTCGCCAGTCGCGTCTGTCCAGACTAACAATCCCCGGGCGGTTTGGGGCGGCGGAAATTTCTCCGGCGGGATTGGTTCAACGATCGGCTTTCCGTCCTGGGTACGGATCAGATAGGCTGCACTCACCTGGGCAGTGGCGGGGCGGGCGGCGAAAGCCATCACGCAGGCCACCAGAACGAAGAATCGCATCATGGTCTCGCTACCAGGCATGGTTGACGTTGATATTAACGTCCGGCGGCTGCGGTGACGGACAGTTTTCTGAAAAATGGAAGCCCTTGTCGCGACGATGTGGAACGGCCCGACCGTGAGCGCAAAATCACGCGAAACAAAGCCAGAATGTGGGGAGAAGGTGAGCGGCCTGCCTTTCACCCATTGCACAGTACCGGGAAAGGGGAAGACGCCTGGAAGAGTCCGTCTTCGACCCATGCGGGTCAGCTTCCGTAGGTCGGGTCGAGGTTTTGGGAGACCCGACCTCCAGCTGCCTCTGTCGGGTCTCCCAAAGCCTCGACCCGACCTACCTCTGCTGTTGAGAGTACCGCATAACTGTGCAACGGGAGGGGCTGCGTCCGCCTTCTCACACACGAACCCGCCTGGGCGGCATCGGCCTCAGTTCAACCCTGAACGGTTGGGAGGCGGCTCCACTCGCTTAGGCGGTGGGCAGGAGAAAGGATACCCGATTAGGGCGAGCGGGGCGGCGTCAGCCCGCCGGTGCTTNNCTCGCCGCTCGCTCGGAACTCGGTCGCGAAACTCACGGGTCTATTAGCTCCTGCCCCCCGCCTTATCCCCGATTCCAGCAGCCATTGGCTCGGGGTTGCCAATTATTTCCTGGCGAGAGCCGATGCGCGTTTTTCGACTTCAGCGACGATCTTTCCCGCCAACTCGTCGGGTTTTCCCGCAGTTCCCTCCACCGTGAACTTCACTTCCTTGTCCCCCGCGAACAGCGTGACACTGATGGTCGCCTTGCCCCCCTCGACCTTATAGCGACCCGTTGCCTGGATGCCCCCCGGGAAATCGTCAGCATCCACAAAAACCAGTTTCGCCCCACCTGGAGCCGCAGAGGCATCCTGGAGTCGGTCGTTCACTCGCCGCCCCAGGCCCAGGCCGTCCCGAGTCCGCGCTTCCTCCTGGAAGGACGAGCGGAACAGGACGGGTTTGACCGTCTGGAGCGGCACCCTCTTGCGATCTTCGGTGGTGAGACGGCCGATGTCGAAGCTCCCGCCCCGCGGACTGGCGATCGTCGGCCGTTGCACCCCGCCGATGTCCTTGGCCAGTTCGGGCACCTTGTCGGCCGCGAACCCAAAAAGTTCCACCACATCCACGTACTCACCCAGCCGCAGTTTGGCCCCCCGCATCCCGAGGAGCAGGCTGTACGTCAGTAGGCCCTGACCATAACGGTTGGCCTCGTAGCTGACGCTGTCGGCCGCGCACCCGGCCAGGACATGCATCCCCGTCCGATCCTTGACGCGATCCAGAGCCCGTACCTGGCTCCCCGGTACATCCCGCTTTTCCGTGAGCTTCTCGACGACCAGACCCGCATGGCAAGTGTCCAGGATCAGCACCTGCTTTTGAGCGGGCACCACCTTCAGCAGGTCCGTCAGTTCCGCGCTGGAGAGGCTGACCTGCTTTCGCACTCCAGGGTCGGACAAGTTGGCACTCTGGGCGTCGGCGGTGAGGTAGTACCAGTCCCCGTCCTCCCCACCCTGCGTCACACCGTGACCGGCCAGGTACACAACCACGATGTCGCCGGGTTTCGTCGCCTTGAGCGATTCGAGGGCCTTGATGAGGTTGGCTCGCGACGGCCTGCCAGACCCTTCCGCCTTGTTGAGAAGCGTCAGATTCACCCGCGACGGCGTGCCCTTATTGATGAGTTCGGGATCGTCGAGCAGCCCGCTAGCGGCCAACTGGAACGCGGTGGCAAAATCCTCGGCGTCCTTGGCAGCGAACCGCAGATTCAGCCCCTCCCCCCGGTATTTCGACACCCCCACCACCACCCCGTAGACGGTCGGCTTCTCGGCGGGAGGGACGGTCCCCGCAGCTTCGAAGTCGTACTCAGCGCCACGGCTGACAAGGTAACCCTCGGCGTTGTACGCCCGAACCTCAACCCGGTTTTTTTTCCCTGGCACCACCCGTGGGTCGCCCGTCAAGTCCACCGGAATCGACAGCGTCGTCGCGTCGGGGTTCGCATCCCGGGGTCGAGCGTCGGGTGTCACTTCCTTCCCGTTGATGAGCACCACCACCCGCCCGATTCCCCCACCGCGGTTCGTCAGCGTGACATCCAGCTTCGGCTGCTCCACCTTCTTCTGGGCGATGGTGATGTCCGGAAAGAGTTTGACGCCCTCGAAAGCGGCGACCTGGCGCAACGGCTGCTTGTTGAAGCCGAGGTACTTGGCCAGCAGGCCCGGATCGTAGTATCGCTCCTTCAACTGGTTGAGCGCGATTGGCTCCATATTGACGACCCAGTAGAGGCCCTGGATATCGCCGCCCTTGGACGCATCATACCGGCCTGCGTGATCGGCGACGGCCCAGGTACCGTCACCAAAACTGATCAGCTTACATAATTCATTTCCTGTTTGAGCATCAAATATCCGAGTGAGATTGTCTTCGCAGCCAGTGAGAATGTATTTTCCATTCTCGGAAAAACTCACAGACGTCACGACCCCATAATTTCCTCTAATACTTACACGTTCGTTATTAACTTCGGAATCTAACAATGTTATTAGCCGATTTCCACTTCTCACGATGCGCTTGCCATCTGGTGCGAATGCTGCGGCCGTTATATTTTTGGGGAATGTGTAACTCAGTTGCACATTCTCCGTCTTGAGGTTCCAGACCAGTAATTTCGAGAGGCCAGCCGTCAGAATCCGTGTGCCGTCTGGCGAAAACGACACCGAACGAAAATTTTCCGTGTGGCCACTCAGGACATGCACTTCCTTGCCAGTCTGCGCGTCCCAAACCCTCGCTGACTTGCCATCACTTCCCGTGAGGAGTAGCTTACCGTTCGGTGAGAACGCAACTGACGTCACCGCGCCGTCATGTTTCTTGAGGGCCAGCAACTCCTGGCCAGTCTGGGCGTCCCAGAGTTTCGCGGTTTTATCCTCACTGCCGGTGAAAACGCGGGAGCCATCTGGGGAGAATGCGACTGATTTCACCCTTTCGGTGTGGCCTTTCAGCACCAGGAGTTCCTTCCCCGTCTGGGCGTCCCAGATCCGCGCTGTCTTGTCATCGCTTCCCGTCAGGACACGCTTGCCGTGCGGCGCAAAGCAGCCCGAGGTTACAACCCCGCTGTGGCCGCTGAGGGCGAACATCTCAGCGCCGGTGCGAGCATCCCACACTCGGGCCCCAGCAACTTTGCTACAAATCAGGATCTGGGCGCCGTCCCGGGAGAACACAACCGATTGCTGTGCATGTCCGGGTCCCTTGAGGATGTGTGTCGCCTGGCCCGTCTGGGCGTCCCAAAGTCGTATCGTCTCGTCCTGGCTTCCTGTGAGGAGGAGTTTACCGTCTGGTGAGGTGGCCACCGAAGTGACATGACCCGTATGCCCCTTGAGTACAAGGAGTTCCTTGCCCGTCTGGGCATCCCACACTCGCGCGGTGTGGTCCTCACTTCCCGTCAAGACACGCCTGCTGTCCGGCGAATAGGCCACGGACCGAACAGGGTGTTTGTGGCCACTCAAAACGTGCAATTCCCGCCCGTTTTCGGCTTCCCAAATGCGGGCGGTCGTCCCGTGCGCCGTCACAAGCCGCTTGCCTTTTGGTGCGAATGCCACAGCCAGCGTGGAACGGCTATTAGCGAGAGTGTGGAGGAGCTTGCCGGTTTCGGCATTCCAGAGCTGAGCATGCTCGTCACTTCCGATCAAGAGGCGATTGCCGTCGGGAGAGATGGCCACTGCATGCACCTTCGCCTTGACATCGCCGAACGGCTGGAGCAGTTTCCCGCTGCGGGCGTCCCAGAGCTTCGCTCCATGATGCCCGCCCGTCAAGATTCGCTCACCGTTCGGGGAAAGCGACGCCTTGTGTAGAGTGCTGGGCACTTCGAGGACCGTGAATTGTATCGTTTTACCAGTGCGTGCATCCCTGAACTCAGCCCGCTTACCTGTTGCCGCAAATATCTGCTTCCCATCCCCCGAGAATGAGACGCTATGCGCGGGGGGCAGTGTGAGCAACTCATTGCCGGTCTGAACGTCCCACAGCCGTGTGGAATACACGTCGCTGCTCAGGATATGCCGGCCATCCGGGGAGAAGGCCACGGAAAGGACTTCCGAGGTATGACCGGTCTGAACGATCAGGCGGGGCTTGCTGGTATCCTCAGGCTCCGGTTCCGGCTCCTGTGCGTGGCACAGACTCCCAAAGATGAGACTCAGGAGGATGGCGACCAGAAGCAGCGAGTGCAAGACGATACGCATTGTAATACCGTAAATATAGGATATTTTGCCAAATATTTCATTTATTTGTGATTGAAAGCACTCAATCTGTTCTCGCTCTTGGTGAGAATGCGATTGCTCTCTTGGAAGCGCGCCCACATCAAGGGAATGCAGAACCGGCCGGTCTGGGCATCCTCGGCCCAGGTCAAGACTCGAAGACCGTGCCTGATGAACTGTCGATGATGGAAATGACAGATATCTCCATTATTTGCCGGAGATTGCTGGAGCGCGTTCTTCGACCCCAGCGACGATTTTTCCCGCCAACTCGTCTGGTTTTCCCACTGTTCCCTCCACCGTGAACGTCTTTTCGGCATGTTTCAAAATGAGGCTTTGGAATTGCTTCGTTTCGTCCGAGTTGAGTAGTCTGTTGATTTCCTTCTCAAAGCCATCCCAAGAGAACTCCTGATTTTTCAATTGGTTAAGCTTCGCCAACACCGATTTAGGTACATTCTGGCTCTTCAGAGCATCAAGTACTTGCTCCGTGAGTTTGAACCATCCCGTCTTGACAGTGACGGTCACCTTGTCCCCCTCGACCTTATAGCGACCCGTTGTCTGGATGCCCCCCGGGAAATCGTCAGTATCCACAAAAACCAGTTTCGCCCCACGTGGAGCCGCAGAGGCATCCTGGAGTCGGTCATTCACTCGTCGCCCCAGGCCCAGGACGTCCCGAGTCCGCACTTCCTCCTGGAAGTTGGAGCGGAACAGGACAGGTTTGACCGCCTGGAGCGGAACCTTCTCCCGATCCTCCGTGCTGATACGACCGATGTCGAAACTCCCTCCCCTCGGGCTGGCGACCGTCGGCCGTTGCACTCCGCCGATGTCCTTGGCCAGTTCGGGCACCTTGTCGGCCGCGAAGCCGAAGAGGTTTACGATATCCACGTACTCACCCGCGCGCAACTTCGCTCCACGCATACCCAGGAGCAAACTGTAAGTGAGGATGCCTTGGCCATAGCGAGATGCCTCGTAGCTGACACTATTGGCCGCGCATCCTGCCAGGATGTGCATCCCTGTCCGGTCCTTCACCCGCTCCAGAGCCCGCACCTGGCTGCCGGGTACGTCCCGCTTCTCCGTCCACTTGTCGACCACACGGCCCGCGTGGCAGGTGTCCAGGATCAGAACCTGCTTCTGGGCCGGTGCCGCCTTCAGCCACTCCGTCAGTTCCGCGCTGGAGAGGCTGACCTGTTTTCGCACTCCAGGATCGGACAAGATGGCACTCTGGGCGTCGGCGGTGAGGTAATACCAGTCCCCATCCTCGCCACCCTCCGTCACCCCGTGACCGGCCAGGTACACAACCACGATGTCGCCTGGCTTCGTCCTCTTCAGATCGGCCAGCGCCCGCATCAGGTTCGCCCGGGATGGCCTCCCGTCCCCGTCTCTCCCCGTGAGTAGCGTCAAATGGACCTTGTCAGGACCGAACAGACCGCCAGCGGCGAGCTTCAACGCCTTACCAAAATCCTCGGCGTCCTTGGCAGCGAACCGCAGGTTCAGCCCCTCCCCCCGGTATTTCGACACCCCCACCACCACTGCGTAGACGGTTGGCTTCTCGGCGGGAGGGACGGTCCCCGCAGCTTCGAAGTCGTACTCAGCGCCACGGCTGACAAGGTAACCCTCGGCGTTATACGCCCGAACCTCAAGCCGGTTTTTTTTCCCAGGCACCACCCGCGGGTCGCCCGTCAGGTCCACCGGAATCGACAGCGTCGTCGCGTCCGGGTTCGCATCCCGGGGTCGAGCGTCGGGTGTCACTTCCTTCCCGTTGATGAGCACCACCACCCGCCCGATCCCGCCACCGCGGTTCGTGAGTGTCACGTCCAGCCGCGGCTGCTTCACATTCGACTGGGCAACGGCGATGTCGGGATACAGTTTGACGCCCTCGAAGGCGGCGACCTGGCGTAATGGCTGCTTGTTGAAGCCGAGGTACTTGGCCAGCAGGCCCGGATCGTAGTATCGCTCCTTCAACTGGTTGAGGGCGATTGGCTCCATGTTGACGACCCAGTGCATGCCCTCGACATCACCCCCCTTGGAGGCATCATAGCGGCCCGCGTTGTCTGCGACGGCCCAGTTGCCGTCCCCGAAACTGATCAGCTTACAGAGTGCCTTGCCAGTTTGAGAGTCATACACTCGGGTGAGATTGTCCTCACAGCCGGTGAGTATGTATTTTCCGTCCGCCGAGAAACTCACGGATGTCACCATCCCGTGGTTTCCATGGAATGCCGCAATCTCATTATTGGCTTCGGCGTCTACCAAGGACGCCAGGCGGTTCCCGCTTCTCACGATGCGTTTGCCGTCCGGCGAGAACGCTGCCGCTGTGACATTCGTTGTGAAGGTATAACTCACCTCCGTATTGCCGGTCTTTGTATTCCATACCAGCAATCTCGATTTGCTGGCCGTCACGATCCCGCCCGTCAGGATCCGTGTGCCGTCTGGCGAAAAGGCCACCACATGGAAACTCTCCGTGTCGCTCTCCAGGACCCGCACCAACTTGCCAGTCAGGGCGTCCCAAATCTTTGCTGACTTGCCGTCACTTCCTGTAAGGAGTAGCTTGCCCTTCGGTGAGAACGCAACGGATGTCACCGCGCCGTCATGTTTTTTGATGGTCAGCAATTCCTGGCCAGACTGGGCGTCCCACACCCTGGCGGTTTTATCATCACTACCAGTCAAGACACGGGAGCCCTCGGGGGAGAATGCGACCGATCTCACACGATCCGTATGGCCGTTGAGAACGAGCAGTTCCTTTCCCGTCTGTGCGTCCCAGATTCGCGCTGTCTTGTCCGCGCTTCCCGTCAGGACGCGATTGCCGTCCAGCGAGAAGCAGCCCGATGTCACGATACCGGTGTGGCCGCTGAGGGCGAACATCTCCGCGCCGGTGCGAGCGTCCCAAAGCCGGGCAGATGCAACTTTGCTACAGATCAGAATCCGGGAGCCATCATGGGAGAAGACCACCGTTTGGTGGGCACGCCCAGTGCCCTTGAGGATGCGTATATTCTGGCCTGTCTGAGCGTCCCAGATCCGCACCGTCTCGTCCTTGCTTCCCGTCACCATCAACTTGCCATCTGGCGAAAAGGCCACGGATGTCACGTGACTCGTATGGCCCTTGAGTACCTGGAGTTCCTTGCCGGTCTTATCATCCCAGAGCCTGGCGGTGTTGTCCTCACTTCCCGTCAGGACGCGCTTGCCGTCGGGTGAGAAGGCCACCGCCCGGACGGTTTGCGTGTGGCCTGTCAGCCAGTGCAATTCCCGACCTTTCTCGGCGTCCCAGATCCGTGCACTTGTCCCGCTTGCTGTCAGGAGTCGCTTGCCTTTTGGCGAGAAGGCCACTGCCAGGGTGGACTTGCTATTGGTGAGGGTGAAGAGCAGTTTGCCGGAGTCGGCATCCCAGAGTTGTGCATGATCCTCAAATCCGATGAGGAGACGAGTCCCGTCAGGAGAGATGGCCACCGCATGCACCTTCGCGAGCTTGTCGCCGAAGGGTTGCAGCAACTTCGCGGAGCTAGCATCCCAGAGCTTTGCCCCTTCCACTCCACCCGTCAAGATTCGTTCGCCGTTGGGGGAAATCGCTGCCGATAGCACACTCCCTAGCTGGCCGAGGACCGTGTGTTGGATCATTTTACCCGTCCGGGCGTCCCAGAGGTCAACCCGCTTCCATGTCGCAGCAAGGATCTGCTTACCGTCGCGCGAGAAAGCGATGGATTTCGCGGGCGCCAGAGTGAGCAACTCCTTGCCGGTCTGGGCATCCCACAACCGTGTGGAGTAGTTGTCGCTGCTGAGGATGCTCCGACTATCCGGGGAGAAGGTCACGGAATGAACTTCCGAGGTATGGCCAGTCTGAACAATGAGCCGGGGCTTGCTGGTATCCACTGGCTCCTGCGGCTCCGGCGGCTCGGTCTTCGCCTCCTGTGTGTGGCCCATACTGCTGAAGGTGAGGCTCAGCACGATCGCGACCAGAACCGACGAGTAGAAGACGCTGCGCATGGTAGTCCCCCGAATCTATGGATCGATTGCCTGGTATCTGCTGTCCCAATGTCGCCCCGCCTCCTCAACCGCATCACCCCGCCCTCCGGGGTCGGGGGTTGAGGGTGAAGGTGATTGCACCCGCCAGCCGGTGGTATCGCTGCGCTCGACCACCGGCTAATCGCTGCGACCCCATCCGGGGTCGGGGGGTGATCGAAATCAGGGTATGGCCATCGGTCCCCCCGGTGGTATCGCTGCGCTCGACCACCGGCTAATCGCTGCGACCCCATCCGGGGTCGTTCGTTGAGCCCGAGTTTCCAACCGCCAGTCGCCTTCGCTGAACCCGTCATTCGGACTTAGCGGTTCTTGACTGCGAAGGCGACCCCCTCAATGATCGCTTCTGATGGGGCATCGCGGAGCAACCGGGTCAGCCGGGACTCCACTGCTCGTTCCGGGTCCGCGACGACACCTCCCGGCTTGATGTCCCGACTCCCCGCCAGGAGTTTTCGATAACTACTGGCCCAGATCTCCGCTCGGCCGCGAGCGACCCGGATCACGGATCCGGCCGGGAGGTGTGCCCACTCCTCGCCCTTCCGCAATCCAAGCTGTTCAGCACCGACAGGTCCCGACGGTGATGCCGCGAGCAGAAATACGTGTGTCCCCGTTGGTTCGGTCAGTTCCAGGAGTTCCGCATTTCCAGGCTCCGGTGAAGGTCGGTACAAGAACAGATGTTCGATCGGTTCTGGAACCTCACGAGTCAGTTCCTCCACCTTTCCCGACTCGGTTGCCAGGAACAACGTCGCGTGCCACCCGGGCGGAATCATCGCCTTGACCCGCGCCTTCTCCCCAACGAAAAAGTGCGTTGGCAATTCCTTGGTGAAATCCTTTTCTCGGTACACCTCGAATTCGAATCGGAGGTCGGGTTTCCCGATCGGAGCCGGTTGTGGTCCGGACACCGACTGTGGCACATCAGCCGCCTTGTCGGAGCGGCCCCAGGTCAGGGCCAAGCCGATGGCTGCCAGGAGCACCGCGACGGCCGCCAGCGTCCAGGGCCAGCGGCGAGGTCGGACAGCAGCTTCCAGGGCGTCTGCGAAGGCCGCGGCGGACGGAAACCGTTTTGCCGGGTCAGGGTCGAGGGCTCGCTCACACACCTTGACCACCGCTGCCGGGGCTCGGACCCCACGCAGGGCCTCCCGGTCCCAATCCCCGCTCCGAGCCCGCGCATACACCTCGGGTGGGGTCGCGGCGGAGATCGGATCTTTCCCAACCAGCAAGTAGTAGAGCACCCCGCCCAGGCCATACACGTCGGTCGGGGGTCCGAGCCGGTTGGACTCCCCACGGGCCTGCTCCGGGGCCATGTAGGTCAGTGTCCCACTCACGCCTTTCTCGGTCTCGGGCAACTCCAGTCCTCTGTCCACCAGCGCCAATCCAAAGTCGA
Organism: Gemmataceae bacterium; assembly: GCA_003136315.1. Taxonomy (GTDB): domain Bacteria; phylum Planctomycetota; class Planctomycetia; order Gemmatales; family Gemmataceae; genus Urbifossiella. The sequence continues at coordinate 7,373 of PLDW01000200.1, read as the reverse complement.
TCAGCACCGCCCTCCCAGACTCATCGAGCATCACGTTTCGGGGCTTGATGTCCAGATGCAAAACGCCGCGGACATGGGCGTGATCCGCTGCCCGCGCGACCGCCGCCGTCCACCGGGCGGCATCCGCTGGCGAGACCGGTGTGTGCCGACGGACATCCGCCAGGTTACGCCCGCGGATCAGTTCCATCACCAGGACAGCCCGGCCGTCGACAATCTCCAGATCGTACACGCGGGCCAGGTTTGGGTGGTCCAGGACCGCCAGCACCCGACCCTCGGCCGCCAGCCGTTCGACGGCATCAGCAGTGTCCAGGCCACCTGCCTTCAACCGTTTGATGACCACCTGTCGGCCCAGAGTCGGGTGGATGCCGAGGAAGACGTCCGCCTGCCCACCGCTCCCCAGGGATTCGAGTACCAGATAGCGACCGATTGATGCGGTGCGGTTGCCGGATGGGGTTTCCAAGCCGCTCCTGGGGGGTAGGGGGTCGGTTGTGTCGTGGCGCGGCCGGAACGATGTCGTCTCAAGCCCGCCGGGATGAGTCAGTGCGGAATCCAGGTCGAGAAGTTGCCGAATCCGCGGCGAGAAAGCGGGGAACCGTGCGGCGAATTCATCGGCAGTCGGCTCATCCCCGGCTTCATCACGGAGGACGTATTCCAGGAAGATCAGATCCAGGGCAGCCGTTGGGTCAGCCCGGAGGGTCGGTGCTTTGTCGAAGTACCACTCGGCCGGGACCGAGTTCCCGCGATCCCACTCGGCCTCCATGCTGGCCCGTGCCGCAGCAGCGAGTGTCCCTGCAGACACTGCCTCCGCGGGCGGGAACCCGACGGCGGCGGGGAGGCTTGCACCCGGCCGAGCATCGAGCGTCCCGTTCGGGTCGTGGATCGGGGGGCTCATGGGTCACCTCGTGCTTTGCGGGGAAGCCCAGAGTCGGCTCACTTGGGTGGTGCGGTTTTCGGCCGGGTCGTTCCCTTGACCTGCCAACTGATCAGCGACATTGCGTGATCCGCGATCGTGTCCGGGGCGGCACCACGGGTGCCTTCCGTCGGCTTCCCGCCGTAGACGCGCCGGTCGAAAAGCTTGGCCATCCGGGCTTGCGGCCCCACCGATCGGGCGGCCACGTCACGAATGTTCTCCGGGCCTTTCTGGGCGAGGTTGAGGAAGTCGACCTGGGGGCCATCGGCTTTGACCGCGATCAACACCAGGTGCTCCAATCCAATGGTACTACTATTAATTGTGATAGACGCTGGAAGGGAATCCTTCACGAACACGCGGTTCAGCACGCCCATCTTCGGGAACTGGGGCGCGATCGCGTGGTTGCTATCGACGTAGAGGAGCGTCAAGTCGAACGGAACTCGGCCGGTGTTGGTGACCTGCACCACAACTCGATCCTTGTCGTACACGGTCAGGTTGGTGGCTGGCCAGGGGAGCTTGATGGTCGGCTTCCCCATGTCATCCCTGAGGAGCAATTCGACCTTGAGCTTGGGTGCCAGATCATCTCCTCCGAGGAGATCCTGGCTCCGGTCAGCCGCCATCTGGACGAGCCCATCGGCCCGGCCGATCCGCCCGAGTGCGTCCTCCAACCATTCCACCATCTGATTGTCTGTTGGGACCGGCCCGTAACCCTTCGACTTCACCGGCTCCTTCCCAGCCGCGTCCTTCGTCACCGCCCAACCGCCGGCCGGCATGAGCGAGATCCGGCCGTCCGGAAGTGGTGCGATCACCCAACTCGCGCTCTTCGGGTCGTCAACGAGCCGGAAAATCGCTTCCGGCTTCACGCCCTTCTTCAGCCGTGCGACCAGGCTCGTCCGGAGTTCCGCCGGTATTGGGACAAGTTTATCGTCGGTTGATGGATAGTGGGTCGCCACGGCCACCCGCATCTGCACCTCTCCGTAGTCGACGAATACGACCGCGCATCGCCCCCCAAGGGGCAACTCTTTCAGCGCTGGCTTCTTGTCGTGCTCACATGGCTCGACATCCGCATCAATTGGACGAGTTGCAGTCACTTTGACATGTCCAAGGATCTGTTCGCCCATTCCGGCTGGGGGGATCACCTTCAGGATCGACCCTGGCGTGAGTCCAAGCAGTTGCCCCCCATTGACCTTGTAGGCTCCGGGGTCGCCGGACAGAAGAATCTTCGATCGATCCTTCCACACGCCGGGACCGAGTACCTCACGGTCTGGGTCGGTTTCTGGGAACTCGACCATCGGAGTTGGGCTCGTTCGCCCCCAGGCGGTGTATTGTTGCTGAATCCGCAAGCCGAGTTCCCGATAGCTAATCGGGGAGCCTGCCGCCTTCGTCTGGGTGAGGATCTGGCAGATAGTGAACGTGAGCACGCCATGCTGGGTTCCATCTTTTCCGAGAGCGGGGGGCATGGGCCGCTCAGGAGTGGTTTCCGTGGGCTGGGCGGCATAGATCGCGAACACCCCCGGCTTGCCTCCCAGGCCGATCGAGGTCTGTGTCCCGCCGAGTCCGCGGCTCGTGGCCGTGTCAGCTCGGGCAGCAGCGGCATTTTCGGCGTCTGTGATCCGCTTTTGTGGGATCGCGAGATCGAGGATGGGGTCGCTTTTCCGCGGCTTCTCCAGATCGTCTTCGCCTCGCATCATCGTCCCGGAATGGCAGGCGTCGATGACCAGCCAGATAAAGCACTTCTTCGCCCGGATCGCTGTGATCCAGTCCCCGAGGTCGTCGTCGATAATCGTATTCTCGACTGACCCGACGCTATCGTCCCATTTCCCAACATCCCGGGGCAGGAACATTTCATCGAGTCCGTCGGGCTCGGGCTCGGGTGCGCCGGGTTTCTCCGGTTGCTGGCTACCGTGACCGCCGAGCATGATGACGATCTCATCGCCGGGCCTGGCGATCTCGGCCAACCGTTTGAACTCCCGCTCGATATTCGCCCGGGTGGGGTAGCGCTCGGCCTTCTTCTCCCCCTCTGCCTCGCTGAGGATCATGACATTCGCTTCCGGCACACCGAAATGCGTCACGAGTGTCGTCTTCATGAGTAACACGTCGTTTGCCGGTCCCACGAGTTGGAGCTTGGGGGCCAGGTTGGGGTATTTCGTCACCCCGACCAGGAGAGCGCGGCGGGTCGGTTTGCCGGCTTCGGAGGGCGCATCGGTCTCCTTCGCCGGTGGGTCAATGCCACGATCCATTGTGATGACGTCGGTTACGGCGACCTCTGGTGCATCGGTCTTCTTGACCGACCCGTTGTCGCCACACCCAAACATGGGAACAAGACTGGCCAGGGTGGCTGACAACAGAACGATGGCAAGAGCAACTGGGCGGCGCATGTGTGAGCCCCGGGGATAGGGGGGAATGGCCCTATCGATTGAGATCATAACGCTCAAGGCCGACGGGGGGGACAAAAAATGTGGTTTCGGCGACCGGGTTTCCCACAACGGGTGCCGGCTCAGGCGTCCGGGGGGGTGAGACCCAGCCGTCCGCCGATCTCGTCGAGGGCACGGGATAACCGCTTTCGGAGGGCATCCGCGCCGACCCCGCGGTCGGCCGCGAGTTCAGCCCATTCTTTCCCGGCCAGACGCCCCGTCAGTAACGCCCGCTCATCCTGGCCGAGGGATCGGAACAGCCAGTCGAGTTGTTCTCGGGCAGCCACGACTCGACCCGCGCCAGGCTGGGGGTCGGGGGCGGTGTCGATCAGACCCGGTTGGTCGTCTCCCCCCTGTCCGACTGGGCGGACGCGCAATCGCTCACGGCGCGCGTGCGATGTGACCCGATTGACCGCGATCACCGTAAGCAGGCGCAGCAGTTTGTCCGTTGACTCGAACTCCAGCCCCCCAGTCTGCAACCGGGAGAGGAATCGGCCGAAGACGGACTGTGCGATGTCCACAGAATCGACGAGATGGCGGAGCCCGAACCGGGCCAGCCGGACACGGGCGATCCGACGGATGTCCGGCTCATATCGCCGGACCAATTCGGCAATCGCCTCGGGATCCTGGTCCCGCAAGCGGCGGACGAGGTCAGTCAGGTCGGGGTCAGAGGTCATTGAGGCCGCCGACGATCGAGATCTGGCATCAAGGGGGAAGCATCCTGATCTTACCTACCACCGCACACCCGGGCGAGGGGCCAACTGAGAAACCAGGGCCAATGAAATCCTTCTCATGATTCCGGTACCCCATTCCCACTCGCCCACTGCGATGATAATCTGGGTTATCATTTGCCCCACACCGAGGCTGTACCACCATGACCCGCATCCGGTCCGGACTTGCGCGCTCCGCCCTTTTCGTACTGTTGCTCGCCTCCGTTCCGAGCCCCGCTGCCGAACCGGACAAGGTCACCGGGGCGAATTACCCCCTCGCGCAGAAATTTAGTCGGGAATTCATCGCCCGGAATGTCCAGGAAGGGACCGTCTCCCCACAGTGGATTGGGAAGACTGACCAGTTCTGGTATCAGACTCGCACGACCGGCGGCACCGCCTACTGGCGCGTCGACCCAGCAAAGAAGGCCAAAGAACCCCTCTTCGACATCGTGAGACTGACCGCTGCGCTGTCCGAGCTGGCGAAGAAGCCGCTCGACGCAGGGACATTCGCCCTCACCCGGCTGAGCGTCACCGATGACGGCAAGAAGCTGAAGTTCGTTTTCGACGACTACCAGTACGAGTACGACCTCGCGGCCAGTACGCTGACCAAAGGGGCGAAGGCCGCGCGAACCGGTTTCCAGCCGCCTCCCGGGACGCTTGCCCGGATGACCGAAGAGCAGCGGCGTCAGTTCGAGGAGATCCGCGACCGTGGCGACCGAGAACAACGCCGCGACGACCAACAAGAACAGCAACAGCAAGAACAACAACAGCAACAACAGCAAGGGAGTCAGACAACCCCGCCAGCCACCACTCCGCTCAGCTACAAGGCCGCCTCCCCGGACAAGAAGAAATACGTTTACGCCTACAAGCACAACCTCTACCTGGCCGACGAGGGGGCGGAGGAGAAAGCCGTACAGTTGACCAAGGACGGCGTCGAGGAATACTCGTTCGGTCCACAGTTCGGGATGTTCGGTCGGGGCCGGCTCGCTGGCAATAGCGGGGCCGACAGCCGCCCAGCGACCGACGACCGCAAGACCCGACCGAACGCGACATGGTCGCCAGACTCGAAGGCGTTTTTCGTCTCACGAACCGACACACGCGGCGTGAAAGACCTGTACCTTGTCGATTCGATCGCCAGTCCCCGCCCCAAGCTCGAACAGTACAAGTACCCCATGCCGGGCGAGGAGAATGTCCGCAAGCAGGAACTCTTCTACTGCGATCTGGGGAAGATGGCCCTCACCCAGGTGAAGCCAAAATGGAAGGACGAAAGGTACACCGGCATCTCCTGGGGCAAGACGGCAGGGGAACTCCGCTTCATTCGCCGCGATCGGCTCCAGCGGAACCTGGAGATCTGTACGATCAACGTGCTCACGGGAGCCGAGAAATGTCTACTCGTCGAGGCGTTCGACGCTGCGTTTCTCGACTCCCAGCCGGTCCGGTACGTCGAGGAAACGGATGAGCTGATCTGGTGGTCGGAGCGAACCGGATGGGGCCATTTCTACCTCTACGGCCGGGACGGAACCCTCAAGAATACAATCACTTCCGGCGCGTGGCGTGCCAGCCGGATCGTCGAGGTCGATGGGAAAAACAAGCAACTCTACTTCCTCGGCAACGCCCGTGAGTCGGGAGAGAATGTCTATTACACCCACCTCTACCGGGTGCGTTTCGACGGAACAGGGCTAACACTCCTCGACCCGAGTATCGAGCCCTTGATCGCGTCCGATTTCGCCCGGGTGTTGGGCGGACTCAACCACCAGTCGTACCTCTCCCCGTCAAAAAAGTTCGTCGTCACGACTGCAAGTGCTGTCAATCACGCCCCGGTCGCGCTCGTCTACGACGAGGCTGGAATCCCGGTGATGCCGCTGGAGCGGACCGACCTCCGGCAGCTCACTGAGACCGGCTGGCGGATGCCGGAGACGTTCGTGGTGAAAGCGGCGGACGGGGTGACGGACCTCTACGGGAACCTCTGGAAGCCGTTCGATTTCGACCCGAAGAAGTCGTATCCCATCATCGCGAACGTCTACCCGGGACCGCAGACCGAGGGGGTGTCCTACAAGTTCGCGGCGTACAGCCCGACGATGCAACTCGCTCAACTCGGGTTCATTGTGATCCAGGTCGGCCATCGGGGCGGCAGCCCGGAGCGATCAAAAGCTTACCACAGCTTCGGATACTTCAATCTCCGTGACTACGGACTGGTGGACAAGAAGGCCGCGATCGAGCAGCTTGCTGCCCGGCACCCGTACATCGACCTGACCCGGGTCGGGATCTATGGCCACTCGGGGGGCGGCTTCATGTCGGCTGCGGCGGTCCTCCAGCCACCGTATAACGAGTTCTTCAAGGTGGCTGTTGCGAGCGCAGGGAATCACGACAACAACATCTACAACGACAACTGGTCCGAGCGATATCACGGCCTGAAGGAAGTCGCTGTCACCGACGAGAAAAAGAGCACAGACGCAACCAGCACCACGACTGGCACCACCGGGACGACTCGGACCACCGGGACCGGCCAGGGCGGCCGCCGTCGGCCGCCGCCGGAAGAAGAAGCTATCGAGGCCGAGATCGAGGCGTTGCTGACGGGCTTCGACCCGGACGACCAGCAGTCCGTTGAGGAAGTCGAGAAGAAGCTGGCCGAGTTGCAGAAGCAACTGGCGGAACTGAAGAAGGCATCCGCTGAGGCGGTGAAAACGGATGAAAAGAAAGTGGACGCGAAGAAGTCCGACGACAAAAAGTCGGATGAAAAAGCGGATGTGAAGAAGACCGAACTGAAAAAGGATGAGGCGAAAGCGGATGTGAAGAAGGCCGAACTGAAAAAAGATGAAGCGAAAGCGGATGTGAAGAAGACTGAACTGAAAAAAGATGAAGCGAAAGCGGATGTGAAGAAGGCCGAAGACAAAAAGACGGATGAGAAAACCCCGCCGAAGATGATGTTCGAGATCAAGGTGCCGACGAACGCGGAGCTTGCCGCGAATCTCAAGGGACACCTCCTTCTGGTCCACGGGGAGATCGACAACAACGTCCACCCGGCAAACACGATGCGGCTGGCCGACGCCTTGATCAAGGCGAACAAGCGGTTCGAGCTGCTGATCATCCCAGGAGCCCGGCACGGATTTGGTTCGGCTCAGCCGTATTTCAATCAGAAGATGTGGGATTTCTTCGCCGAGCACCTGCTCGCGGACCGCCAAACGAAAGCGGATATCTACGAGAAGGACGTGAAACGGCGGTAGTACACGTCCCCACGATTACGCAGTTGCGGGGAGAGAGCCCAGGGCTTCCGCCCTGGGCTAAGAACGAACGCCCCATCCGGGGCTAAGGCAGTCGCCAGGAAATGACCTACCACGA
>PLDW01000139.1 GCA_003136315.1 Gemmataceae bacterium | reverse complement strand
GTTTGAGAGATGCGGCACTAGCAGATTCCTCGCATGGAGTTCGATTGGAGCAGGAACCGTGTTTGGCGGTGGCCTTAGTACATCCCATGATATTTGGCAAATCTCGTCCCTTACTGCATTATACGAATGCGATGGTACGAGGACGCCAGTTAATGCGGCCAAATCTAGCGACTCGTGGCTACACTCGTCGAGAAACAAAAATGCCACTTCGCTCGCCATAAGTCCTCCGCCCTTTTCGCCTGACACCACTCTTACCTGCAGGGACTTCAGTGAGCTTGAACTCCCAGAAACCTAACAGTAGGCCCATGCCAGGCGCAACGTCTGGATAGCGCGAACACGTCACGCCCGACCGGTGCGGCTGGGACGCACCGAACCAAGTGGTGGCGAGCAGGTGATACTGAACGACGATGCACCCTGATCTCCTGCAATGAATCGGGCGTAGGTAATCATACAGTCGATGCCGGTGATGAACTTGGCGAGGATCTCACGGAGCCGCCGCCAAACCATGTGGCCATTGCACGTCAGCCGGCCGTCGACCATCGAGCCAAAGTAGACCCCGTTGCGCTGCGACCAATCAAGCAGGATATGATAATTTGGGGCTTCGGCGGCGTTCAGGTTCTCGTTCTCGTGGATCATGCATCGGATGTCATAGACCAGTTCAGCGAACGAATAAGTCACTGGTCTGCCGGACCGGGCATCGACGAGGTGGACTTGCATACCGCCGGACTCTGGGGGCGGCAACTCGAAGTTGAGGAACTCCAGAAAACGCTTCTTGTTGTCACGGGACGACGCGTCCTCCCCGCGGAGCGAACGACGGAGTGTCTTGGCAGTATCAACGGCTTTGCAAAGTTCAGGGAAGCAGTGGTCCTGGACACGCCCTTCAGTGTACGCGAGGTCGCTCTCGTGGAACGCCTTCTTGACGTTATCGAACCAGCGCAACTCCTGCTCGGATATCGCGAGCAACCTCTCGGGCGTGATCTCAGCGAACATCTTCGGCTACTCCCGCAATCGCAAGTGGTCTCGGTCGAGGGGTCACCATGTTGTTAGACGCAGTAACTCCCGTCCAGGTTCGCCTCCGCCGCTAGACATCAAGCTCACTCGGTGGCGGAGTGCCGGACTTATGAATGGAAAACGGCAGACCCCAGGTTTGCCCGCGCAGACTCGCCCGCATCCCGGGGCGATTCACGCCATAATCTCCTTCACGACAGTCCCTTTCACGTCGGTCAGCCGCATGTCGCGGCCGGCGTGGCGGTAGGTCAGCTTCTCGTGGTTCAGGCCAAGCAAGTGTAGCAGCGTGGCGTGCCAGTCGTGGATGTGCATCCGACCGTCGATCGCCTCGAACCCGTAATCGTCGGTCGCGCCGTACCGGAACCCGCCCTTCACCCCGCCGCCCGCCATCCAGATCGTGTAGCCCTTGTTGTTGTGATCTCGTCCGTTGCCGTTCTGCGCCGTTGGGGTGCGGCCAAACTCACCACCCCAGACCACCAGCGTGTCTTTCAGTAGATCGCGGCGTTTCAGATCCGCGAGGAGCCCGGCGATCGGCTTATCGACCGCCATACAGTTCCGCTCCAGCGCGTCCTTGAGGTTCGTATGGTGGTCCCACGCCGGGAATGTCACCTCCACGAACCGGACCCCCGCCTCCACGAACCGTCGGGCGAGCAGGCACTGCCGACCGAACCCGCCCTGGGCTCCAATCCCGTACAGTTCCTGCGTTTCCTTCGTCTCCTTCGACAGATCCATCAGCTTCGGTAACTCGGCCTGCATCCGGAACGCCAGCTCGTAGGATTCGATCATCCCCTCAATGCCGGTGGTGTCGCCGCCGTTCTCCAGTGCGGTGCGGTTGAGCGATTGAACGAAGTCCAGTTGCACACGCTGGGCGTCGGCGGATCGCCGCGGGTTCTTCAGGTTGCTCATCTGGGTGGCGGCATCCCCGCCGCCAGGGCCAGCGAACGGCCCGCGGTTCGCACCGATCTTGGTCCCCTGGTACATCGCCGGGAGGAACGAACTGCCGAAGTTGGCTGGGCCGCCGTTATTGGTGGGCGGGCCGAGGCTGATGAACCCGGGGAGGTTGGCGTTCTCGGTTCCGAGCCCGTAGAGCACCCACGCTCCGAGGCTTGGTCGGGGGAATTGGAAGATCCCGCAGTGCATCTGGAGGAACGCCTGCGGGTGGGCCGGGAGGTCGGTCTGCATCCCGTTGAGCAGGCAGAGGTCGTCGGCCTGTTTGGCAACCTCGGGGAATAGCTCGCTGATCCACAGCCCGCTCTTCCCATGCTGTTTGTACTTCCACAGCGGAGCGAGTAGTTTGGCCCCGGCCAGTCGGCCCTTGCTGTACGGTTTGCCATCGTCAGCGATCAGTTTGGGCTTGTAGTCGAACGTATCGACATGGCTTGGCCCCCCCTCCATGCACAGGAAGATCACCCGCTTCGCCGTCGCCGGGAAGTGCGGGGCCTTGGGTGCGAGCGGGTTGGCTGCGTTCCCCCCGGGGTTGGCCCGGGCCGCCTGCTCGTGGGCCAGCGCAGCGAACGCGAGGTAACCGAATCCAGAGGCAGTCGATTGCAGCAGCGATCGGCGGGTAAACATGGTGGCTCCATGTTGTGGTTTGGTCCTGCCCAGGGCTCACGCCCTGGGCTACTCTCTGACGGCCCCTTCGGGGCCTCAATCCAACGGTCTTCCGCCCCAAAGGGGCGGCGGATAATAGCCCAGGGTGTCAACCCTGGGGGCAGGTGAGGCAAGCGGCGGGATCGGGTGCCACGGGCGGCTAGTCCGCGGGATAGGGTGCCACGGGCGGCTAGTCCGCCCGTGCAGCGCCTTCACGGGCGGACTAGCCGCCCGTGGCACCCTCAATCGCCCGTGGCACCCTCAATCCTGGTCGGTCATTTCCGGCCGTCTCACTTCCGATACTGGAACTCGGCACTCGCAAACAGCGCCTGGCAGAACGCGGCCCAGGTGTCGCGGTCGAGACGGGCAGCCGGAACGCGGTCGCGTTTGGCGGTTTCCCGGTAGGCAGAGAGGAAGTCGGTCGCAGCCGTCAGTTCCTTCTCCGCTGGCGGGCGGCCGAAGAAGAGCAGGTACGCGGACCGGATTCGCTCGGTGTCCGCGCTCGTGTCCTTCAGGAGCCGGTCGGCCGCCGCGTCGGAGGTCCGCAGCGCGAAGGGGCTGTTCAGTGCGTACAGGCTCTGGGCCGGGGTGGTGGTGGTCGGCCGCTCGGACACGACCAGGCTTGGGTCGGCCGCATCGAAGAGGCTCAGAGATTCGGGCAGGTTGTCGCGAATGACCGGAAGGTAAACCGATCGGGTGACATTCCGCGGGTCGTTGAGCGATTGCATCACCTGCCCACCGAAGCGCGGGGCCTGCGTCGGGCCTTCCCCCGCCCTGGCGAGGAGCGAACCGGTCGGGGGCGTGGTGTCGAGCAATCCACACACCGCCAGTGTCGAGTCCCGGAGCGCCTCGGCATCCAGCCGGCGCGGGGTCATCCGCCAGACCAGGGCGTTGTCCGGGTCGGCCTCGAAGGATTTCGGGTCGGTTCGGGAGTCGAGCTGGTAAGCGTGGCTGAGCATGATCCGCCGGATCTGCTTCTTCACCGACCAGCCGTCCGAAACGAACGTTGTCGCCAGGTAGTCGAGGAGCGCGGGGTTGCTTGGCGGCTGACCGGCGGCCCCGAAGTTGTCCGTCGTCGGAACCAGCCCGCGGCCGAACAGGTGCAGCCAGATCCGGTTCGCCATCACCCGAGCGGTCAGCGGGTTGTCCTTGCTCGCGATCCAGTCTGCCAGTTCGAGCCGGCCGCTCCCAGCGCGGATGTGGGGGGTGGTGGTCGTCATCACCTGGAGGAACCCCCGCGGAACGACGGCTCCAGGCTTGTCCACCTCCCCACGGGTGTAGATCGGGCTGTCGGCGATGGTCCGGGAACCGGGACCGAATGGCCCAAACCCCGGCCCACCCATCCCGCCGCCCGGACGGAACCCGCCGCCCACGGCCGGCTTGTCCCGCACCCCCATCGCCAGCATCTTCGGGTTCCCTTCGGCATCGATCGAATCGAGCTTGCTCTGGAGCAGCGCGGTTTGACCGATGATGAAAATCCGTTGGATCTGGTCATCCACTTTCCGGGCCTGGACTTCCTTGAGTTGGTCTTCGAGCCGCTTCCGCTCGGCGGCGGTCATCTTCTCGGTCCCGGCCGGGAGGCCGCAGTCCTTCGGTAGGGGCAGAAGTGGGGTCGGTCGCTGACTCTGGACGACCCGGATTGTTCCGTAGCAGGTTTCAGTGCTCCGGAAGATTCCAGCGAGGGCGTAGTAATCGTGTTGCGGAATCGGATCGAACTTGTGATCGTGGCACCGGGCACAGGCTGCCGTGATCCCGAGAAATGCCTGGGTCGTCACATCCAGTTGCTCGTCGGCCAGATCCAGCTCGAATTGCAGTGCGTTGCGCTCGTTGAGGGACTTCGGCCCGATCGCCAGGAACCCCGTTGCGATCATCCGCTCGGCGTGCCGTTTGGGGTCGTTGCCGGGAAGCAAGTCGCCCGCGAGTTGCTCGCGAATGAACTGGTCATACGGCTTGTCGGAGTTGAAGGCGGCGATCACGTAGTCGCGGTAGCGCCAGGCGTGGGGGTGGTTCACGTTGACGCTCTTCCCGGTCGTCTCGGCGTAGCGGGCGAGGTCGAGCCAGTGTCGGCCCCACCGCTCACCGAAGCGGGGAGATGCCAGTAACTGGTCCACCACCTTCTCGAACGCGGTCGGGGAGGAGTCGGCAACGAACGTCTCGACCTCCTCCGGGGTCGGTGGCAGACCGGTGAGGTCGAAGTACGCGCGACGAATCAGGGTCCGCTTGTCCGCGTCGCCAACTGGCTTGAGCCCCTTGGATTCGAGCCCGGCGAGCAGGAAGTGGTCGATGTCAGACTTTGGCCACGCGGCATCGGTCACCGCTGGCGGTGTGGCTTTCTTGGGCGGCTGGAACGCCCAGAACTGGCGACCCTTGGCGATGTCGATCTCGACCCGCACGGGCTTCGGTCCGCCGTCCCGGGGGTCGGGAGCACCCATTTTCACCCAGGCCTCAAAATCGGCGATCACATCGTCGGGGAGCTTGGCCTTGGGCGGCATCTTCGCCGTCTCGTCCTTGTATCGGATGGCTTTGATCAGCGGGCTTCGGTCCGGGTTCCCGGGAACGAGGACTGGGCCGCTGTCGCCTCCGGCCCGGGTTCCGGCCCGGGTGTCGAGGGCGAGCCCGCCCTTGAGCTTCTCGGATTCGGCCGAGTGGCATTTGCCGCACTGGTCAACGAGAACCGGGCGGATCTTCTTCTCGAAGAACGCAAGTTGTTCTGGGGTGGGCTTATCATTGAAACCGCTCGCACTTGCGGCTGGCGGGGTGGCCGCCTTTTTCTCGGGCAGCTCCGCCTTCTTGCCCTTGGCGAGTGCCCCAAGCTTCTGGAACTCGTCCGGGGTGAGGAACCCGTCCCCGTTGGTGTCGAGTCGCTGGAAGACCTGCTTGGCGAGGGCGGGATTGTCCTTGAGTTTGCCGGCCTTACTGGCCAGTTTGAGGAATTCGTCCTGGCTGATCTTCCCGTCTTTGTTCGTGTCGATGAGCTTGAACAGGGCCGCGGGGTCGGGCTGGGCCGCGCCTTGCTGAACAAGGATCAGCCCGCCGACGAACAGGGCGACCGTGGCAATCGATCGTTTCATGGGCTTCCCCGACTCAGGAGCAGCGAAAGAACTCGGCCCGGACGGAACACCGGTGGTTCTAGTTTAAACCCCGAACCCGGCCGGGAGTTACCGTTCGCATCGGTTTTTCTTCGCAGGGTTGGCGTGCCCCTCGCACCGACCGTCCAGGGCTGACGCCCTGGACTATTGTCTCAAGGCCCCGTTGGGGCCGAACTCTCCGGGGTTTCCGCTCCAACGGGGCGGAAGATAGTAGTCCAGGGCGTCAGCCCTGGACGGAGCCTGTGCGGGGTCAGTCCTTGTCTTGGCCAAGGTCGATATCACCGGGTATCATCGGGGTTGAAAGTGGTTCCGAGGGCGACCGATGAGCGAGGCGGAATGGCTGACCGCGATTGACCCGAAGCCGATGCTGGAGTTCCTTCAAGGCAAGGCGAGTGACCGGAAGCTGAGGCTGTTCGCGGTGGCGTGCTGCCGTGCCCTTTGGGGAGAGATAAGAGACGAGCGAAGCAAGGTGGCGGTAGAGATTGCAGAGAAATATGCGGAAGGACTGGCAACCTTGGACGAATTGGTAGCTGCCCACGGTGCACACGAGCGTACTTTTAGGCGTCATGCTCATGATGGCATCTATTACGCTATTGAGGCTGCGACGGAGCATCCCGCAGGGTTCGATCCGTATTATATCTTGGCGTCTGCGTCTCCCGAATTAATTGGAGAGGAAAGGCGTTGGCAGGCATCGGTACTTCGCGACATCTTCAACGCCTTCCACCCGGCTCCTCTCGACCCCTCCTGGCTCACTTCAACCGTCACCACCCTCGCCCGTCAGATGTACGAGTCCCGAGATTTCTCCCCAATGCCGATCCTGGCCGACGCCCTTCAAGATGCTGGCTGCGAAAACCCCGACATCCTCTCCCATTGCCGATCCGAGGGGCCGCACGTCCGGGGATGCTGGGTGGTCGATTTACTACTCGACAAAAAGTGACTCGATATTCTCAAAATAACAAGGACGCAGTTAGCTTTATCTTACCACCCACGAAACCCGGGAGTCCCCATGAAGTCCCTCGCCGACCGCTTCCGCCGATGGTACGAGTACGAGCGGGATTGCAACGCCAAGTCGCTGGCGATGCTGGAGTCGGTCCCGGTTGAGCGCCGCGGGGCACCCGAGTTCCAGAAGGCAGTCGACCGGATGGCGCATCTGGTCGCTGGCCGGCAGCGGTGGCTCTCCCGCCTTGGCCCCTACTCGGGAGCTCCGACAGCGTTTCCGCAGGGGAAAACCCTGGCGGACCTACCCGGGTTGGTGGCGCAGACCGAGGCCGCGTGGGTCGAGTATCTGAGCCGCCTGGACGACACCGAACTGGCTCGCGAGTTCGAGTGGGTTGCAATGGACGGGCGGCGATACCGTTGGGATGTCGAAGGCGCTTTGACCCAGGTGTTCGGCCACGCCTTTTATCACCGCGGTCAGATCGCCCAACTGGTGGCCGGACTCGGCGGAAAGGCCGTCGACACGGATTACGTCTTGTGGGCGAGGTTAGCCCCCGTTTCTCCTTCTCCAGGTTAACGTCTCAATTCGGCCACAGTAATGGGGAAGATGTGATGGTGATACGGGCCAAAGGCGTGGGTTGGGGTTCTTCAATCCATCGCCGATCACTGGATCGCCAAGGGAATTGGAGCAGGTCCGGATCGGTATCCGGCGGCTTCCCATGCGTTCAGATCCGTGAGGAGTTTACGAGCAGCCCGGCTCTTCGGCTCATCATCCACCCAGTCTTCCAGAAGTGTGCGGCCGAGCCGGGTCAGATCTCGATTTCGCTTCTGAAATGCTGCCACCCCTTCCGGACGATCCAGTTTCCAGTCGGCGGCGAGTTCCGGCGTCAGGGACGATGTGAGCATCATCGTGAAGAGTGTCATGCACTCTCGGCGGGCCACAGGCCACCGCCGCCCGTCTGCGACCATCCGGTGGAGATTGTCCCTCACCCGTCGGATGCGGACTTCGCTCTTCTTCGGCTCGGGGTCAAGTTTCAATAACCCAAGGTCCGCGATCATCCCGATCAGCCGCGTCTGATATCGGATTGGTGATCGGACTAACATCGTCGGCGAATCGGCGGCCCGGTACGCCAGGTCGGACAGTTGGGCCAATGCGGCCCGATACTCGGCGAGTTGGTTTGCGTTCACCAGAGCGCATGCGGCGACCAGGCGATTGGCTGCGGCCAGTGCCAGGATGAACGCCTCCGGAGAGTCCTGGCTCATCCCCATGAATAGCTCGAACGTCGCATTGTCGCCCTTGCCCGCATCATGCTTGAACGCCGCTAACAGTTTGTTGAACCAGGCGAATGCCAGCCCGACGGTTGGGACCGCGAACGCCAGCGGTTTGGCAGCCGTTTCGACGATCGATTGCATCTCCAGGGATAATTTCACGATCTTCAACTGATCGAGAATATCGAGGTTCCCAGTGGGAGTATCCTTGGCGAGAATGTCGAGAACATCGGTGAGGATCTCACAATAGTGGAGGAAATCACTGAGGTCAGCGTGGAGGCGCTCGGCGACCTTGGCAACCCCTGCCCGCATGGCTTTCCGATCACCCCGCATGACAGCGACAACCGCGCGGACCAGTGGAGGCACCGGCGACGCCGGGAAGAATTCCTCCATCCGTTCGGCCCGTCGTTCCGCTTCTTCGGGCTGACCCGAAGTGAGCAGAGCGACGACCAGACTCGACTCGGCCGGGTAATGGAGCGGGTCGTGCCGGATGGCCTGTCGGAGTCGGTCGACAACTGCGATCGGGCGAGTCTCGACCAGCGCTTCTGCGAAGGCCAGATCGGCCATGTTCGACTGGTCGCCGCCTGGGTAGAGAAGGTCTTCACGGGCGACCAGTGCCTCCCGCACAGCAGCCAGCCCTTCCGCACGGCGGGTCGAGTCGCAGAGCAGGTATGCCCCGCGGACGAGCGACACCTTGGCCGCCAGTCGGCCGAGAGTCGGCTGAGCCCGGAGATCCTCAAGCTCAGCTTTCAGTCTCGCTTCGTCATTCACCGCAAAAAAGCCGAACAGCCGCTCGACTCGCAATTGCAACTGGTCGGGGAATGGGACGTCACCCGGAAGCTGATCATGGACCGCGATTTGGTAATATTGTAGTGCAGACGACCAATCCCCGCGGCGGGCAGCGGCCCTGGCTGCCCAGACGGTTGCTTCATGGGTGGCCTTCTTCTGCGCGACCTCACGGAGCCTTGCCTCATTGCTCGTCTGAAGGTTGGCTGCTATCACTTCGTCGGCTTGTGTCTTCGCCGCCTCCGCCGCCTGAGCCCGCGTCAGGTCCAACTGAGATTGTCGATCCTTGGCCACGGCCCAGCCGCTCGCCGCAATCGCCACGAACATGAGAACGACGAACACCGCGCTGGAGAGCGGGTTCTTCATCACCCACCTCCACGTCCGCCGATGTGCCCAGGGCAGTGTGGCCTTAACCCGGCCCCCGTCGAGATACCGCTGGAGGTCTTCGGCCAGCTCACGGGCGGTCGCGTACCTTCTCCGCGGGTTCCTCTCCAGACAACGGACACAGATGGCCTCCAACGCTCGGGGGAGTTGCTTGTTGTGCCGCCGCGGCCGAGTCGGGTGTCCCCGTCGAATCTCGGCCAATAAGTCCGGTGTCGAGCTCGATCGAAACGGCGGGCGACCCGTCAAAAGCTCGTAGAAGGTCGCACCGAGTGCGTACACATCGGACTGTCGGGAGGGTGGCTTTCCCCGCAGAAGTTCCGGAGCCATGTACTCGGGAGTTCCCTTCAAACCTGCGGTCGAAGCGGCCCCCGTGGAGGGGTCGAAGCAGCGGGCCATTCCGAGGTCCGAGACCAGCGGTTCGAGCACCGCCAGATCAGCCAGGCGCGGGTCGACCCCCAGCGGGGCTTTCGGGGACGGCTGAAGCAAGATATTCGACGGCTTCAGGTCGCGGTGCAGCAACCCAGCAACATGCAATTCCTCGACGGTCTCGGCCACCCTGGCCAGTACCCGGGCTGCCTGTTCCGGTGGAAGTGGAGTACTCCGCACACGCTCATGGAGCGACCCGCCTGCCGCCAGTTCCATGACGATGTACGGCCCACGGCCAACACTCTGGCCGCTCTCCAGGACATCGATCAGCCCTGACCGACGGCCGTCTGCTCGGACCTGTCCGGCAACGGCCTGGAGCCGTTCGGCTTCGGCCAAGAACTCCTTGATCTCGATTTCCGTGGCGAACAGACCGCGTTCCAGGAACTTGATCGCGACATGGCGACCTCCTGAATCGACGGCCCGGTACACGACCGACAGACCACCACGGGCGAAATAGACCAGATTTGTGTATCCGGGGACGATTGGTGGCCCACCGGCCGGAACCCTCCGGCGCCACAGGTCGTCAAGTTGTCGACCGACTCCAGAAGGGAGGGTGGGCGGTCCCTCCCCCCTGAGCAGCCGATCCTGGAGGCGGCGAACAATCAGTGGGCAGGTCGGACAACTTTGCAGGTGTGCATCGAGTTCCTCATCCGGTCCGTCGAGGTCGCCTTCGAGGTACTCTTCCCACTGGGCATCAGTCAGACAGGTGACCATATTTGCGCCACACCTCTTCAAGGATGACCAGCATTCGCCGGCGCGACTCGGTCCGCTCTCCACGGCTCTGGGGGACGGTCAAGTCGTTCGGTCCGGGGCTCCCTTCGGACATCGTTCGTGCGCGGGCCGACATCACCCGAATCAAGCGATCCAGGAACCGTCTCGCATTCTTGCCGATCGTGCCTTCAGACCGGCCGGAGCCACGGTCCAGGTCGCGGCCCGAACGAAGGTTGACGACGGCCGCAACACGGGGATGGTAATAGATGGTCAGGAAGTCGGCGAAGGAGGCAGGAGTGTACTGCGGGTCGCGGCGAAGGTCGGCAATCGACTCCCGGTAGATCCCAGCCCACCGGACGACCTCAAGTTCGGCCTGTTCCCGCTCAGCGACCCGACGTTCGAGGTCTTCCTCCCAGCCAATGTCGTCTGGGTCGAACCCGTTGGGGCCAAACTTCAGGCGGGCAGCCAAGATCTTCTTGAAGGCTCTGGACGCGGCTGTCTTCAGGTACGGTCGGAAGCTACCTCCCTGAAGGTAAAGGGGTTCGCGGTTGCGGTCCGCGAGTGTGCAGAACAGATCCGTGAACACATTCACGGTGACCTCCTCAGCGAGCTGCGAGTCACCGGTACGTTCTAATACAAAACCGTGCAAAAGTTTTTCATAGCGTCTACGAAACGTCGTCCAGACCTCTTCGTCGTGCGGGGATTCTGTCAATCGCTGCCAGAGGGTCTGGCCCATCGTCGGCGTCATCGTAGCTCTCGCAGGTTGATGGATATTATAACCCGCCCAGCCCATCGCGCGGACAACCATTCCGTTTTTCAGCCCAGAGAAGAAATTCGTGGCCAGGTTGTCCGCGCTGCAGTCAGCCTCGGCTTCTCATGGTAGGGCAAGGCCGAGTTCCGACTCGCCACCCTATCCGGGAGAATTCTCTTTAGACGCGACAGCATCCTGGCCGTAGGTTCCTATCTCCCTCGCTCCCACGGCCCACCGTGCGAATGAGGTATTTCGACGAGCCGCGTCGTGGGCTAAACAGAGACGTGAAGTGATACGAGATCCGTTTGACGGCGTCCCAGCGCGTTGCCCCACACCCGCGAAGCAGGGGAAAAAGGGTTCCAACGGAGGGCCGTGGGAACCAGGGGAGGTCAGACACTTTTCGCTGAATGTAAGACGACCTCATCACCCGCCTGCATTCTGTCGCGCGACAATTTTCGGCGGTAGTGGGCGTGTCAACAAAATTAAGATTCTATCTATATTAATATTATGTGATAATTAATTGACCCATTGCCATACTCTCCATCACTTAAAGTCGTTATGGCAGTTTCGGGAATTAATCTCAGAAAAAATCTGATTTCGCGACAGATCGAGGCGTTGATATCAATAAGCCGACAGCGAGATACTTAGTTTTCGCGACTGCTTCGGCAGTGTTTGGGACTTTCTTAGATGTCCTGGCTGTAGACATCGGGTATCAGCACTGAACGACAGAGCCAGCGTGATCCGTCACCGCAATTCCATAAAGGATCTCCCATGATTCGCTCCATGAAGGCCAAGCTGTTCCTGAAGCATTTCCAGCAACCAGCCCGGTCAGTACGTCGACGAGTCCAAGCCTCGCCTCTTCGCGTTGAGCAGTTCGAGGATCGCGTCGTCCCCGCGACGATCATGTGGAACACCACAGTCGCCCCAACTGGTGGAGACTTCGACACAGGGAATAACTGGGTGGGTGGGGTTGTGCCCCAATCCGGGGATCAGGCGGTCATCAACTTGACCTCGGCCGGGACCATCACCCACAACCTGGCCGACAGTGACGTCATCCAGAGCCTGGCGACGAACTCCTTGACCACCGTGAATATTGGCAATGGCTCGTTGACCGTCGGAACAAGCAGCACACCATCCACTTTTGGGGGAGCGGTAACCGTCGACAATGGTGCGACATTGACGATCGCGTCGCTGGCGACACTCCAGTTGGGGGCGGGGGCGACCCTGACAGACAATGGGGTCACATCGTTCACGAATAACACCGTGAATTTCGCTTATTCAGGAAGCACGACCGATCAAATCGTCGTGGGTGCGGGGGGACTGCTGACCAGTTCAAAGACCACGTTTACCGCCGCATCGACTGGAAATACAACCCAAATCGTCGTCAACGCTGGGGGTGAACTCCAGGC
>PLDW01000187.1 GCA_003136315.1 Gemmataceae bacterium | reverse complement strand
CCCACAGACGCACGGTTTTGTCGGATGACCCGGAGAGGGCACGAGTGTTATCTGGGCTGAATGCGACCGACAGCACGGAACCGGTGTGACCCAGTGAGAGAACCCGACGCGCGAACGTCTCGCGCGAGGCCCAGGTGGCTTCCGATGGCGGCTTCGCGGGCGGTTGGCACGCTCCGAGGAGCTTCGCATACGCCTCGGCCTGATCCGCAGGATTCCACGAGATGTACAGGAATTGTGCCAGGGAGCCCTGGATGGGGGCACCATCGAGCCGGAGAGGAATGAAACGGCGATCCTTGTTCAGCGGGTCGCGAAACCGGAGCGTGTGGCTCTCCAGACTGGCCCACTCCGGGCCGAAGGCATTCGCCGACATGCCGAGCACGAGCACGCGGGAACGCTCCAGCCCCTCCTCGATCTTCGACGGGATGCTGTCGCCGGGCTGGATCTCCCACTCATCGAACCAGACGCGCAATCCATCTTTCCGAAGCCGCTCCGCCAGAGGGCGGACGATGGGCTTGTCCTGGGAGCTGTGGCTCAAGAAGACATCGTAGGCGATCGGTTCCGCCATCGTGGACCCCCGGCAGCTTCGCAGATGATCGGCTGATCGTCGACGAGATGCCAGTATCCTACACCCACGCGGATTCCTCCGCTATTGCGCGATGGATTGGGGGCGTTTCTCGGCGGTATTGGCTTGGCGTTGCAGGGCCTCGTCGAGCATCTTTTCGCAGAAAACTTGTCTGACAGCGAGAATGGTGTCCTCAATGGCAGTCAGTCGGGTGCCCCAGGCCGGGCCATCGGCACCGTAGATCCGATTGACCAGATCGATGGCGATCTGTTCGAGCTGGGGACGGATGGAATTGGCAGGGGCAGTCGAAATGGTGGAGGTAGCCATCCTTGGCACCGCTTGACAGTAGGAGGAAGGGTCGTGTCATGGCGTCAAAAAGACTATTCCCAAGCCCCAACTCGCTGCAAACCAAATGCTGCAAAATCAATCGACGCCAATCGTCCTGTTAAAATGGGTAACCCTCGCCGCAACCTCTTGACCGGCAATCGGAGTTCGGAGAAGGGGGCGAGGCAGGAGGAGTCGGGGGTCGCAAACCATGTCGTACACCACCGAAACGAAACCGGGGTGTACGACACGGTTTGCGNNGGCAAACCGTGTCGTACACCCACGAAACCGAGGTTGGTCTCGTTGGGCTTGACCGTGCCCGCCCATTTGATTTCTAATCTCCTGTCGTCTCACAACTCGGCGCACGGAGCGGCACGATGACTGACCATCGGCCTGAGCTTCGCCCCTTGACCGCTTTTCGATTCTTCGCGGCTTTAGCCGTCTTCTTTCGGCATGTCTATCCCTGGCTCAAGGGAAGCCCGGATATGCCGTCGGTTGTCCACAGCTTTATGAACGACGGCTTTTGCGGCGTTACCTTCTTCTTCGTGCTGTCTGGGTTTATCCTGACCTATAACTATCGCCTCGTGTTTGTCCAATTATCTGGGCCGTCGGTTTGGAAATTCTATGCTGCCCGCGTGGCGCGAATCTGGCCTGTCCACCTCCTGACATTGGGACTCGCCGTGGTGGTGCGCTATCCGGAAATCATGGCTGCACCTGACCAATTCATCGACTCGACAATCGCCAACTTGACTCTCACGCAGAGCTATTTTTCAGATGAAACAATCTACTTCTCTCTCAATACTGTATCGTGGTCATTGTCGGATGAGATCTTTTTCTATGCGTTGTTCCCATTGGTGGTATGGGCGATGCATGCTGTTGGCCTGGATCGACCGCGACGTTCGAGTTTGCTGGCGATCGGCCTGTGGGCCGTCGCAATGGCATGTGTCTTGATCGGGCTGGACGATCCTCTCGGGTTCTGGATGTGGTACATCAATCCCCTCTTCCGCGTGCTGGATTTCCTCACCGGCGTCGCTCTGGGGCAAGTTTTTCTCGGTCTGAATGACAAGGGCAGCCGTGGCCCGAGCCCGAAATGGGCATCCCTTCTGGAGGTGAGCAGCCTGGTCCTGGTCGCAGTCGCCTTGATGGCCAGTCCGTCCGTACCCTACCTGCTGCGACGAAGCGTGTATTACACGCCGTTCTTCGGGATGGTGATTCTGGTGTTCGCCTATCAACGAGGGTTCCTTTCACGTCTTCTGAGCGGAAAGGTTCTCCGGTTGCTCGGCGAAGTCAGTTTCTCGTTCTACATGCTCCACTTTCTCTTGATCCGCTTGATCGACCGCTATCCCCATGCAACGCATCTCGGTGATTTACCACCCTTACTCCGTTCGATCGCAGTTTTTGCGATCAGCTTGATGGCAAGTATCGGCTGCTATCGGTGGTTTGAAGTGCCCGCCCGTACTCGAGTCCGCGACTGGCTCGTTCGTCGTCTCGTGCCACAGCGCACGACTCAAACACCACACGAAGAACAACGGGCTGAGGATGTCGGGCACGTTCAGATGAATCCCGCGCGCTGAATCCATCATCAAACCGCCACGTGAGTTCCCTTTCCGCCGCTCAAGCATCCGCCAAGGCGGTGGGCAGGAGAAAGGATACCCGATTAGGGCGAGCGGCGCGGCGTCAGCCCGCCGGTGCTTGACCTCAAGCGTCTGCGACCCTTCAGTTCCAACCGGCGGCCTTACGGCTCGCCGCTCGCTCGGAACTCGGTCGCGAAACTCACGGGTATATTCGCTCCTGCCCCCCCGCCCAAGTACTTACGGACAGAACCTAACCCCCCCAACCCCCTTCCCTAAGAAGGAAGGGGGAGCAGAGTGCGGCTGCGCTGCGCCCCTTGGGGGAGGGGTTCTGCTGGCTGGTTCTCACTCCTGCCTCCAGTGTCCCATTACCGCAGAAGGTGACCACGCGAGCCTGAGCTGACAGGGCGGGGGCACATCCCACCGGGGTGTTCGTATAACGCTCTGTGGACCGCGGGTGAGCGACCCGCACACGAACCGATTACCGGGCCAGATGCCCGGGACTCCCAGGTAGAGGCTCGGTGATGGAATATGCAATCGGGGCCGCCATCGGCGCTGCGAGTATCCTGTTCCTGGTGATTGCCATTGCCGTCGCTCGGGCAGGCGGGCTTGGTGAGGCATTTCAGGGGCTGACTGTGGCCGGCATGGCCAAACACGACCCTGCGTTTGCGGCCAAGCTGAAGGCACTCCTTGGTGGTGTTGAAGTGAAACCCACCACTCCGCCCCCGCCTCCGAAGCCGTCCGGAACCCCATTGCGGATGCTCGCGCTTCTTCAGGCCGAGGCTCGGCTGGTGGATTTCCTGCTGGAAGATGTCCAGGCATACTCCGATGACCAGATTGGCCAGGCGGTTCGGGAGGTCCACAAGAAGGCCCAGGCCGCTCTCAAGCAGCACGCCGTGATCGAGCCGGTACTGGGCGGAAAGGAAGACGATCCGGTCACGGTCCCGAAGGGGTTCGACCCATCGGCCATCCGGGTGATCGGAAATGTGACCGGAGAACCCCCGTTCAACGGGCAAATCCAGCACCCGGGCTGGAAGGTAAAGGAACTGAAACTGGCACCGCCTCCACTGGGGGCTGACGAGTTCATCCTCCAGCCAGCGGAGGTGCAGATCCCCTGATAAGGACTTCCGGAGAAAACCTAACCCCCCAACCCCCTTCCCTAATACAGGAACCCGCAGAGGCTGTCCCATTCCAGGAGTAAGAATCGGTCTAACGGGAGGGCGAGGCTCCTGCCGAGCGTGAGGGTGGTACGGCTCGGCAGGAGCCTCGCTCTCCCATTTATACGTCCAATCGTCTCTCCGTAGATGCGACAACCTCAGCGGGTTCCTGTATAAGAAGGAAGGGGGAGCCGGAGGGCCGTTTGACTCCACTCTGCCTCCCAGTCGAGCGGTTTTGTCCGTTGGTCCTGATGCAGGCTGGATCACGACCCTGGCGGGATCGACCGGGCGTACCCCGACATTCGGGTCCGGTCGTACCCGGTCGCGACTCCATGCCCCTCGCCCTCACCCTCACCCCAAACCTTGGCGAGTCGGAACAGCCGACTGGCGACCCTCGCGGCCAAGAGAACCCCCCCCATACCCAGCCCGATCAAACCTGTCACCAGGAGCCGGAACCCGAGCGTCTGCGGCTCACTTTCCAGCATCACGAGCATCGCTGCCCCCGTCAAGGGGACCGCGCAGGAGAGCATCAGACAGGGGCCGAGCAAAGCGACCAGTGGGTGGATCTCAGCCCCGATTGCCCCGGGCTGGTAGGTGTCCGGATGGCCCAGATTGGGCAAGAAGGAATGGAAGAGGAGGTACACCACTCCGAGGAAGCTGAACACGACCCCGATCAGTCCGGAGAGGATGAACGACATGGCGAAATGGCCATACGTCTCCCGCGAGATCGGTCCGGCCATGAGATCGATCCCCAGGGGGAACACCAACGCCCCCGGGAACCAGCCGGCACATCCCAGGCCAATCACCATCCAGCCCACCACACGCACCCGGCGGCGAAGATCGTCCACCGCCGGTCCATCCGCCCAGGGCAGTGACGGCAAGCGCTGACTGATCCCCCGAAGAGCCACGAGGAACACGCCCGCGCAGGCAGGGTACACAATCAGGTTGTACACCAGCACCAGTGACTCAAACGTCTGGAGCTGCGAATCTGTGAGCTTGATCTGGACAGTGTTGTAGGCGATATTGACAAGCGACCCGGGGATATGGGGGATGAGCCCGGTCAGTACCAGCGCTGCAATCGGATGGGCGATCACCCACCGGCCGACCCGACCGACTGGGCCGACACGGGACAGAGCCCGGTGCGTTGCGAGCAGATGCCAGGCCCCGCAAAGGGCGGAGGCCAACTCGGCCGCTGTCTGATAGCGATGGGATGGCTCCCATTCGAGGCAACGACGGATGACCACCGCCAGTTCGCGGGGAACGCGGTGGAGCGTGTCTCCCGTCTTCTCGGGTTGTGGCACGGGACCGCGCGTATCGGATGAGATTGAGTGAGGCCCAGGTTTCGCGCCGGTTGTGAGTTCGTGCAAAACCACTCCGAGGGAGTAGATATCACACCGCTCGTCTACAGACCCGGTCCGCCCTTCCCGGACCGCGACCAGGTATTCCGGAGCCATGTACGACACCGTCCCGCCGAGCCCGGCTTGCCGGGAGCCCTGCCGGGCCAAATTGAACGCCACGTTGAAATCGGCGAGCATCGGGCGGCCGTAGGGGGTCAGCAGGATGTTCCCGGGCTTGATATCGCAGTGTAATACCCCCTTGGCATGGGCGAACGCCAGTGCTTCAGCCAGGTGTCCACCGAGGCGGCAAACGGCCTGCGGCAAGTCATCCCCCGCCAGCGTGTCGCGATCGCGAAGAGCGACCGGGTCGAACGCTCCGTCTTTGCGGCCGACAGCATCAACCGCCTCCAGGACGCCCCGACCGGATCGTGGCGGACCATTTGGCCCGTGGAGCCGCTCGATCACCGCCCGCAGGTCCGCCCCGGGGACGTATTGAAGGCACAGGCAGTGCCACTCCGTACCGGGTGAGGTGAACGCAGCGTACACCTTCACGATGTGGTCGTGTTCCAAACCACCGAGGGCCTTACCCTCGTCCTCGCTCATCGTTCGAAGCCGCGTCAACTTCAATGCGACTTTGCGGTTAAGCCCTTCCTGACCAGCCAGGAACACACGACCGAACGAGCCGTTGCCGAGTTCTTCCAGGAGAAGGAATTCGCCGACGCGCATCCCGATCACGGGCTCATCCAAAGCAGCGATTGAGGGAGCGGTCGGGGAGTGGGTGTCGGCGACCTGGGTTTTGACCAGAGCCGGATGAGTCGTGAGGGGGGAATGAACCGTGGTCGGCTGGTCATGATTCATGGGGGATCCGGCATGCGCCCGGCTGGCGACAACGTCTAACGTCTACCGCTGCATCGTACGGCCAGAGAACCACCCGTTCAACTGATCGCTCGATAGGATCGAGGAGAGGCGGTCTGTCATCCTTCGCGGTTTGTGATTCACCCCCGGCCCGGTAGCGGTTAACATGGATGCAAGACCCCGACCGAGGAGAACGACCCGATGACCGAGCAGGTTCCTGACGGGCCGCCCACCACGGGCTTGCCTGCCCCCATCCCGTCCCCGAGTACTCCTCCGCCCGCGCGGCGATATACATGGTCGGTGTTGCTGGGTTTGCTCAGCGCGTGTGCGCTCGGTTGTGCCCTGATCACGATGGGTGGGCAGGACCATGCTGTCGACGACAAAAAGGCAGACGAGAAGTCCGACACGGGAGCGAAGGCCGAACCAGCGGCCCCAGTGCCCCAGCCTGGGGAAATTCGCAAAGGGATGCCCGTCCCGGACCTGACTGGTGGGGTGGCCTGGCTGAACACCGCCGGGCCGCTTGCCCTCAAGGATCTCAAGGGCAAGGTCGTCATACTCGATTTCTGGACCCTCTGCTGCATCAACTGCATCCACATCCTGCCCGATCTGCACAAGCTCGAGAAGAAGTACGCCAACGAACTGGTCGTGATCGGGGTCCATTCCCCCAAATTCGACAACGAAAAGGACACCCGGAGCATTCGCAAGGCCATCCTGCGATACGAAATCCAGCACCCCGTGGTGAATGATGCCGAGCGCAAGATCTGGGATCGGTTCGGTGTCGAAGCGTGGCCGACATTCGTCGTCATCGACCCGGAGGGGAACCTCGTCGGGTACTCGTCCGGGGAAGGGCAATACGACCTGCTCGATCTGGTGGTCGGAAGGGTCGTCGAGGAGCACAAGAAGAAAAAGACGCTCAATGAGAAGCCGATTCGATTCGATCTGGCGCGGTTCCGAGAAAAGGGGGATACGCCACTCTTCTTCCCCGGTAAGGTACTGGCCGACGCAGCCGGGAAGCGACTCTTTATCGCTGACAGCACCCACCACCGGATCGTGATCACCGACCTGGACGGGAATCGACTCGCCATTGCTGGCACGGGCCAGCCGGGATACGCGGACGGTGCCTTCGACAAGGCTCGTTTCGACGACCCTCAGGGGATGGCGCTCCACGGGGATACGCTCTACGTCGCCGACCGGAAAAACCACTCGATCCGGGAACTGGATCTGAAAGCCGGGACCGTGAAAACTGCGGCCGGAAACGGCCAGCAGGAGGGGGATCCCAGTCGCCGCGCGCTCGAAGGGGCGGTCCCCGCCCGGAGTAGCCTGAACAGCCCGTGGGATCTACTCTGGGTCGGGGACAAATTGTTCATCGCAATGGCCGGTCATCACCAGATCTGGACCTTCGACCCGGCGAAGGGAGAGATCGCCCCGTACGCCGGGAATGGACGGGAGAGGATTGGTGACGGGCCGCTCCATGAGGCCATGTTTGCTCAGCCGAGTGGGTTGACATCGGACGGCCAGTTTCTCTATGTCGCCGACAGCGAGATCAGCGCCCTTCGTAAGGTGCCGCTTGGCGGCAAAGGCGAGGTGCAGACGGTCGTCGGGCGAGGGCTATTCGTCTTCGGTGATCGAGACGGCCCAGGCCGTGTCGAGGACGTCCTGGCGCAGGAGTCCAAGGAAGCCCGATTGCAACACGCTCTCGGTGTCGTGTTCGCGGACGAAAAGGTCTACATCGCAGACACTTACAACAGTAAAATCCGGGTGTACAACCCGAAGAACGGAATCCTCTCGACCTTCCTCGGGGGGGATGAACCTGACGGGTGGCTGTCCGGTCCGCTGTTCAACGAACCGGCGGGGATCAGCTACGCCGGAGGCAAGTTGTACGTGGCCGACACGAACGCCCACCGCATCCGGGTCGTCGATCTGAAGACGAAGCAGGTGAGCACTCTCAAGCTCAAGGGTGTCGAGCCCCCACCACCAGCAAGGGAATCGCCCAGCCCGCCAGAGAAAAAGTGATCGAAACGACCGCTGCCCATCGGGCGTTGCCCTGGGCTGAGAAGACCCAGGGCGTTGCCCTGGGCTGAGAAGACCCAGGGCGTTGCCCTGGGCTGAGAAGACCCAGGGCGTTGCCCTGGGCTGAGAGATCTCACCCCTTCAGGGTGAAGACGGTCAAAGACGACCCAGGGCGTTGCCCTGGGCTGAGAGATCTCACCCCTTCAGGGTGAAGACGGTCAAAGACGACCCAGGGCGTTGCCCTGGGCTGAGAGATCTCACCCCTTCAGGGTGAAGACGGTCAGACTTTGACCAATACCTTGGTGGTTTTCAGCCTGAAAGGCTGAGATCTCTCAGCCCAGGGCAACGCCCTGGGTGAGACGGGCAACGCCCTGGGTGAGACGGGCAACGCCCTGGGTGAGACGGGCAACGCCCTGGGTGAGACGGGCAACGCCCTGGATCTCTGTTGGAACCAATTACGGAGTCCCTTCCCATGCGACTGAACCGGATGCTCGCGCTCGCCCTCCCCTGTGTCGTCCTCGTGGCTGCGTTCCCTGACCGCCCCGCCGCGATGGCCACCCAGAAAGGCGGGTGGTACGAGAAAGCCGTGAAGAATGTCGAGGCGAAATTCGAGCCAGCCGAGGCCAAACCGGGACAAACCGTCACGTTCAAGCTCACAGTCGATCTCCATGAGGGATTTCATACTTACCCAACCGTCCAGCCGGATAAACTTGCTGCGAGCATGGTGAACACAATCACATTCCCGGCCCCCGCAGGGGTGATCTTCGTTGGTCCGGTGACCGACCCAAAAGACTTCGACACCAAGGCCGAACCCGAGTTGATGATCAAGGAACTCCGCTACTCCTCCGGGACCGCAGTCTTCACCCGAAAGGCGGTCATCTCGCCGAAGGCCGCGGCTGGTTCGGCGACGGTGAAACTGGAATCGTTCAAACTGCTGGTGTGCGACAAGAGTAACTGCTTCCCGCCAAAGGCGGTGCCGGTCGAGGCGTCGCTGAAGATCCTCGACGGCCCCGCGGTCGCAGTCGAGAAAGAGTTCGCCGACGAGGTGGCGAAGGCTCTGACCGCGAAGTAAGGAGTTGTCCAGAAACGAGNNCTGGTGGCACGGGCATCTTGCCCGTGTCGGCCCAGCATGGCCAGGATGGCCATGCCACACAGAGTGCGGCCGTTTTGCTCGTATTCGCACGCTCGGCGAACAACACGGTTTTGAACTTGGACAAGTTCTAAGTGTAAGAGAGCC
This sequence comes from Gemmataceae bacterium, assembly GCA_003136315.1. Lineage (GTDB taxonomy): Bacteria > Planctomycetota > Planctomycetia > Gemmatales > Gemmataceae > Urbifossiella. The sequence continues at coordinate 5,593 of PLDW01000187.1, read as the reverse complement.
TCAGCAGGCGACTATCTCCCGGTGAGTGGGGAGCGGCCGGGATGCGGTCGCCTGGGTAGACCGATATGTCACCCATCCCGCTCTCGACAATCTGAGAGCCCACGGCAATGCCCCGTGGGCTTTCTGGTTCCTCCATACCCGTTCCGCAGAAGCGTGTGAGCCATGAACCGATCACTCAGCGTTCTTGCTCTCGTTGCCCTCCTGCTGACTGGTGCCACAGGGCTTGCCCAACCTCCCGGCGAGTTCGCAGCGGCACTGGGTCCGAGGACATCCGCCGACTTTGGGCAGGTGAGCGTGGAGATCCGCCCGAAGGAGGCAAAGCCCGGCCAAACGGTCTCGGTGCTGCTTACCGTCACCCCGGCACCGAAGGCATGGACGTACCCCAATCACCCCTCCGACCCAAAACAAGACAGTAAGAACGCGATTCGCTTCCCCAAACCGGGCGACCTGATTTTCGTCGAGGCGGTGACTGACCCACCAGGCCCGAAGACCAAACCCCGGGAAGGTGGGGGCTACGACGAATACTACCCCTTTTCGGTGACGTGGACCATGACCGCAGTGGTCTCCCCCAAAGCCACACCCGGTCCGAAGACCGTCCCGTTGAAAGGGACAATAATCCAGATCTGTAACGATGCGAGTTGTTTCCCGACTCCCCCAAACCAGCCGCCAACCGGGCAGGTCACGATTCTCGACGGACCGGCGGTTGAAGTGGACCCGAAGTACGCCGCCGCCGTCGAGGCGATCCTGCATCCGGGGACGAGTCGGGCCGGTCCGATGGTCCCGACCGCCCTCGCACCAACGCCGACACCGCCCACAGTCCCGCCTGCGCCAACGAGTGCCGATCACGGCCGGAAGATTGCCAAACCGACCGCCGAGTATGAAGCCGAGTTGACGACCCTCCGCGACAGCATGACTGCCGCCCAGGGTGGTGTAGCCGATGACATTGTGAAGGGAACGGGTCTGGGGGCGTTCCTGGCGACTGCTGCCCTGTGGGGGTTGATCTCGCTGGTCACGCCGTGCGTGTTCCCGATGATCCCGATCACGGTCAGCATCTTCTTGAAACAGGCTCACGGGTCACTTGGAGAGCGGCTCAAACTGGCCGGGGTGTACTGCCTCACGATCATTAGCGTTTTGGGGGTTTCGGCGTTCGCGCTGCTGAAATTCATGGCCTGGTTAAGTGCCCACCCGGTGACCAACCTGGCACTTGCCGGGCTGTTCCTGGTCCTTGCCCTGAGCCTCTTCGGCATGTATGAGCTAACGCTACCGAACTTCATGGTCCGGCGGCTTCAGGCCAAGCAGGCCAAGGGCGGGGTGATCGGAACTGTATTCGGGGCACTGGCATTCACGGTCATCAGCTTCACTTGCGTGGCTCCGTTCCTGGGCGGATTCGCCGGGATCTCGGCGGCCGACACCGGGGGGAGCTTGATCTCCATCCCGACTGCCCGGGAGGTGTTCGGCGGACTGGCATTCGCGACCGCGTTTGCGGCCCCGTTCTTTGTCCTGGCACTTGTCCCCGGATTGATGAAGGCCTTGCCCCGGTCTGGTGGGTGGCTGGACAGTGTGAAGGTGGTGATGGGGTTCCTGGAACTGGCCGCAGCGTTGAAGTTCCTGCGGACGGCTGAGCTCCGCCTTCTGCCAACCCCGGCCTACTTCACCTACGATGTCGTTCTCGCTGGGTGGGTGTCGATCTGCGTGGCGTGTGGGCTTTACCTGCTCAACGTGTACCGCCTTCCCCATGATGAGGAGCGGCCCAACATCGGGGTTCCACGGCTGTTATTCGCTGCCCTGTTTCTTGGACTCGGTGTGTATCTCTTTCCCGCGATGTTCAAGACCGCGGACGGAAAGGCCCAGCGGCCAGCGGGTGCGGCGTACGCCTGGGTCGAAGCGTTCTTGCTTCCTGAATCCGACAAAGACTGGGGCACCGACCTGAAGGGGGCACTCGACCGCTCGCGGGTGTCGGGCAAGCCCGTATTTCTCGATTTCACTGGAGTCACTTGCACGAACTGCAAGTACAACGAGCAGGCAGTGTTCACTCGCCCAGAAGTGAAGAATCTGCTCCAGGAGTTCGAGGGAGTGCAACTCTACACGGACGAAGTTCCGGTTAGCTCGTACACGATCGACCCAGGTGGGGACCAGCGAGAGAAGGAGGCGATAGCGAACCGGCAGTTCCAGGGGGAGGCATTCAAGGACACCGCTCTCCCTCTCTACGCGGTTCTGATGCCCCTGGGCGAGGGACGGGTGAAGGTCGTTGGGGTCTACAACGAGGGGAAGATTAACTCTCGGGACAAATTCGCGCAATACCTTCGGGATATGCTGGAGAAAGCGAAGAAGTGACCAGTGCAGAGACCTGAGGCAGTTGGTGAGAGAAAATCGACCAGTGGGATCGGGTGCCANNCGCCCGTGGCACCCCCCCAGGATCGTGGTAGCTCATTTCCTGGCACCTGCCTGAACTGCCGGTGAACCTGTCACAGACGATGAGGGGTAGGATGGTGTCACCGACAGATTGGGCCGCGGCCCGAGCGCAGATCATTCTCGACCCTGCCGTCACGATGTTGAACACTGGGTCATTCGGACCGCTTCCACGCCCCGTCTTCGATCAGGTGACCGAGTTACGTCGACACCTCGCAGCCGGTCCCACCGACTTCTTCGTCCGACAGGCTCCACCCCTTCTGTGGGCGGCCCGAGAAAGGACCGCCGCCTTCCTCGGCACCCGGCCAGACCGGCTGGTGTTCACCACGAATGTGTCGGCTGCGATCAATCTGGTCGCCTCGGGTCTGAGCCTGGTGGGGCCAGGCGAGATCCTGATGACCGACCACGAATACGGCGCGATGATCTGGTGCTGGGAGCGGGCGGCCCAACGACAGGGCCTTGAGATCCGCACCTTCCCATTGCCCACGATGGCAACCGATCCTGGCGAGATCGTTGCAGCGGCGGTCGAGGCGATGTCGGCCCGGACCAAGTTGTTTTTCTTCAGCCACGTGTTGTCACCAACCGGACTGGTATTACCTGCGGCGGAGTTGTGTGCTGCAGCCCGAGAACGAGGAATTGTCACGGTGGTGGATGGAGCCCACGCTCCAGCGATGATTCCACTGGATGCCGATCGTGTGGGTGCGGACTTCTACACCGGGAATCTGCACAAGTGGCTGCTGGCTCCGACCGGAACCGGGTTCCTGGTGATTGGACCGGGGAATCACGACCGACTCGAACCCCTGCATGTGAGCTGGGGGTATCGCTCCGATAGTTATCCACTGGGAACGGCAGTGGGAAGGAGCAGTCCCGATGCCCAGGATGTTTATGGCTCGACGCCACGGGTTCGGTATCTGGAGTTCGAGGGAACGCGGGACATCTGCCCCTGGCTGGCAGTCCCGGCCGCAGTCGATTTCCAGACGGGGTTAGGTTGGGCTGAGATACGAGGTCGAATCGCAGACCTGGCAGCCTACACCCGCCGGAGGGTCGGCGGTACCGGGCTGAGACTTGCGACTCCGGCAGCCAGGGGTTTGCACGGGGCGATGACAGCGTTCGAGTGGCCGCCTGGCGCAGACCCGGCCCAGCTCCGGAAGGCGTTCTGGGAGCGACGTATCGAGATCCCGGTGATCGAGCGACCGGATCGACTGCTGATCCGGGTCAGTCATCACTTCTACACAACGGAAGCCGAGATCGACCGGCTCGTTGAAGTCCTTCGAGAAGTGATTTGACCAGTGGAGAGTATTCCAATCGGGCGAGGCTAGAGAATTCAGGCGTCCTGGATCTGTCGAAGGGCCTGTTTGGCGGCATGCCGGAGGGGGTCTGGGCCGAACCGGGCGACCACCCGCAAATCGCCGATCGCTCCGGCTGCGGCTGGCCCCATCCGGCCGAGGGCCTGGGCTGCGTACACCCGGCAGGTGTCCTCGGTGGGTGTCTCCTCGGGCATCGGGGCAGCGGTCGGGGTCACGATCTCGCTCCCCTCGTCCAGGTCATTCTCGATCGGACCGTCTGACCCGAGTATGGCTTCTGCATTCAGCCCGCCACTGGGTGGGGGCGTGTCAGCAAGAGCCGGGGGTTGCGGGCCGCGGACCACCTGGGCGAGAAACGGCACAGACGACCGAGCGGCTGGTCCCATCCAGCCGAGAGCCAGGGCGGATTCGCCGCGCACAAACGGGTCAGCGTGTTGGAGGTGAGCAATCAGGGTGGCCAGGGCAGACGGACCGATCTGGCTGAGGGCCTTCGCTGCCAGCCGACACAGAACGATGTTGGTTCCCCGCATGGCCTCGGTCAAGTGCGGGATTGCATCGTCCCCGTCGGCCCCCATGTTTCCCAGTGCCTGGGCAGCCCCGGATGCCGTTCGAGGATCAGGGTCTTTCAGAGCCTGACACACGTCGGGCAGGGCGACGCGAGCGAGAGGGCCGAGTTTGCCCATCGCCCAGACAGCGTTCCTCCGGACGTACTTATCCGAGTGGGTGAGCATCCCCGACAGGGCCGGGAGGGCCTCCGGACCCATCTGCCCGATTGCGTGAGCAGCGGCCTCCCGGACCTTGCCATCCTCGTCCTCCAGCGCCCGGACGAGGGCCGGCAGAGCCTCTCGGGCGAGCCAGCCGAGGCGGCCAAGATCCTTGGCCGCACGGGTTCGGTCCGCCGCCGCCCGGCTTCGAAGCGCCCGGATCAGGTCCGGAAGGGGATCGTCGGTGGTCGTCATACGTGGTTGCAACCGCCGCCCGCCGATGTCGGCGAGGTCAGATACCAGCTCCGATTCGGTCACGGCGTCCGTTTGCCGTGGGTCAGCCACCCGCAACTCTAGTTCACCGCTGGCCACTCGCAACCCGGATGAATCGGTTTCTGCCTGAGCTGAACTCCCCCCACGACCCAGCGGAGACTTGACCCGGTTCTCACTGGACACGATTTTCACAAGATGCGAGATTCAACCGGCTTCGTGTCCGTAGAATAAACAATGGCTAGCCCTTCACCCGGGTGGCAGAAGCACCCATCTTGGGGAAATGGAGACATGAAACGGTTCGTGCCGACTGCATCGCGGTCGAGAACCATGATGGTGGCGGTCGTCTTGGGAACCGCCCTGGCCGCCACTCCGGGCACCAGCGAGGGGGCGACGACCGCGCTGAACCCCAAAGCTGTGCAGGATATCAGCAAATACTGCCAGACCTGCTGGCGGAATGCCCGGCTGCCCGCTGATCGCTGGCAGGACTGCACCCAGGAGGTCTTCACCCGATTGCTGGAACGGGTGGAACTGACCAAGTGGGACACCGTCCTCAAGGACGACGAAACGGTTGAACGGCGGGAGTTCATCCGGGCGATCGACGCGGTCAAGAAGCGGACGCAACGTGCCCGGAAGTTCACCGGATTGACTCCCGATCTGCCCGATTATCGCGGACGATCCGAAAACAGCGTGCGGGATGACCTTGATGCGGTCGCGAAGGCCGCGCGGGAGGTTCTCAGCCCGCGACAACGTCGCATCCTGGAACTGGCCTGCGACGGCTGGGCAGTCCCCGAGATCGCCACCGATCTGGGCACGACCGTGGAGCGGGTCAGCGATGAGAAGTACAAAGCCATCAAGAAGTTACAGCACTATTTTGGAGCGGTGTAAAGACAAGCCGCCACGACT
>PLDW01000181.1 GCA_003136315.1 Gemmataceae bacterium | reverse complement strand
TGACGCGACCTCAATTGACAGTCCCTCAGGTGAGGGCTGTCAGGAGGTGAGTGCGGAGCTATCACTTGGTCGCCGTCGTCCCCAGCCGGAGTTTAAAGTTAAGGAGTTTAAGAGTTTAAAGATAAAGATTTAATAGATTACACTAAAACTATTATACCTTCAATATTATTACGTTATTCATAAGATATATCATATCCTGTGTCAGTTTAATTATAACGAACAACGGATGGGTGAGGTGCGGGAAACTCATGATCGCCTGTCCGGGAACCAGTCCTGAGAGTCGATCCACCGGGCGAGGGTGGGGTGCATCTCGATGACCGCAACCAGCCGGACGCGCTGGTCGAGGCAACGCCCGGAGGGCAAGGGTGGACGGTCGCGGCCAGCCACGAGATCCTGGAGATGCTCGTGGACCCATCCGGCAACAAGTTGCAGGCGTCGCGGTCGATCCAGGTCGTCGGCGGGCAAATCCAGGACGGCGATGGCGACTTCGACTACCTGGTTGAACTCGGCGACCCGTGTGAGGCGGACGCTTTCGCGTACCCGATCCAGGGGGTCGCGGTGAGCGACTTCATCACCCCGCATTTCTACGACCCGGTCGTCACCACGGGCACGCGGTATAGCTTCACCGGTGCGTTGAAGGCCCCGCGCCAGATCCTCCCGGGCGGGTACATCTCGTGGGTGAACCCCAACACCGAGCAATGGCAACAACTCCGGTACTTCGGGAAGCCGGTGATTGTGGACCTTGGTCCGGCGAGTGGCAAGAGCCTGCGGGCTTGGATCGATGGCCTGACGGCCGCGGAGGTCAAGAAGCACTACTCCCCGAACAAGGAACTCCACACGCACTGCGCGGCCAGCCGCACCAAGCTCGAAGCGGCTGCCGTCGCTCGGGCGGCGCGTTACTGATGCACAAGCGGTCTGGTCGGCCCCAACAGACTGGACGAAGAACGCACCCTTCGCTGGACGTTTCGGAGACCTGGTCCTTCGACCCGGTCGCAGTGCCAGGCCCGATACTCGGCCACCCGGGCCGTCAGCGGGCAGCGACAGGCCCTGCGGCGCGGATACCTCTGGCCAGCGTGACCTGCTCCTGGAGCTCTCGTGGCAAGAGGTGTACTTCGATAACCGGCCGTCGTTCCGCGAGCATGGGCAACTGACCAGCAGGCGGGGAGAAGTCTGCTGGCTCAGATCTACTGCCTGACCGAAGCCACGGCCCGGAAAGGCATCACCTGCAAGCGGACGACCCTGACTGCAACGACGAAGAGTTCCCTCGCTCATGGAGCGGTCGAGCAAGACAAGGGTCAGCGGTAGCGGAGCCAGCTCGAGCAATTGAAGTTGGCCGCGGGCCGCGGAGTTGGGTGCGCCGAACAACCGTGGCCAGGGGTCCGACTGTTCCCGAGGAGTGCGAAACCGCGTCCTCCCCGCGTTCGACGACGCCCACACCGGCTGGTGAATCCGTTGTCGCCGGCTGCGACCAACATTCGCCAAGGAGCCCGACTGTGCTCAAGTCCATTCTGCCCTGCTCCGTCACATTCCTGCTTTTCGTTTCGCTCCTCGCCTGGAAGGGTCAGGGGGTGGAGGCCGGGCACCAACCTCCCGCCCACCCGACCCCGGTTGTCAACTCTCCCGACGTTCCCCCCGATGTGTTGATCTCCAAGAACTTTGCGGGAAACCCGATCGCGTTTTTCGACGACTACTCGTGGCGGGCCTTTATCGCCGTCATCTGGCCGGGCTGAAGGACCGGCAGGGCGTCCTGGACCCGATGCAGAGCGTCGACGCTCCCCCGGGTCAGCCACGGGTGTTCGAAACGTACAAGTCGCTCGACGAGGTGTTCCACAACGACGGGTCCGCCCCGGCGCCCTTGGACATGTACGACCCCCCGGTGTACAACCCGTGCCAAGCCCGGACGGGTTACGGCGACTTGACTCTCGGGCCGTTCTCGAAGTTCAGCAACCTGGGCCAGGCCGGGTTCGGGAGCCTGATCGGTCCCCTCGTCGCGCAGAATACGACCTACGTCCGCTACCTGACCGGCTTTGACAACACGGCGTTCCGGCAGATCCTGGGCCGACAGTGGTATCTCCGCAGCAAGCTCCCAGTCCCCCCGCAGAGCGTCACGTTCGACAACGGGTCTGTCACTGTGAAGTCGGCCTGGGTAGTCATGACCGGGATTGCCCGCCCGGATCGCTTCTACACGCGCAAGGCCCGCGTCCTGCCATCATGAACACGACCCCGGGCCAGGAGTTGAATTCGAACTTCTACATGATCCTGACCGACACGAACGGCCTCTCGGGCATCCCCCAGATGCCAGCCGGTGGGCCCTGGGTCACAGACCCTGGGTATCAGGTCAGCGTGGACGGCAGAACGATCACTGGCCGGCAGGTCCGCGATGCGCTGGCCGAGTGGCTGACCCACGGCTTCCCCAAATGAGGCAGACACCACGCCCCGAGTTCCTGTCACCCGGCGAGGGTCAGTGCTTGCCAAGGAAGCCAACTGCCGCCTCACGAGTCGTTGTCCGGCTCACGGAAGGAGGTCTGACATATTCGAGTGGGTTCGTAACCGTGCGGCCCACGCGGCCGCCCTCGCCGCGGTTGTCGCTTTGGTGAGGACTGCTCGTGGAGGGACGCACGCCCCCTGCATACTGGCCGTGCAATCTGCCCTCCGTCCGGGCGGAGGTGATCGTCGGTGACATCCCCGGCACCACCAGTTACGGGAGCGACGGCAACGCAATTGCGTTCGTCATCGGAACCACCTGGTGCAATATCGGGACCACGCCGCTGTGGTGATTCGCCGAAGTATACAATAATGTTATTAAATACTAAACACTATATGATTGAAAACGTCTCTCGACCTAACTGATGCTCCGGAGTGTTGCTTGGGTTGGTCACATTGACTAACGCATGGAACGACCACGAATTCAGGCTGGTCTGAAGTCATCCGGCACTTCGACCATCAACTGCGCCCCATGAAGGGACACGGCAACCTTCGGTGCAGAGGAACGATGAACTTTGGTCATGTTTGAAGCTTCGGGCAAGGCGCAGAGTGGAACCCGTGAGTCGAACGAAGGCCGTCACGCTCGCTTGGGCCAACTCGCTCCCGGATCAAAAGTCCTCGCTCCCCGACAGCCCCAACACCGCCGCCTCAAGGATCATCAAGTGGGATCGAGAGTAATGTGTGGCTGTCGTGTAGGTATCGGGCACCCGCCCAATCTTGACAAAAACCTCCTCGATCCGCTGCTTTGCATCCCCTGACCGCAAATGACCACACGCGGCGACGTTTTCGGCGATGAAGCGATAGTAACCGTTGGTCTTATTCCGGCGGGCCCAGGTAACCGAAGGCGGCCCAGTAGAACGGTTTTTCCCACTCGGGCGTCGACTTGATCGCCAGTCGGGCGGTTTTCAGCGCGTCGGCGTGCGACTTTGCACCACGCTGAAAGACGGCCTCGAAGTGCTTTGCCATCAACTTGGCCGTCGCCGGATCGCTGACCGACCAGTAACTCGCTATCACTCCCCGCGAACCTGCCGAGAGGAATGCACCCGCCAGCGTGACCCCGGCCTCCAGCGGTAACTGCGGGCCGACGTTCGTCTCGCACGCGCTCAGGACGGTCAGTTCACACTTGGTCAAGTCGAGCCGATGGATCTCGTGAAGGTACAGGTACCCGTCGTTGTCCGGTGACGTCGGGCCAGGCGGGGGCTGCGTCAGCACGATCGCAGCGAACCGGTTGTCGAACTCCTCGTCAGCCTTCCCATGGGTCGCCAGATGGACCACCCGTTTCCCCGCTATCGCATTCCGCACATTCAACTCGGTCGCGTCCTTGCCCAAGAGGGGGCGGTCCACCAGGTCGTCCCGGAAGGACTTGCGAATCCAGTGGCTTTCCTCCCGAGAATAAGGGAGCGGCGTATGCGTGGTGCCCTGAAAGTCTGGATCAGCGACGGTCAGCAGCAACTCGCTGGTTGGCCGGGGGCGATCCATCAGCACCGTCAGGACAGCCAACGACGGTGCGTAACAAATCGCCGGGAGATTGTCGAGCGCGTAGGGTGAATCTGTCTCGCCAGAAACGAGCAAGGCCTCAAACGGGAGTTTGTGCAATGCCCCATCCGGGATGATGACCAGCCGCTTCACTCCGCTCTTCCGAATACGCACCCGGAGATCCTTGGGTAGGATCACGTCTCCCAACGACACCAGGTCGATCGGCTGCTTTCTGTCGGGTAGTGTGATGGGTTTTATGTTGACGCTGCGGCGATTCAGCTCGGACCCTGGATCGCGTAGCTGGCCGAGATAGTGATCAACCAGGCGGCGAGCGACCTTGTCGGTGAGGGGGAGAGGCGAATCGCCGGGGGCCGCACTTTTCTCAACCGTCAGGTGGAACACCTCGGGTGGAGTGGCTGGATTGGTGCAGAGTATGGCATAGCTCTCGTCATGGCCGAGCATGTAGGTGAGCAATGCCCCATTTGCCTCGTGAATCCTCATCCGGGTCCGTTTGAGAGATTTCTCGGCTTCATCTCGCTCATCCGCCAGGCCGTAGGTGAGCGGGTTGGCCTCCGCGATTTTTCGCCATCGATCGATGTGTTCCATCTGGGCTGCTTTTAACTTCGTGAGTAAACCCGTCGGTTCAGGGGCATTCTTGGGCAGGAGCATGATCTCGCCGCGGAGTTGGCAGACTTTCTTGCGGTCTGCTTTTTCCAGTTCGAGGAGGCTGATGCCGGTTTCCCGGTCGACGTTGCCCAGGCCGTCGGCCAGGCGGTCGCTGGGGTTGACACCGGCTGCGAGCGTCTTGTCGAGGAGAGTTCGGCTCCGGCTCCGGGCGACGATCTGGAGGAGGCGTTCTCCATCTCCATCCAATGCCGCCCACTTGGCCGCCAGCTCGAATGCGGGAGCGAACTGGAAAAAGAACTCGGCCCGCTGAGCCTCAGCCCCGAATGTTTTCAAGCGCGCCTTGTCGGCCAGTACAAAGACTTCGTCCAGGAGGGCGTTTGCCCGCGTCTTTCGGCCATCGTTGTATTCCAGCGCGGCGAGCCGCCAGAGGGTAATTGCACGGGTCACCGGCGAACCACCGTCAAGATTGTTCTGCAAATCCCGGGCTTTCTCGAACTTGCGCTTGGCCTCGGCCTGGAACTCCCGGGCTTCCTTGAACTTGCCCTTGGCCTCGGCATCGCGGCCTTGAAGTATCAGAACCACACCCAGATAATTCAGTGTACGTGGAAGTAGAACATTCGTCTGACTGCCCTGGAATTGCTCCAGCTCTTTCCAGAACTTCACGGCCCCAGCGTAGTCCTTCTTAATAAGTCGATCGAGGCCGTGGATGTGGCGGGAGGTCGTCCACAGGTAGCCGGTGTTTTTTGTCTTGTCGCAGTAAGCGTCGATCCGCTCGATCAACTCCAGGGCCTTGTCCATCTGGGCCTTGTCGATTAGCCCCTGGGTGACCAGCAGGTCGGCCCGGACGGCAGCGATCTGCACAGGGGTTAAGTCATCTGGCTCGGCTTGGGGAAGCAGTTCGTCTGCTTTTCGAAGCCCGTCCTCGGCTGCAGCCAGGTTGCCTTGCTCTTTGTGGATCAGGGCGATGTTCAGCAAAAGATTGAAACGGACCGGATCAGCCGCGGGCTTGATCTTTTCAGCAATCGTCAGCCCTTTTCCGAAGCGCTCGATTGCCAGGTTGTACTCCCCGCGGCGTGCCGCCGCGACGCCGCGGACGTATTCACACTCCGCCCGAATTGGGTCGTCGGGAAGCTTGTATTTGGTGTAGAGCGCGATGCACTCCGTGAGTCGCTTCTCGACCGGATCTTCGGTAACCACAAGCTCGGCCGTTGCCACGTTGACAAGCAGTTGGGGCAGCGCGTGATTGGAGTAGAGGGCTACGCACTGCTTGCGTCGCTCCTCGGCCCGATCTGGGGTACCCACGGCAAGCTCGGCCGTTGCCAGGTTGACGAGCAGTTGGGGCAGCGCGCGGAGGTTGGGAATGGGAGTTGTGTCGATATCGGTCTTGGCCTTCAAGAGCTTTTCAAGAGCATCTTTATATTTCGAGTCCAGCAGTTCCCGGCCGCCGTCGTCTGCCGACAAACGGACGGTGAGGAGGTTGTCCCCATTCCAGCGATCAGCATATTTGCTATAGTCCCTCTGCCTGACCTTTCGATTCAGGTTCTGGAATCGAATATAGGCTGCGAGCGGGGTACCAGCCGGAGTATCGGATGATTGCGTAAGCACTTTCTTGTATTCATTGGCTGCGTCCAACCGCTTGCTCTTCCCTACTTCCCCTTCCTTGTTTGCGAATGCTGCCGCGGCCCACTCGGCGAGGATGTCTCCAGCCACCATACGGTTGTTCGGTTGGGCTTTTAGGTGGAGGTCAAGGGCCTCTTGAAAGAGTGGACTGGCGTTTCGGTAGTCTCCGAGAACACCGTAAAGTTTGGCTCGCTGGAGCTGGGTATCCCGACGACCGGTGAGGGACTCTTTAAAGAGAGAATCGGCGTTTCGGTAGTCTCCGGGAACACCGTCAGGCTTGTCTCGCTGGAGCTGGGTCTCACGAAGACCGGTCGAGTCGCGGAGTTTGTCGTGGAGTTTGGGGAGCGGGTCGAGTACGGCAAGGGCCTCCCTCGGCATGTTCTGGCGGAACAGAGACTCTCCGAGATAGTGAGCCACCGTCACCTGGAGCCGGAGGTCGCCGATGGCGATGGTATCCCGGGCGACCACTTCGAGATCCTTCCACCGCTGCTGTTGCCGTTGCTCGGGGTCCTGCCGAAATGCGGCTGCCTCTGCCCGCAGCCGCAGGGCCTCCAGCCTCCGCCCCGGCAGGAGCGATGGGGTTGCCGCCAGAGCCGCATCGAGATGTGGGTCGGCCCTGTCTGGATACCCGAGCCAGTGCCAGCATCCCCCGATCGTCAGTTCGAGTTCGGCCAGCCCAGTCGTATTCCCGACGGCCCGGAGCCACCCTTTGTACTCTTTCTCGGCGAGGGTGATCGCTTTGTCCTCCCGGCCGGATCGGATGTACAGACGGATCAGGCCATCAAAGGACTGTCGCTTCAAGTTGAAGTCGGCGGTCTCCAGGGAAGAACGATAGAGCTTTTCGGCTTCACCGAATTTATCCTCCGCACACAGTCGCTCGGCTTCCTTGAAATCCGCTGTCGGGCTGGCCATCGCGGTGGCTGCGAGAAAGATCAAGGCTGTCGTCGGAATCATGTCAGGGGCCTCTTAATGACTTACTCTTGCACTCGAAATTCGAGTTCGGACACAGCCACGCCCTCGCTTGTGGGCTTAATGCCCTCGCCTGTGGGCTTAATGCCAATGCCACGGAGTCCTTGTTGGAATTCCTTGGCAACTGGGCCGCGGACAACCTCAAATGGGCCTTCGTTCTTCCCCGGCGGGGACGCGAGTGGGGTGCCGGTGGTCGCATAGACAAAAAACCGATCGTTTCCGGCTCCGACCGTCAGTTCCGGGTCGAGTGTGTATTTCTGATTCCCCGGGATGACCCGCGTCACTCCTGCGGTGAGTTTGTCGTCCAACTCGTAGTCGTTCGGCAGCAGCCTGGTCATCTTACCATCCGGATTGATCGCCCATACGCGGACCCGGCAGTCTCGCTCGGCGCGGAGATGAATCTGGATCTCGGTCCCGGGAGAGAGGAGAAGCAGACCATTAGGCCCCCGCTTGACGCTTTTCACAGTTAAGTAAGCCTTCAGCTCAAAGCCGGCTTGAATGGGAGGGATGTTAACGCGGACATCGCGGATCGCCAGTGCAATTAGCACGCCAACAAGTACGACAGCCGCGACGGCCAATCCGATTATCAGCCGGCGGCGGGATGGGCGGGAAGACGTTCTGCCCGTGTCGGGAGCGGTTGCTTGCACGGGGTCGCGTATAGTCTGTGGGCGCTCATTGGTGATCGGTACGTTCCGGACCGTGCTGATCGCAGCATGTGAAGGCTCGGCCACGACGAGCCCATCCGGGAGACGGGATTCGGCCAACCCGCTAGTACCCCCCGACTTCGCCAAATACGGGCCTGCGGCCACGGCGAATGCCGCAGCCAGGGCAATGGCGTTCGCGGGGCGGTCGGCCGGGGACTTGGAGAGACATCGGAGGCAGATGCCCTCGATTGAGGGTGGCACATCCGGGTTGAATGTCCGAGGGAGAATGGGGTCTTCGGTCACGACCTTGATCAGTAGATCAGTCATGCCTTCGCCTTCAAATGGCGGCCGGCCCGTGAGCAGGAAGTACAGAATCGCCCCAAGCGCGTACACGTCCGCCGGAGGGCCGACGTCTTTACTGTCGCGGGCTTGTTCGGGGGCCATGTAGGCTGGGGTACCAATGACCTGGCCGGTCGCGGTCAGGTTCGCGTCCCCTGCCAACCGCTTGGCCAGCCCGAAGTCCGTCACCCGCGGTCGCCCATTCTGATCGATGAGGACGTTTGCCGGCTTCAAGTCCCGGTGAATGATCCCATGCTGGTGCGCGTGAGCCACACCGGCGACGATCTGGGCGAACAGCCCGGCCGCCTCCTCGACCGGAAGGAGCCCGCGATTCTTGACGTAATCCCGGAGGTTTGGCCCGTTAACCAGGGCCATTGTGAAGTAGGGTCGCGCGTCCGCCTCCCCACTGTCGTAAACGGGTACCACGTTCGGGTGGTCGATCGCTGCCGCTGCCTGGGCTTCCTGGAGGAACCGCCTGGTCGTGTCCAAATCGACCCCGGTGCCGAGGATCATTTTCAATGCCACAACCCGCTCGAGCCCCTCTTGTCGGGCTCTGTAGACGACCCCCATCCCACCCCGGGCGATCTCGCCGAGCAATTCGTAACGGCCGAATCGTGTGCCTGCCGGGCCAACCTCTGGCGGGATCGCAGCAGCAGAGGTTCCCACGACCGTTATTGTGGCCGCAGTCTCAGGATTGACCGGGGCCGCGCCGAAAGATCCTGAGACCTCGGTTGCGGATGCTCCGACCTTTCCCGTCTCGGAGATTTTCGTGCCCGTTTCCCCGACGCCGGGGGAGGGAGGGGGGGGGGAGTTCATGGAGGGTTCTCGCTGGAGGTTCGGGGGAAAAGAAAGTGGGACAGTCCCAACGGTGACCCGACGGGCCAACCGCCGGGCAGGGCGGACCCCGGCCACGACGGCAAGTCCGACGGCGACGATTGGCCCGAGCCAGATTGCCGTCCGTGCGAGAGCGCCGTCGTCCTGACCAGGCCCAGTGGATTCGTCTGGGATTGCGGGTGTCGGTACGGGAATTGGTGGCCCGCGATTCGGGACAGTGGGGTCACGTAACAACCCGTCAACGAAGGCCATGTTGTCGCCACCGGATTCGCTAAACGAGGCGACTGGGAGCGTCGGGTCGAGCGGGAGGACGGTTCGCAGTGGGGGCTCTTCTCCCACGATGGGGGGGGTCGGGAGTGGGGTTTCGGGCTGGGGGAAGAGCGACTCTTGAGACAACAGCCCGAGATTCGATCCGGCCTCACCTTCCAGAAGGGATGCGATAGGAATGCTGTTGAATCTGCCCTTGTCACCAGGGCCAGGGCCAGTACCAGTGGCTCCCGCACCTCCATTCAGGATTAGGATTGGGTTCCCCGAGCCCGGAATCACATTGGTGACAAGGCCATTGGTCAGGGCCGTCCCTCCCGTGGGAGTGATCGGCCCGTCATAGGGGCCGAAGATCAGCATCGTCCTGACTATCACGGTCGCGGCGGCCGCGTTGTAGTCCGTGATGTCGTTGGGGGTGAAGGTGATTGCCTCGCTCTGGCCGTTGGCGGCGTGCAGCACGGTGCCGGCGGCGCTGGTGTAGGTGAAGGTGCCTGCCACGGTGACGGGATTCCCGCCGATGGTCCAGGTAGCGGTGCCGCTGAGCTGGCTATTGGCCAGGGCGGTGCCTGAGATGAGGTTGACGGGGTTGACGCTGACGATCGGCGTTGCCCGAGCGACGTTGACGGTCACCGATAGTGACACCGTTGTGTAGTCCGTGATGTCGTTGGGGGTGAAGGTGACGGCCTCGCTCTGGCCGTTGGCGGCGTGCA
This sequence comes from Gemmataceae bacterium, assembly GCA_003136315.1. Lineage (GTDB taxonomy): Bacteria > Planctomycetota > Planctomycetia > Gemmatales > Gemmataceae > Urbifossiella. The sequence continues at coordinate 10,990 of PLDW01000181.1, read as the reverse complement.
GTACGGTGCCAGCGGCGGTGGTGTAGGTGAAGGTGCCTGCCACGGTGACGGGGTCCGCGCCGATGGTCCAGGTGGCGGTGCCGCTGAGTTGGCTATTGGCCAGGGCGGTGCCGTAGGTGATGTTGACGGGGTTGACGCTGACTGTCGGCGTTTCCCGAGCGATGTTGACGGTCAGAGTTCCCGGAACAGTGGTGATCGTGTAATCCTGTGCAGTAGGCGTGCCGCTCACGATGATCGGATAGGTCCCCACGGGGCTAGCGGTCCCGGCCGTGGACGTCAGAGTATATCCGGTCACAACCGATTGAGTGTCTCCGTTCACCAGCCCCTGGAAGGTTGTGGTAAATGGCTGGTTCGGCGTGTTCACTCTCTTGTTCGCATCATTGATGATGATCGTCAACGGGGCCGGGGTGACCGTCAGGTATCCTCCAACGAAATGGAGCGTGTAGTCCCCATTCGCCGCTAGGCTGCCCTGCGTGATCGGGTACGTGCCAACGGGGCTCGACGCGGTCGCCGTGGTCGCGAGCGCCCCCGTGAACACCGAGCTGGGCAGATCGCCGTTGACTAGACCTTGTCCAACGTAGGTGAGCGCGGGGAGTATTTGGCTGTAGACCTTCGTCACTGCCTTGACGGTGACCGTCAACGGGGCTGGGGTGATGGTCAACGTGGCCGGGATGACCGTCAGTGTGTAGTTGGTTGTTGCGGCCAGGGTGCCTGCGGCAATGGGGTAGTTGCCGACCCTGCTGTTCGGGCTGGCCGTGGTCGTCAGTTGCCCGGTCAGCACAGAGGCAGCGGTGTCCCCGTTCTCCAATCCCTGGGTCGTGTAAGTCAGGGTTGCTGGGAATAACCCGCCGTAGACCGATGTCAGGCTGTTGGCGGTGACCGTCAACGGAGCTGGGGTGATGAATAGGGTGGCCGGGACGACCGTCAGCGTGTAGTTGTTTCCGGCACTCAAAGTGCCCTGGGTGATCGGGTAATCTCCAACTCCGCTGGTTGAGGTGGCCGTGGTTGAGAGCTGCCCGGACAGGACCGATGCCGAGTCCCCGTTCACCAACCCCACGGGCGGCTGGTACGTCAACTGCGGCAACGTCCCCCCATACACAAACGACTCGTTGTTCGCGGTGACCGTCAGCGCTGCGGCGGTGATGCTCAGCGTGGCCGGGATGACCGTCAGTATGTAGTTACTTGATGCGGTCAGGGTGCCCTGGTCGATCGAGTAGGAGCCAGCCCCGCTGGTCGGTGTTGCGGCGGTCGTCAGGGTACCGGTGAGCACGGTCTTGGCGGTGTCCGAATACTGCAAACCCACCGGGGGTCCGAACGTGAGGGCTGGTAAGGTCGCCACCCCGCCGTAGACGAAGGTTACCGAGTTGGCAACGACCTGAAGCGGAGCGGGGTTCACGGTCACGACCACCGTCCCGGAGCTGCCCGAGTAGTTCGTGTCGCCGGAGTAGGTCACGGTGAGGGTGAAAGTCCCAGCCGGGAGTTGGGTCACCGGCACGGTGGCCATCCCCCCAACGAGCGACCTACTCCCCATGTCGGTCGTCCCGTATGTGACGTCGACTGTCCCGGTTGGGGTTAAAGTGCCGATCCCGGTGATGTCCACCGTCAGTGGCACACTCTGCCCATAGACGACCGGGCTGGATGCGGTCACAGTCACAATCGGCTTGGTGAACACATAGACCGAACTCGTCCCCGAGATCGTCTGGTTCCCAGCCAGGTCGTCGGCGATCAATTGAATCGTGTAATGACCTGTGGGGAGGTTCGTGTTGGTCGAGTCCGTTCCGTTCCAGACTGCCAAAACATTGTCCGTTGCTCCTGTGAACGTCCGAACAAGATTTGCGGGCGCCGTCGATCCGCTGTAGATATTGATCGTCCAACTGCTCAGGTTCGCTTCGGTCAAGGTGTCGGTGAGCTGGGTCGTCGTCGGGATGCCCCCGGCACCCGTGGGAGAAACCACCGCGTTCGAGCTGGCCACCGGCGGGGCGGCCGGAGGGGTGTCGTCCACCACCACGGTGATCGGCGTGCTTGTGAGGGTGTTCTCGTACTGATCCGTGAAGGTCACGGTCACGTAGTACGTCCCATCCGGGACAACTGTCCCGGAGATGTTCTTGCCGTTCCAGGTTGCACTGATCGGGTAGCTGGTTCCGCTCAGCGGCCCGCCGGTCGCAGCGAACGACCGGACAAGAGTGGTGAGACCCGAATTCGAGTAGACATTGATCGTTGCGGTCGGCGCGGTCGGGGTGACCGAGAGCACCTGTGTGACTGTATCCGTGATGACGAACGTATCCTGGACACCCGGGCTGGTGACCGGGGAGATGTACCCGGCAGCTCCAAAGGACGCGATGTTCGTCGCCGTGCCGCTGGCCGCCCCGAGGACAGGAGCCACCACTGTCTCGTTCGGGCTGAGCGTGACGACCGGGCTTGCCTGGAAGTTCGAGGTGTCGCCGTTGAACACCGCAGTCACGGTGTGGGTGCCAGCAGCCAGGAAGCCGCCAGACAGGGCGCTCGTGTTCAGAGTCGCGGTCGCAGCGCTGCTGGTCCCCCCAACCGGAACCACATAGACCGTGATGACCTGCTGCTGGGCGGTTCCCCCATCGATGGTGAACGTGACCGTATCGGTCGCTGGGATCGGCCCGGCCCCGGCCTCTGGAGTGACGGTGGCGGTGAACACCACGGGTTGGAGGAGTTGGGCAGGGTTGACCGAGGCGACCAGCGTCGTCGAGGTCGTCGGTGTGATGCTGTTGACGATCACCACATCGTTGTGGTGATTCCCGTTGTAGAACAGCTTGACCGTATTGGTCCCCAGCGACAGGCTTGAGCCGTCGGCCGGGCTGCCGGGTATCGTGAGGCCACCGCCCACCGCGTGGTTGATCAGTGTGAGCAGCGCTGGCTGGGGCGGGAACGTGCCAGGAAGGTTGTTGGTCAACGTCAGTGTCGAGCCGCTGAGGTTCACGATGCCACTGACACTGTACTGGTCGTAGTCGGTTCCCACCGTGGCATACGGGGTGTTCACCTTGAAGGTCACGGTGCCACTGGGCGTGAAGTTGCCGTTGATGGTCATGATGCCGGGGGTCGGATTGTTCCCCGGTGAGAAGGTGCCGCTGCCCGAGACGTTGCCGGTGATGGTGCCACTCCCCTGGAGCGTCCCGCTGTTGGTCACGCTGCTGGTAATCGAGCCATTGACCGCCAGCGTTCCCGCGAAGACCGTCGTGGGGCCAGTGTAACTGTTGACAGCGCTGAGGGTGACGGTGCCGGTGCTGAACTTGGTGAGGCCATTCGTACCGGCAAGGATTGCGCTGGCCGAACCGCTCTGGGCCTGAATGGTGTTGGTACTCGTCAACACACCGGTGCCACCGGTGATACTACCGATAGTCAGTATGAGTGTCTCGACCGTCTGATCGAACGCTCCGACCGCGAACGTGGCTCTGTTTACATTCAGATTTGCGCTGGCGTTGATCCGGTTGTTCCCGCCGAGAGTGAATGTGCCCCCATCCAGCTCGACTGTCCCGGTGCCTGCATTCAGCCCAGTTGGGTCGATGGTGATCGAACCGACCGCGGTGAGGTATTCGTTGCCGTTGCCCGAGGTGGTCGCATCCAGGTTCGTGCCCGAAACGATGATCGGGCTGCCGCTGACACCGATCCCGCCCGAACCCCCGTTCAGGGAGATGGTCCCCGTGCCCGCAGCGATGTCAGTTGCCCCGGTGGTCGAAGTGATGGCCCCCGTGCCGCTGGTCGTGAGCGTCACCTTGAAACCCGACGACTTGAGCGACCCGGTCCCGGTAAAGGTGATGGCATTCCCGCTGCCAGTCGTCACGTTCACGACCGGACTGGAGAAGGTGATGGCTGCGCTGACAGCGACCGCCCCGCTACTGGTGTTGCCGATATTCAGGGTGCCGGCGGTGATCTGAGCGATCTCGGCCGCTGACAGCCCGAGGGTCAACGGGCTGCCGGTGAGCACTTCGTTGCCGCCCAGAGCGATGAGCGTGCCGGCGGTGAGTGGCACGATGGTGGTCAGACCAGTTCTCGAATTGATGGTGCTGGTGGTGTCGAGGAACAGGCTGTCGGCGGTGATGGTGATCGGGGCGTTGCTGCCCGAGGCAATGGCTCCGTCATAGTCCAGATAGACGGCTTCGCTAGTCGCGGTCCCGGTGCCGGTCACATTGACCGCACCCCCGCCCGACGTGACCTTGCTCGAAGAAGACACCAACACGCCGTAGTTGCTGCCGCCGGGTCCGGAGCCGCCGGTGCCGGTCACGGTCACCGTCCCACCCCCGCCCGATGTGACCTGACCCGAAGCGAGCACCCACACGCCGAAGTTGTTGCCGAAGGGTCCGGAGCCGCCGGTGCCGGTCACGGTGACAGACCCGCCACCGCCCGACGTGATCGTCGAACCCGACACAAACACGCCGATGTTGACGCCGGTGGAGCCGGAGCCGCCGGTGCCGGTCACGGTCACCGTCCCGCCTCCGCCCGACGTGATCGTCGAGTCCGAACCGTCCACAAACACGCCGTAGTTGTTGCCGTCGGATCCGGAGCTGCTGCCGCCTTGACCCGTGACCAGGACGTTGCCCCCGCCCGACGTGATCGTCGAATCCTCCACATACACGCCGTAGTTGTGGTAGACGGATGTGGAGCCGCCGGTGCCGGTCACGGTCACCGTCCCGCCCCCGCCCGACGTGATCGTCGAGCCCGAACCGTCTACATACACGCCGTAGTTGTCGCCGCCCCCGGAGCCGCCAGTGCCGGTGACCGTCACCGGCCCATTGCCCGTCGCGGTCACGACTGCCCCATTCTCAACGATCACTCCGATCGGGCCGTGGGACGAGCTACCACCGGCGAAAAGCGTCGTACCGCCGCTGCCGCCTGTGATATTCGCATTCACCGTGATGCTCTGACCCGCGGTCAGGCTGACCGACCCGGGGAACGACACCGGCCCTGTGATGGCGATCGTCCCGGCCTGGTTGGTCGGCTCGTTCACCGTGAAGTTGGTGATGCCGTTGGCGTTGTTCGCGCTCGCGACCGTGACGGCATCCGTCCCCGGGACGGCAGTGGTGTCGATGACCACCTTCGTGTCGTTCCAAAACGCGGCTTTCTCGAAGGCCACTCCGCCGCTCGTCCCCGTGACGTTGAGCGCTCGGTTGGTCCCGCCACTCAGGTAGTCGAAACCGTCCGCAACACTGACGACGTCGTTCGCGTTCGGGAAGGTCATGGTCGCCGTGCCGAAGCCAGTCACGTCCAGGGGCTTGAGGTTCACGAACGAGACGGTACCGGCCGACGTCGTGACCGTTCCATCCCCGGTGTTTGTACCGTCCGGGGTGTAGGTCGCCGTCTGGGTGCTGGTCCCCTTGACCACCAGCCCATCGTCCGTCCCCGTCCCGCCATCGTAGGTGATGGGGTTGATAAAGTTTCCGCCCGAGGTGTCGACCGTGAGGGTGTCGTTACCGATGATTGCGTCGATTTGCAAGCTGCCGGTGACCGAAGCGATGGGCACATCCACCGTGGTGGCGTTCGTCTGCGTCGTCCCGGTTCCGGCAGTCAGTCCGTTGGGGTCGATAAAGCGGTAGTTCGATCCGTTGACAACCACGGTGATCGGTTCGCTTCCGGACATCCCCGTGACCACCACGTTCCCGTCGAAAAGGCTCACGCTCCCACCCGACAGGACTTCACGGCCTTCGAGTTCTTCCAGGATGAGTTGAGCACGGACCCGTGGATATGGGAACCTGTGTCCAGCCCGATACCAGACAACGCGGGGGTGCATGATCGTCTCAGCAGCACCGGCGCGCGTCTCCCAGTTGAGTGTGATCGCTGGCCCGGGAACGCGGACGGCACACATTTCCATTCGGGGCAGAAAGGAACTGCACAAGTACACCGCATCTATCACCCTACAGCATCTCCAGGAGGATATCTAGCGTCAATCTGAGGAAAGTGGGCAGCTTGCTCGGAGTTGAGATCGTCGCACGCCGCACACGCAGCCGTGCGGGACATTTCCAGCCCGGTTGGAGTCAAGACCAGAACCTCCAGTCTGCCTGCGGATCGTCAGGCTGCCGTCGTTCGGCAACGTCGGCACGGGCCAGTCTCCCAGTGGCGGGTCAGGATCGAGCGGTCGGCCCAGTACTCCAGCAGGGAACTGAGCCTCAAGCTCTCGGGAAGTCCTTCACGCGAGTGATTCTCAAAGCGTTTGTGACCAATCCGCTTGATGCGTTTGCTCTGGCCAGTGAACATCCACTCGACTTGTTGAAGGTAACTCGGGCCAGCGAGTATCCCGTCGCCGAGCCGGCACGCGCCCTGGATTTCCTTGATCGTCTTTGGCTGCTTCTCCAGGTACTCAAGAATCGTTGCAGATTGTCCCGTGAACGCTTTCCCAGCGAGGTAGAGCCCTCGGAATCGTTTGATGACTGGGAGGTAGCTGCTCCTCTTCTCGTCCGGCACCGGCTCATAGCCGTATTCGCGAAGGATCTCTTCGAGGATTTCCTCACTTGTAGGAAGGAACTGGTTGATGGTTTCCTTATTTCCTGAACAGTAGAGGTTGATGGATTCACTACCATCGCCGGCGTAGGGGATGACAGAAGAGGTCACCGAACGGGTCGCGGCGGCAGTGGACGAACTTCGCCCCGGGAAAGAGCGCGGCCAGCAGGCCCAGGTACAGGTAGTTGTCCGGCATCTTGTCCACCACGTGGGGCCGGTCGGCGTTCAGTTCGCGCAGCCGTGCCAGGTGCGTTCGCCGACACGACAGGCCGTCGGCTGGTCCAAGCGAGAGAGGGCGTCTAAACGGCGGTCGTCGCCGGCCGCCAGCGTCTCGAAGTCGTCGCGCGCGAAGCGCAACTCCCCGGCACCAAACACGCGCGAATGGCTGGCCAGGATTTGCTCGGTCAAGGTGGTGCCGGAGCGCGGCAGGCCGACGATGAAGATAGGCCGTTCACTGTCCAGGCCAATCCCTCGCACCCGCTCGAAGAAGGCGGGCGAACAGGCCGTCATCATGCCGCTGACGAAACGGGCGTGCTCGGCCGGGTCATAGCCCTGGCCGCGCTTCTGCCGCCCGGCCAGGGCCAGCGCGTTGGCTTGCCGCAGCGACACGCCCGCCTCGGCGTAAGCGCCGCGGGCGTCGAGTGCCTGGGCCAGGCCGAATTGAAGGGCACTTCGCCGGGCGTCGGGCAGGTCGGGGGTGGCTAGTAGTCGGTGCATGGCCGCCACCCCCGGGCACGTGCGGTGCCTGGCTTTCAACCCGGACGGGGCCTGGCTCATCGCTGGCGGCGACTTCCGGGAGCTGCTTTTCTGGGATACGGCGACCGGGCGCCTCATCCGCCGTGTTCCAGGGCCGTACCCGAGTGTCCAGCATCTCGCTGTCAGCCCCGACGGCCGCCGCGTCGCCGTGGGGCGCACGCCAGGAGTCGGAGAACTCCGGGTACTGGACGTCGCGACAGGCGAGGTGGTCGGCTCGGCGGACGGGGTGGCGATGGCGTTCAGTCCCGACGGAAAGTGGCTGGCCGGCCGGGACGCTCGCGGCGAGGCCGTTGTCCTTTGGGACGCGCACGACCTCCGCCCTGTCGCGACCTTGCATTAGTACTTGTATACGATCATTGCAATCGCCTTTCACAGCGATGGAATCAATCTTGTCTCGGTGAGCATAGATAACACAGTCCGCGTCTGTGACACAAAAACGGGAAAGTGCTTGCGCGTATTCGACGGGCATACGGACGCGGTCTACGGGGTCGCATTCCACCCCGACGGGCGGCGAGTCGCCTCGGCGGGGCGCGACCGGGGCATTTTGGTCTGGGATCCGGAGGGCGACCCGGAAGGCGTGCGCCTGCCCGGGCACACGAGCTACGTCTGGTCGCTGGCATTCAGCCCGGACGGCAAGTCCCTCGTGTCCGGCTCGGGGGATCACACCATTCGGCTGTGGGACACAGAGCCGCTGCGGGAGCGATATCTGGCCCGGCGCGCGGCTGAATCGTTGCGTCCGGACGCGGAGCGTTTGGTCGATCGGCTATTCCGGGAAATGAACAACGCCGATTTGGTGGCGGCGGCTTTGCGGGCCGATCGCTCCCTTGGCGAGCCGCAGAGAGACGCGGCATTGCGCGCAATGTTAAAACAGATAACAAATTTATTTGATCAGGACAATCACCGTTATTAACATCATGATATATGACATTTTTTAAATAATAGCGTCGAAGTTAAGAAGTTATCCAGAAACGAGACCGTAAAATCTGGTGGCACTGGCATCTTGCCCGTGTCGGCCCAGCATGGCCAGGATGGCCATGCCACGTCGAGTACGGCCGTTTTGCTCGTATTCGCACGCTCGGCGAACAACACGGTTTTGAACTTGGACAAGTTCTAAGTCTACAGAGCCAGATAATGGATTTGTAGCAGTGTTCGATGATATCAGGCGTCGTCCCTCTCGGATCTGGTCATCTTGTCTCTGTCTGCCCTTCACCGGCTTACATCATATCGATCGATTTTTCCCGTTGGTAGCCCCCTGACGGTCGGTCGGTCGCCTGCTCGATCCGGCTCGCATCCAGGCCATCGAGAACGCCTGGGCTGGGCCGGCCCGGTTGGCAAGTGCCGTCCGAACCTTGGCCTTGCACCAGCGGAGCAGTTGGACTTGCCCTCCCCAGACCGAACACTCCTCGTACTCCCCAGGCACGATCTCCAGCAGCCCCTCATCCGGAGATACTTGGAGAGAACGGTAGTTCCAGTCATCCAGGGCAACGGTTTCGGGAGAACGTGGTGCTCATCCGAACGGGCCTCAGGTTCCCCCTTTTCCTGTGCTGCGAAAGCCCCAAACGATCTGGCGGGTTGAGGGGCTTCGGGCCGGTCCGTCGCAGTGTGGCGAGCGAAAAAATTACAATCGAGCAGCAACCGACCCGATAAACGAGTCGGATGGAGACCCGCAGGATACGCTCATAGTCACGTTCCTGGGACAGTCGTTATAACCCTGCGCGGCAGAACATATCACATAACCGTTTTCACTTTCCTTCTTGCCTGACTTACCAGGCTCGGGTTATGGTGAAGAGAATTGTGCGAATTCGTCGCCACCCATTCTCCAGACGCAAACGCATACTGCCCGTTGGCGCTGAGGATTGGTCCCGAGTCGGTGCCCTGAGCATATCCTCCAGACAGGGGCGCGACCACCGTTTGGCGAATGGCCCCACTTCCGGTGAGATGTGCCGGATGGGGTGATTCACTCCTGATCCCGTCCAGGCCACAACCCCACAAGGACAGCTCATGTTCGCAAGCAGCCTGAGCCGCCGCCTGATGAGTCGTGCCTTTCGCAACTAGAAGCCACCGTCCATCAAGCGGAACAGTGGACGCGTTGGGCGGAGCATCGAGGAACTTGAAGACAGAATCACACCGACCGGCGGGCTTTCCCCCGCCGAGCAACAAATTGCGGCGGCTTACGGCCAACTGCCGTTGAGTTTCGTCGACAATGCGGGTCAAACAGACTCCCAGGTGCAATACCTCTCTCATACAGAAACCCGCAGGGGCTGTCACATTCCAGGAGCAAANNACACTCTCAACGGGTTCCTGTATCAGGGGAACGGCTATACCCTGTTCCTGACCTCCACTGGGTCCGTCCTCGGCTTGGTTCAGCCCACCGCGGCAACCACCCCTGGCTCGGCACCAGCCCCGGCCGGTGGCCCGTCGGAGTTGGAGGTTCTCAGTCGCTCCATCCGGTGTCGGTCGAGCACCTCCCGGAACGCCATTGCCCTGGGGAAGGTGTCGGGCACCCGGATCGCCACCCACGGAGCGGTGGCGACCAGCCGGGCATGCTCGGCCTCATCCCGGCGAGAGGATCGTTTGGGTCAACTGGATCACATTGGGGTCTGAGCACGCCGTCGCGTGTTCCAGGGGCTGGACAACGAACACATGATCGGAGGGAAGTGGCAAAGCCTGCGAACTCAGCAATGGCACCACAGTATCCCCATCGGGCGAGACGGTTGGCGTCGCACTGCCGGCGGGGAATGTGGTCCGGACCTCCGTCGGCTTTGCCGCCCCGCAAATCGCCCAGGTTGGCGGGATCGTTGGCCCGGGGGCGCTCGGCGGCCCGAGGAAGGTGAGGAAGTCCATCAGATCTTGCACGCGAGCCTTGAAATCGGTGCGGACGTCCGCTTGGAGATCGAGATTGGGGTCGTTGAGCCCGGGTGGGGAATTCAGGCTGGTGTAAATGGCACCCGGTGGTGTGCCCGCATCGATCGCGTCGTTCCATGCCAGGTTCTCGGCGTTTTTGGGAAAGAATTCACTCGGCAGCAACTGGAGCGGCCCCGGTTGACCGCTCATGTTGCCGACGAATGCCGCACGGGTGTTCCCCAGAATGAGACGAAATGCCCGATCGCTCACGCCCCCTCCGCCGTCCGGCCCTCGTTGCAAGCCGGTAAACAACCGGCGGTAGAGGATCACGGCCCCGACCACCGGCTGGCAGATCGACACCAGGTTCGCCACCTTGGGGACGAGGTCCGGGTTGTGCAGGAATGCGGCCCGGGCCACAAGCCCACCCATACTGTGCGTGACCACGTGAATTTGGGCCGCGCCGGTTGCCTCCAGGGCCGCCAAGAGCTTGTCCGCCACGAACTCGCCGAGCCAGCGGATGTCCTGCCGCCAGTCGTATCCCACGGCGAACGCCTTTCTGTTCAGGGCCAGCGTGCGGAGCGAATTCAGGAAATCGCCGTAATAGCTCCACACCACGCCGCCCCAGCCGAGGCTGACGCCTTCCTGGTCGAAGTCGTCGTCATCAAGGGGGTCGATGACCACGTTGGCCGGTTGGCTGGCGTGCATCTCCTTGCGGTTGTCGTCGTCGGACCGTAATAGCGGGATCGGTGCCCAGCGGAGCATCCGCCAGGTGCTATCGGGATCCCAGTACCGATCGCTCGCCGGGAAGTAAAGCCGGGAGCCCATCACACCGGGCAGAAAGACAATCGGGAGTTGGGCGGCCATTGGCGGTTCGGGGTTCGGGTGAGGGGTCGGATGGTGCGGACCAAGGAGTTGTCCAGAATCAAAA
>PLDW01000349.1 GCA_003136315.1 Gemmataceae bacterium | reverse complement strand
CCCTCAAGGAGTGGGTGAACCGCCACGTTTGGACGGATCGCATGCTGGACACGCTCCAAACCGGAGTGCGAGGAGGTAAGTGGCCGTTGGCCAAATGCTTACTTCACCGAGCGTTGACTGTGGAGTCTGGAAGCAGCCCATGTGAGGATGTCCCAGTCCCTGACGGGTCCTTAACGGGATAAACCACTGACCGGAGAGCCGGATGCGGGAGATCCGCCTGTCCGGTTCGGAGGGAGGGGGTGCCTTAACCGGCTCTCCCTACCCCTATCCCCCCCATGATCGTGGTAAGTCATTTCCTGCCGTCTGCCTAAGTTGTTGTCAGTCCGTCCTCTCTGGAAGCCTCCATGTCTGATCTCGCCGCCCCGATCACACCCCTTGCTCCGCCCTCTCGTCGCCGCCGCCGAGTTTGGATCGGGATCGCTGCGTGTGTCCTCCTCATTGCGGGGGGTGGGGGTCTCTGGTGGTATGTCACCCGATCACGTCCGCCGCAGCCCCCAATGATGACGACTGCCGACGGGGCCGATCCGGCCGTGGTTGCGGCAGTCGAGAAGGCTCGCCAGCAGGTTCAGGCCGACCCGAACTCGGCTGCTAACTGGGGAGAACTCGGCATGGTCTTCGACGCCCACGGATTCGACCGCGAGGCCGAAGAGTGCTTCGCTGAGGCCGAGCGTCTCAACCCGACCGATCCGCGATGGCCTTACTTCCGCGGAGTTGCCGCCGCGGTCCACCACCCGGAGCATGCTGTTGCGTTGCTGAAACGGGCCATCGAACTGAAGCCCAAGGATCCGGAGGTTCTCTTCACAGCTCGGTTAAAACTGGCCGAGGTTCTGTTGGAGCAGCACCAAACGGACGCAGCCGCCGCCCTCTTCCAGGAGGCGAGCGCGAAAAACCCCCAAAGCTCTCGTGCCAGGTTCGGACTCGCGCAGGTGGCCCTCACCCGCAGCGATCGGAAGGCCGCCCGCGAATCGCTCGAAACACTCACCCAAGATCCCTACACGCGCAAACGGGCAGCTATCCTTCTGGCTGCACTCACCAGGGAGGACGGCGAACTCACAACCGCTGCGAGGTTCGAGGAGTCCGTCCGCCAACTCCCCGACGATCCACCGTGGCCCGACCGCTACATGCTCCAGATTCAAACGCATGAGGTGGGTCGGCAGGGAATCCTGCGGCAAGCCCAATCCCTGGTGGACGCCGGACAAGCTTCCCAGGCCGCAGAGCTTCTGCTTCCCCTGATCCAGGACGACCCAACCCCGCGGATTCTGGTAACCACGGGAATCACTCTGGGGAAGCTCCGGGAATACTCGCGAGCAAAGGAATTGTTCCGGGAATGTCTGCGCCGTGAGCCAGATCATTCTCAGGCCCACTACTTCCTTGGTATTTTTCTTTTTGAAGAGGCTGATTCACTCGGTCCGGGCGAGCAAGAGAAGGCCCGGGTGCTGCTCCGCGAGTCGACCGATTCGATCGGAAAGGCCCTGGCACTGAAGCCGGACCACGGCGTGGCCTGGCTCTACCTCGGACGGGCGCGGCTGGGACTTGGCGAGACTCGCGCGGCCATCGAAGCGCTCCAGCAATCGGTAGCGTGCCGACCAGAGTTCGCCGAAACGCATCTCTGCCTGGCTGAGGCCCTGGCCAAAGATGGTCGGACCGACGAGGCGATCCATTCCGCCCGGAATGCCAAGAAGCTGGCGCGACCGGATGACACTCGAGCGCAACAACTCCTGGATCGGCTCGTGGCAAAGGATCGGGTTCAACCCGTTGGTGGGCAGGGTCACTCCGTCGGTCAGAAGAAATAGCCCGCAGATGACGCTGATTATGACGCAGGTCAAATCGTGAGCAAAACCGATTGATTGGGTCTGATCTGGACTGGATCTGTGCCGAAGTCAGCCGCATCTGCTGGTCATTCGGAATCGCCACCGATTCGGCCTGTCGGTCTAGCTTCTGGCCAGGCGGCTGGGTGTGTTACCTTCGGCTGCACCATGAAAACGAAGCCGTTGCCGAGCCAACTTCCAGGCTCAGCAACGGCTTCGTTTCACGCATAGCCCGAACTTATGGCGGGTTACGCTACTCCAGAGTCGTCGGACGAACTCCCAGAGTTTGGTACTACGATCACGAGGTCCAGTCGCTTCCCAGGACGTTACCGTCCGACGGGTAGCAAGCCTCAATCCAGCTCAGCAGGGACAGGGAAGACCGCACGCCACGGACGCTCCCATCACCAAGCCCGGCCAACATGACCCCGGTATGGGCACCCTGGGTAACGTAAGCGTTGCAGGCCGTCGCCGCGGGGGCGGTCTGGAACGGCTGCGGGCCGGCGGGTGGGCTGCCGTACTCACCCAGATCCGGGTAGAAACCGGACAGATTCATCCCGCGGCTGGGGAAAGTGAGGCCACTCACAACCGGGGAATTGCTCGCGGTGGTGTAACCAAAGGCAGGAATCGCCATCGTGCTGTTCGGAGAGTACCAGGGGCTGGCTGCCCAGACCGGGTCCGTTTGAGTGCCAACACCATTGCAGTACTTGTACCGCTC
>PLDW01000111.1 GCA_003136315.1 Gemmataceae bacterium | reverse complement strand
CCCTCAAGGAGTGGGTGAACCGCCACGTTTGGACGGATCGCATGCTGGACACGCTCCAAACCGGAGTGCGAGGAGGTAAGTGGCCGTTGGCCAAATGCTTACTTCACCGAGCGTTGACTGTGGAGTCTGGAAGCAGCCCATGTGAGGATGTCCCAGTCCCTGACGGGTCCTTAACGGGATAAACCACTGACCGGAGAGCCGGATGCGGGAGATCCGCCTGTCCGGTTCGGAGGGAGGGGGTGCCTTAACCGGCTCTCCCTACCCCTATCCCCTCATGATCGTGGTCGGTCATTTCCTGGCGTCTGCCAAAATGGCTCATCAATGAGAACATCGACCGTTCCAGGCGCAACCGGCTTTTGGCCGGAGTATGGTTGGAGGATCACCGAGGCTGGCGCAAACTCGGTTGACCCCCTACTCTGTAGAGACTGTTGTGGAACCCCTCGCCTGGTCTCGCGTGGTTGTGCAATTGGTCGTTTGTGCTGTGCTCATCATTCTCGGCGGGGTGCGGGCAGTGCCGCGGTTTCGGTTTGCGGTTCTTGGAATGGTCGCTGCGGCAGGGTATGGGATGCTCCAGGATCAGGTCAGCGCACGTCTGTGTCCGGAATACTTCACCATCTTTCACCCACCAATCCCGGGGCTGACCGACCCGACCCTACTGGGAATCGCGTGGGGCTTCCTCGGGGCGTGGTGGTGTGGGGCAGGGATGGGTTACGTGGTCGGCTTGATCGCCACGCTCGGACCCCGACCGCCCCTGGCTCCGCGGGATGTCGCGCGGCCGATGCTGGTGTTGCTGGCGGTGGTCGGTGTGGTCACCTTCCTGACAGGGCTGAGCGTGTGGCGTCATGCAGAAATGTTTGATGTCTCCTTCGGGCCGATTGTGACCACGGCCGTTCCCGAGGGGCGACATCGCGAGCTATTCGTCGTGGCGTGTTACCATTTCGTTGCTTACGCGACATCGATCCTGGGCGGAGTGGTGCTGTGCGTGTGGGTGGCGAAAGAACGACAGCGAAAGGGGTTGGGCGGCATTTCAGCTCACTTCGGATGATTGATATAGTACGTAAGTACAACGCTAAGCAGAACGCCAAAGATCGCGATAAAGCCGCTGACGAAAGCGGCAGCGATATTGGGTCCGAACGACCACCACCGGCGTGCCGCCTCATCCTTTTCTCGCTTCTGTTCGGCTTTCCAATTCTGGATAGTCTCAATGTCCTTCCTGATGGCTATGAGTTCCTCCCGAGTCGATCCAATCTTGGCCACGACATCTTTCAAGTCCACAATGAGTAGTTGTTGCTCAACGATCGTGATTTTCGTGTCATGACCCTGAGTCGCATCAGAGCATTTCTTTAAAAGTTCCGTAATTGCCTTAAGCTGAGTGTCGAATACATCAATGCGGGCCGACATGTTTGCGGCTTGATTTTCGAGCGTTTCGATTCGCTCAGTGTTGTTTTTGCCACCGGCCATAGTGTTCTCGTCAGCCGGCCCGGTGGCTGAGCTTCCGCGACCGCGCACGGAGGATGTTGCTCCATAAGCCGGCCAAGTAGACAGTGAGTAAAGTTGTGTTGGCCAACTCCTGGAGAGGTAAGGACCCTGCCGTGGAGTACCCCGTTTCGGGGTCAGCAATCAGGACGCCAAGCTCCCTATCGACTAACGTGTCCGCGCTGGCATACCAAGTCACCTCTACCCCCTCGGCATTTGGGCCGATGATGCCAGTGAGGATACGGTGCGCGGAGTGCGCAATCAGGTGGCTACCCGGTAAATTCCCGAGGGTGTCGCTGAAGGTGACTTTCATCCGAGTGAACCGGGTCATCAGGACGACACGGCCTTCTTCGTCGATCCAGCCATTCTTGATATGGGTTCTTGCCACTTCCTGAATCTCAGCCAGGTGCTCGTGGTACGCCTCCCGCAGCGATGCCTCTGTGGGGTCGCCCGCTCCATAGCGAAAGAAGAGGAGTTCCGTAGTAATCAAGCATTCTACTGGTTTGTCATCTGCCACTGCGTCGAAAGCAAGGCAATCTCTGCCGGACAGGTATCGAGGTTCCGAGTCCGGGAAGGTGATTTTTTCCGCCACGGATCTGCTCCCCGCTCTGGTTGGGAATACGCCTATGTGCAGGATACCGCGCCGGTGTGCCACTTCCAAGGCAGTATCAATATGGTGTTGTGCGTGTGGGTGGCGAAAGAAAGGCAGCGAAAGGCGTCGGGTTGACACTGGGTCGTCTGGGTGCGCGCGAACCCCTGACGTTTGGGTCGGCTCCTCTTTGAGGGAATGCCAACCCACCCTGGAGAGTTCGCATGTCCGCCGCCCCCATCGTTCTGATTGGCCTCGAACGACCCGAGGTCGATGAACTCCGCTCCCGCATCAGCCGTCCCCTCATCGCCTTCGAGATCCTCCCCAAAATCCAACTCCGCGGCGGCGAGTTGTTCGTCGGCCGACTCGGCACCTGGGACTGGAACGGGCCGGTTGCCGCCGTGGTGTTCCACGGAATCTACGAGAACGACCTCCCGACCTTTGCTGCGCTGGCCCTGTGGGGCGGACCGTGTCTCCCCTCGGCTCACGGAATGCTCGACTGCCGGCCTCGCATTCCGAACCTCGCCCGGGTCCGACGGGTGTCTCGGTTCGCTGCACTTCCCCGCGGCTACACCGATCCCGGTACCACCTTCACACCCGACGCCCCAACTGTCGCCAAATGGGGTGAATGGCACTGCGGTGAGGGCAAGGAGTTGGTCGCCGCCACCTGGACCGCAACGGAACCGACCTTGTTCGAGCCGTTCCTTTCGGGTCACGCCGTCCGGGTCACTGCGATTGGTGACCAGATCTGGCAGTTCTTGATGGGTGGTGAAAACTGGAAGAAAACGGTTCACCACTCGGATACACGGCTTATGCCCACCGATCCTGTACTGGCCGACGACGTCCGGACAATGCAGGATGATTTCGACTTGTCTGTCTGTGCAGCGGACTATATCATCCGGCCAGATGGGTCGAGGCACCTCCTCGAACTCAACCACATTCCGGACGTGACAGCGTTTCCGGAAGTGTGGGCCGCGTACTTGACATTCACTACCCACTGGATGGAGAAACGATGAGCGAACCCGGGTCGCTGTCGCCCGGATGGTGGATTTTTTCTGGAGCGAAGCACTCTGCGATTTGCGGAAAGAAACCGCCTCCCCCGGTGTTATTACTGATAGCTCCCGCGCCCAGTCCTCTCATACAGGAACCCGCAGAGGGTGGCACATTCCAGGAGCAAACATCGGTCTAACGGGNNACAGTCTCAATGGGTTCCTGTATCAGAAGCACGCGAATGTTGTCTTGTTCGTGCTTGTGTCACCCATCGGCAGGCCAGTCCATCAAAGCCCGCCAAAAATGTTTTGCTGGCAGCGACGAAGAAGTAGTTGAGGGGTAGCCCTCACGCATTCGGTCACATCGCCCTTCTCTCCACATGATGGAAGGTTGTCTCATGTCCCGACGAACCCGAATCGCTCTCATTGTCAGCGGGTTCATCGTAACGGTTGGGCTTTGTCCCGTGATTGCTCCCGACTGGAGCCGAAAGATCGGGCTGGATTATGGACCTCTTCCTGGCCTCGAACGAGCGTCCGCGACCTCTCAGACCAAGAAGTGGACCTGGGTCGCCGACGCCATCGTCATCGATCAGGAGAAGGCCGTGAAGGACACCCTGGTGGCGGACCTCATGGCCGGTCGGCTCACCCTCGCCCAGGTGACCGATGATTTTATGCTTATGGCTGAGAGAGAGCCCGACCGGCTCCCAGCGATTCGATGCCTCTTCGCTGGGGAGACCGATCGGGAGCGAGTAGCCCGGAGTGTGCTCCTCTACGCCAGGAAACGGGCCGAAAGCGAAAAGTCGGAAGAGGTCGTCGGGCGGTTAGACGGGGAGTTCCAGGCAATGTTCCGCTCGTCTGTTCCCGATCCCGCTCGGCCTGGGGATGTGGTCGCAAAAGAGGCAGCGCCACGCAGAACGAACGCAGGTGCGCCTATGGGGCCTCCTCCACCGTTCGTGCGGTCTCTCCCGTAATTCCCGGCTGTTCGGATCAGGGCCGGTTCGATTCGTGAGTGAGCAGGGTCACACTCGCGGTCAGAAGAACTGGAGAATGATTTCTCCCTGGTTCCCACGTGGGAACCAGGGAGAAGGGAGATGGTGTCGCGTCGTGCGAGAAGTGTCATGATTTTATTTGATATCATATCTTCTTATCGCTTCGCGTAATATCCTCTTACTTTGGTGTCTCTTTCTTCGGCTCGACCACGTGCAGCAGGGGCCTCCCTTCAAGCCCGGCGAGCAGATTCTCGACGGAAAGCTCCGCCATCCGTTGCCGTGTCTCCGCAGTCGCGCTGCCCAGATGCGGAGTGATGATGACGTTTGGCAGTCCCAGCATCGGGTGGTCCCGTGGAAGTGGTTCCGGATCGGTCACATCCAGGGCAGCGGCATGAATTGCCCCTGCAGTGAGGGCCGCGGTCAGGGCATCCAGGTCCACCACCGCACCCCGCGCAGCGTTCACCAGCGTGGCTGTCGGCTTCATCCGCGCGAGTTCGGCCCGCCCGATCAGTCCGCGCGTTTCCGGCGTGAGTGGGACGGTTAGCACCACATAATCTGCCGCTGCGAGGAGTTCGTCGAGTGAGGCGTATCGGGCTCCCAGCGACGCCTCAGCAGTCGGCTTCCGGTTTCGGTTGCAGTAGAGTACGGTCATGTCGAACCCACGAGCCCGTCGGGCCACTTGTTCCCCGATCCGGCCCAGCCCGACGATTCCGATCGTCCGCCCATGAACCTCCCGGCCAATCATGAACGATGGGTCGTAGCGAAGGAAGTCCGGCCCCCGGGCATACCGATCCCCTTCGACCACTCGCCGACCGGCTGCCAGCAGCAGGGTGAAGGCGAGGTCAGCGGTGGCACCGTCGAGGATGCCAGGGGTATTCCCGGTCGGGATGCCCCGGGCCGCTGCCGCCGCGACATCGATGTGATCGACCCCGACCCCGCAGTTGCTAATCACACGAACGCGTGGAAGCCGGTCGAGGAGGGCTGCGCTGACAGTCGGGTGGGCATAGGTGTAAACCGCCTCGATCTGGTCGGCTCTGGGCTCGTCGGCGGCCGACCACGGCACGAGCTCAACGCGCTCTGCACAGAGTTGAGTGATCGCCGCAGCGACGGGCAAGTCGGTGAGAACGAGGGGCTTGACAGCAGTTGACATGGGGAGAGCCTGGGGTCGAGGGGTGTTCGCATGATGCGTAGACTCGGCACCAGAAGGTATACCGCGCTGAGCCAGTGAGCAGAACGCGGAACGCGGAACGCAGGATAGAAAACACACAGTGCGGCAGAGCCGCAACGGAAAACGGAATGGGGTCAGGACACAAGCCTGAAGCGCCAGCGAAGGGAACGCTGTCCTTCGCTGGCGCTTCAGGCTTGTGAAAACTTGCCTGCCGAGGGAATAGCCGAAACCCCTGCAAACGCCAGCGAGACTCAAAAGAAAATTTAAGCAGCGTGCCAAGAAATGGTGGTGCCCCAGCAGCGTGGC
>PLDW01000191.1 GCA_003136315.1 Gemmataceae bacterium | reverse complement strand
CCCTCAAGGAGTGGGTGAACCGCCACGTTTGGACGGATCGCATGCTGGACACGCTCCAAACCGGAGTGCGAGGAGGTAAGTGGCCGTTGGCCAAATGCTTACTTCACCGAGCGTTGACTGTGGAGTCTGGAAGCAGCCCATGTGAGGATGTCCCAGTCCCTGACGGGTCCTTAACGGGATAAACCACTGACCGGAGAGCCGGATGCGGGAGATCCGCCTGTCCGGTTCGGAGGGAGGGGGTGCCTTAACCGGCTCTCCCTACCCCTATCCCGATCCCAATGGTCGATTTCCTCTCACCAACTGCCTCATTGAACAGTACCCAGGTTCGCGATCCAGCACGGAAATGCAGATCTTGCTACTCATCAAAGATTCATCAATTGCAGTATGTCATCTGGAGAGGTGAACGCTGCCGGTGACGTCCGGGCTCCGCTTCACACTCCTCAAGGGAGATCGTCGTGATTCGCGTTCTTGGAGGCGGACTGGCAGGGCTTTGTCTGGCGTTTGGGGTGGTCTGCTCGGCTGCACCCCCCGAGCCTGCACCGTCGCCCCGTTTGGCAGCGCCGCGGGTCGCTGCGGTGATCGAGACCACCCTCGCCACCGCGGGGGAGAACATCCGTCAATTCGCATTCGATGGTGACCTGGCGACCATGTTTATCTCGGCGAAAAACCCAGGTCCAGCCGACCACTTGACACTGGTATTCGAGCGCCCCGTAGCAGTGACAGGGGTCGTAGCGAGAACCGGGAGAGTTTCGGGCGGTGATACCCTGGAGGCGGGAGTCCTGGAAGTCTCGGCAGACGGGATTGCCTTCGAGTCCCTGTGCCGGTTTGTTGATGGTGCAGCGCATGGGGAAGCAGGTGGGAAACTGCTCAAGGCGGTCCGCCTCCGCACCACGGCACCAATGACACACCCCCTCGCCGTCCGGGAGATCGAGATCCATTCGACACCGCGAGTGGCGGTCTTCCGCCACCCGGTCGAGTTCGTACTCGATGTGGCCGACGCTCCCGAGATGAATGAGTGGGGCGAGAAGGCGGTGAGGGTCTGCGAACGGCAATACGAGATGATTTGCGATGAGTTAATGAGCGACGGCTTTCGTCCGCCCACCCTTCTCCGAATGACACTCAAGAACGATTACAAAGGAGTGGCTGCGGCGGGCGGCGGACGGATCGTCGGGTCCGGGAAGTATTTCAAGTCCCACCCGGACGACATCGGGGCGATGGTCCACGAGACTGTACACTGCGTGCAAAACTACCGTGGGCGGGGGAATCCAGGGTGGCTCGTTGAGGGGATCGCCGACTACGTCCGGTTCTTCCGGTATGAACCCCGGCGGCCTGGTCCGCTGGCTCCAGAAAAGGCCCGATTCGATGGGAGTTATCGCGTCACTGCAGCCTTCCTCGCATTCGTGAACGAGACCTACGATCGGCAGGCTGTGAAGAAGCTCAACGCAGCAATGCGGCAAGGGCGCTACCGACCCGAGATCTGGAAGGACATTACTGGAAGGACAGTCGAGGATCTTGGCCGCGAGTGGCAGAAGTCGCTTGCGCGGTAAGGCAGATGCTAGGAAATGACCTACCACGATCCTGGGGGGTGCCACGGGCGGCTTGCCCGCTCGTGTGAGGCCTTCACGGGCGGACGAGCCGCTGGAACCCGATCCCAATGGTCGATTTTCTCTCACCAACTGCCTGAGGGAAGAGGGCAGAGGTTGCACGATGCGTGTATTTGTCTACGAATATTTGACCGCTGTTGGAGTCGGTCGTGACCCGGCCGATCTACTCCACCCGATGTATCGGGAGGGGCGAGCGATGCGGGATGCTCTGGTCGAAGACATTCGCCGCGTGCCAGGGTGGGAGGCGGAAGTCCTCGTCCTGGCACCGGTCGAGGATCATGACGCCCAGGTGTTGCGGATCGCAGAACGCTGCGATTATACCATTGTCATTGCACCGGAGATGGCCGGCCGACTTGAACACATCTGCTGTGTGGTCCGTTCCTCGGCTGGGCGATTGCTCGGCCCCACGCAAGAGGCCATTAGACTCACCTCCGACAAGCTCGCACTTGCATCGTACTGGCGCGAACGTGGGGTTCCAACCCCAGCAACCACGGATCGGGAGCCAAGGGGATGTGAGGCGTTTCCGGTTGTCTGGAAGCCGCGAGATGGTGCCGGATCGACCGCCACATTCTTGATCCCCAGCGCGTTGCACATACCCTGGGCGCGCGGACAACTTCACGACGAGGGCCACACCGGCTCGATGATCCTCCAGGAGTTCGTCCCCGGGAGGGCTGCAAGCGTCGCGTTTTTGTGTGGTCCTAAGGGGTTTTACCCCCTCCTCCCCGCGTTCCAGACGCTCTCGGAAGACGGCCGATTTCATTACTGTGGCGGCACCCTGCCAATTCCTCCAGATCTGGCCAGACGTGCCATCCGGCTTGCGTCCCGTGCGGTTGAGTCGGTTCCAGGGTTGATGGGCTATGTTGGGGTCGATCTGGTTCTCGGAGATGCAACGGATGGATCGAGAGATTTCGCGATCGAGCTCAACCCGCGACTGACCACCTCTTCCATTGGGATTCGAGCTGTTGCGGATTTCAACATGGCAGAAGCACTAATCCGCATCGCAACGGGCTTAGCCCCTCCCAAATTCCAGTGGCGAAGCGGGGGAGTTCAATTCGAGGCGGATGGTAGAGTCGTGGCCATCGGATCAGTTTCCTGACCCGAGTGCTCGGACATGAGAATTTCAGGAAAAATGACTATCTTTTCCCGCGTAAGCCTTTATACTGCGGGTTAGTTGGTGGGGGCGGACCCACCAACGAGGAAGATTCCGGACGAATTCCGATGTACTTGGTTTGGAGTGCATCAGCAGATCTGCTCTGTAGCCGTGCGACAGCTCTCGAAGCCTCTGCAACAGCCCCGAGCTCATCACGCTGGCCCATCCTGGTACGTTCCGACCAAATGCCAACATTCCCTAACCCGTGATCCTCACACCTCACAAATACCGAACTGAGGAGCGCGGTGGTCGGTGAATCGTTCGCCCGTCTTCCGGGCCGCGGCAATCGCGGTCGTCCTGTCAGGGTTCCCGGGTCGGTCGCCGGATTGCCACGGGAAGAGGGTCACATGGCCACCAAGAATTTGTACGTCGGGAACCTGTCGTTCTCGACCACCACCACCGAGTTGGAGCAGTTGTTTGCGCAGTACGGCACGGTGACCAAGTCACAGGTCATCACTGATCGAGAGACCGGCCGGAGTCGAGGGTTCGGGTTCGTCGAGATGAGCGATGGAGCGGAGGCCGCGATCGAGGCCCTCAATGACACCGAGTTTCAAGGCCGTCGCCTGACAGTCAACGAGGCCAAACCTCGGGAGGAACGACCTCGCAGCGGTGGGCCGGGCGGTGGCCGAGGTTACGGGGGTGGTGGTGGCCGGGGAGGTTACGGCGGCGGAGGTGGGGGTTACGGTGGTGGAGGTGGGGGTTACGGTGCGGGCTACGGTGGTGGAGGTGGTGGAGGCGGCTACGGTGGGGGTGGTCGGGGAGGATACGGTGGCGGTGATCGCTACTGACTCACATTTGACATCTGGCTGACACACAGTCACAACCGCGATCAAGGACGAACGGGCGGCAACTCCGCCCGTGTGGTCATTGACTCACCGAGTGCCCCGCTTTCATACACTCGGACGACAATCATGTCAACCACATTGACTCTGGCTGGTGCGATCGGTATCATCCTATAAACCCCCTTTGAAATTGTTGTTTTCCTGACACAGATACCCAACCCGACCAGTGCGATGCCCAACCCGAACCCGGACCCGCTCGACACCCCCGCCCTCCACGACTATCTTCACCGCTGGCGCGCTGGTGACCCAGGGGGGGCCAATGAACTCCTTCAAAGAGCAGGCAAGCGGCTGGAAAAGCTCGCTCGAAAGATGTGCCGTGGGTTCCCAAATGTCGAAGCTTGGGCGGAATCGGGTGATGTTCTCCAGGGGAGTCTGATCCGACTCTTGCGGAGCCTTCGAACCATCCGGCCGGCCCACACCCGTGATTTCTTCAACCTCGCTGCCGTTCATCTCCGCCGGGAACTCCTCGACCTCGCCAGGCATTTCCGCGGGAAAGTCTGGGTTCCATTCGAGCCGCATTCGTCCGACTCCGGGGTGCCAGCATTCTCTGTAACCGAACCAGTCAACCCGGAAGCCGCGGACCTCGACATCTGGACTCGATTTCACGAAGCAGTGGATCTTCTCCCCGACGACGAGAAGGAAGTGGTCGGATTGGTGTTCTACCACGGCTGGAAAAAGGCGCGAATCTCCGAGTTTCTCAATGTTGACGAGCGGACCATTCGCCGTCGCTGGGCATCCGCTGTGATTCATTTGCGCGAACTCGTCGGTGTTCTTCCGACCAAGGGATGATCATCCACACATCTGGAGGGTCGCCCTCCGCACTTCACCCGCCTGATCGAGGAACCCGCTGAGGCTCTCACAGCCCCGGCGGGCTCCTTTATCTGGGGTTACAATTTCGGTCGCACATCCTCAGACCCGGCAGATCGACAAATGAACGAAAAGTCGTGTACGCGCCAGCTCCGGTGCCACCAATAGAGGGTGGATAAGGGTGCCGTATGACCGAACGACGCAACGGGAGCATCCATCACGGTCTTCGGGGTTTGCTCCGCGTGTTGGATGTGGCCGACGACCGCGAATTACTGGCACGATTCTGCTCACGACGCGACGGGGAGGCGTTCGCTCTCCTGGTTCGTCGTCACGGGCCGATGGTTTTGTCGGTCTGTCAGCGGGTTCTCCACGGTCACGCCGACGCGGAGGATGCGTTTCAGGCCACCTTCCTCGTTCTCGCCCGCCGGGCGGGAGTGGTCCGACCGGGCTCGTGTCTCGCGAATTGGCTGTATGGAGTGGCCTATCGGACCGCGATGGAGGCCCGGCGTGCGGCGGCCGTCCGTCGGGTGAAGGAGCAGAAGGCGGCCGAGATGAAACCCACTTCTGTGGATTCAATTGATGTGTTACCCGACCTGTCCGAGATGCTGGACCGAGAACTGGCCGCTCTCCCGGATCTCTATCGCTCGGCTGTCGTCCTCTGCGACCTGGAAGGGCTCTCACGGGCACAGGCTGCGGTCCGTCTGGGATGGTCGGAAGGCACTTTGTCGGGCCGTCTCTTCCGTGCCCGGTCGCTGCTCGCAAGGCGATTGCAAAAGTATGGGCTGATATTCACTGGCGTAGGGTTCAGCGCAACGGTTGCGGGGTCGGTTGCGGCAAGTGTGCCGGCGGCCCTCGCCGAGACGACTGTGCGGGTGGGTGTCCTGGTGGTAGCCGGTGAAGCGGTGGCGACTGTCGCCTCCGCTCCTGTCTTGACTCTGACGGAGGGAGTGATGAAGGGCTTACTACTCGCGAAATTAAAGGTAATGACGACTGCCCTGATCGTCGGGTGTGCGGTCCTCGTGACAACCACAGCCGGGTGGCGGGCGAACTCCGCCGGGGCCGCAGACCCGTCAAAGGCCTCAGCGGCCACGCGGAACCCGGACAAAGACCGGATTTCGCAGTTGGAGCGGGAGCGGGATCTGCTTCTGAAAGAGAATGCGATTCTCCGTGAGCGACTGGAACTTGCGGTGGCTCAACAGACGGACGCTGAGGAGAAAGCCAAACGGGAGATCGATGCGGCGATCCAACGTAGGCGAGTTGCAGCGGAAGCGTTCCGAGTTGAAGAACTCCTTGAGCTTCAGAGCGCCGGTCAGTTGGCACTCGAATCTGCCTATCAAATGAAGGCAACTGAATCTCACCCAGTGGTGCCAGTCAACCCGCCCACCTCTACACCCAAACCGGGTGTCCTGGATTCGACGGCTCAACCCAGAGTCTCCGACCCGACCACCCCAACTCCTGTCAAACCGGCCGTCCCGTCTGCGTCCCCAACCAAACCGACCGGTCCGACTGCCACCCCCGCGACTGCAAACCCCCAGTCGCTTGTGGTGCCCGCGAAGCCCGCCTCAACGAGTACGCCAGTTTTCATTAGTCCGCCGGGGTTTCATCAAGCTGTCAAGGTCCAGCCACCAGTCAGCCGCGCGAAAGCTGTTGTCCTCGTCTACCCCCTGGACGGCCTGGTGGCAAACGAGAAAGAAGCGGAGATGCTGATCAAAGTTGTCCGCGCGACAGTCGAACCCAAGTCCTGGGGGGTCGATGCAGAGGCGGGATATTTCCCACTCTCCAATTCGCTCGTTGTGAGGCAGTCCCCCGCAGCTCAGATCGAAATCGAAGAGTTGCTCAAACTCCTCCGAAGTAAATCGAGTCCAGCAAAGTAACGATTCGTCCAAAAGAGCAACCCCAGGAAGAGGCACAGACCCTGAAGGATCGTTGGTCTGTGCCTCTTCCTGGGGTTGTGATGAGGGGATTATCTGCCCGAACCGTGACGGCGCGACCGGTCACGCTCGCGCGCACATCGAGCATCCACCCCAACATCAGCCCGGCTTGAGCCCCAGATCCTTCAACTGGCGGGCGTCGACGGGGGCCGGTGCTCCGGTCATCAGGTCACGGGCTTTCTGGTTCTTGGGGAACGCGATCACATCTCGGATGTTCGTCGTTCCAGCCAGGAGCATGCACCACCTGTCGAGGCCCAACGCAATGCCACCATGCGGCGGTGCGCCGCTCTGGAGCGCATCCAGGAGAAAGCCGAACCGCTTTCGGGCGTCCTCCAATTCCATTCCGAGCAGCTTGAACACACGGGACTGAACGTCCTGGCGGTGGATTCGGATGCTCCCACCACCGACCTCGTAGCCGTTGAGCACCAGGTCGTAGGCTTTCGCCCGGACCTTCCCCGGGTCGGTATCCAGGTTCGGGAGATCCTCATCCATCGGGGCAGTGAACGGATGGTGCATGGCCGCCCAGCGCTTTTCCTCGTCGTTCCACCCGAACATGGGAAAGTCTGTCACCCACAGAAATCGGAAGTGTTCGGGCCGAAGTGCGAACGGCGTCGCCCGCCTCTTCTCCTTCTTGGCTCGCTCCTCCTCAGCGGCATCATACTCCGCCTTCTCGTCCCACCAGTTTCGGTAGAGTTTCAGAGCCGACCCAAGGTGAGTCCGGAGCGCACCCAGCGCCTCCGACACCACCGCTTCACTTCCCGCAACAAACAGCAGAAGGTCAGCGGGTTCCACGCCCAGCCGCTCGCGCAAGCGGGCTTTCAACGGATCGGGAAAGAATTTCTCGATCGAACCGGTCAGTTTGTCGCCTTCGGCCTTCATCCAGGCGAGACCCCTGGCTTTGTTCGCGTCGGCAATCTTTGGCAACTCGCCGCCGGGCTTGAGCTGGGTGTTGCTGTACTTTGCTGCTGCACCTTTTACGTTGATCGCGCGAACGACACCCCCCTCGGCGACCGCCTCTTTCAGGAATGTCGCCTCGCTCTCCGAGGCGATATCGGTGACGTCGATAATCTCCAGCCCGAACCGGAGGTCTGGCTTGTCCGATCCGTACTTCGCCATCACCTCCGAGTAGCGAAGCCGTGAGAATGGAATCGGGAGAGTGACGCCAAGACACTGGGCAAAAACGTCCGCGGCCAGGCCCTCCATCAATGCCAAGACATCGTCACTCTCGATGAACGACATTTCAACATCGAGCTGGGTGAACTCCGGCTGCCGGTCGGCCCGCAGGTCTTCGTCGCGCAGACACCGAGCGATCTGGAAATACCGGTCATAACCGGCCACCATGAGCAGTTGCTTGTACAACTGCGGTGACTGTGGCAGAGCGAAGAACTCGCCGTGAGAGATCCGGCTAGGGACAAGGTAATCCCGCGCGCCTTCCGGAGTGCTCTTTCCAAGCAGCGGCGTTTCGAGTTCGAGGAAACCCCGAGCGTCCAGATGATCGCGGATCACCTTGTTGATGCGGTGCCGCAGAATGAGAACCTGCTGGAGCGACCGGCGGCGGAGGTCCAGGTAACGGTATTGAAGACGGAGATCTTCGTTGGCCAGTTTCTCGTCCGGGAACTCGGTCACGCTGAAGGGAAGCGGGGGACACGGATTGAGAACCGTGACGGACGTGGCCTCGATTTCGACTTTCCCAGTCGCAATATCAATCCGCTCGGCTCCCGGCACCCGCCGCCGGACCTTGCCGCTGACCGAGAGTACCCACTCCCGGCCGAGATCATTGGCGGCCTTGAACAGTTCCGGGTTGTCCGCCTCGAACACCACCTGGGTCAATCCATGACGATCCCGAACATCCACGAAGACCTGGTTCCCGAAGTTCCGGGTGATGAGTACCCAGCCATTCAGGGTGGCTGTCTGCCCGATGTGCTCTTCGCGGAGATCCCCGCAGGTGTGTGTCCGCTGCCACTCGGCCATAACAATACCTCGATGAACCGGACCCGTCTGGTGGGAGCAGTTTATTATAGGGAGTCGATCTGTCCGCAACGGGTTCGGCACCTCAGCAGGATTGCCACCGAGAACGCGGCATGGTAATTTCGATTCGACCGACTCTCTGTCAAGCTGACCTGTTGGGTGGCCAGGTCGTTCGGAGTCGTGCGGGACGAGCTGTCAGCCAGTCTCCATGACGAATGGAACGCATCAGAACTCTGGGAGGAGAGAGTGATGAGGCTCAAACGTCGTGCGGTCGGAGCGTGGCTGATCCTCTTCGTCGCGGGGGCAATCGCTGCCCCAGCGAACCTGAGGGATGAAGATCCGCTCAAGGTTGGGAGCAAGTGGTCCGGAAAACTGACCCAAAGGGGTCAGATTGTGAAAATGGAGGTGCCGCTCGACTTCACCGCGACCCTGACAGTCACCAAGCGGGACGGGGTCAAGTTTGATGCCGAACTCGACGAGAAAGGCTCGGTCGACTCGGGGATCGAACTGACTTACCTCGTCAGCGGTGAGGTGACCAAAGCAGAGGACGGGAAGGCGTACACGATCAAGTTCGAGTCGCATACTGTCAAAAAGACCATTTTCAAGGCTTTCCTCAAGATCCCGTATTCCGGAACTCTGGAGGGAAAATCGCTGAAGGGAACCTGGAAACACCCCAAGAACGACGAGTGGACAACAATCCAGGGCGAGTTCACGCTTGAGCTCAAGGAGTGAGCTGGGCACGCAGGTGGTGACCGCTCGACCCAGTCACGATAACAAGGGAGTGGCCCGTGTTCCAGATCACACAATTCCGCTGCTGGTGGCTGTTGTGGCTCACAGCGGTAATCGGGCTATCTGGCACGGCCCAACCAGTAGTCGATGCCGCGCCGATCAAGGAGCGTGACCCACTCCTTGTTGCGACGAAGTGGAAGGGCAAGCTCACTCAAAAGGGGACTTTTGCAGGCGGAGTGGCCGGCCCTCCCGCATTCGAGACGGTACTCAACGTGACAGAACGGAACGGTTTTGTGTTTCGAGCAGAACTGACTGAGGAGGCTCCTGGTATCAAGGTCACTTACCTCGTCAAAGGTGACATTTGTCCCGCTGCGGACAAGACCTATACGGTTACATTCAAGTCGATCGGAGCGAAGGACGTAGCAGGGACATTGCCAATCCTCGGCATCCCATACACGGGCACAGTCACCGGCCGGACTATTCGGGGAACCTGGAAAATGCCCAAAAATGACGAGGGGACCGATGTCGAGGGTGACTTTTCGGTTGAGCGAGCCGAATGAAGTTGCCTCTTCCCTGCCACTCCCAGCCTGCGTTGACCTGCCGTTGCGACCCACCATCCCACGAAGCTCCATCCCATCTTCTCACTCCCGATCTCGCTAGATCAGATGCAACCGGCACTTCGTATTTAATCAAGTCGTTCGGTATGTCCTCGTCGATCTGCCAGGCCAATCCCGCCCGGAATTCTTCCGTTGACGCAATCGCTCATCATCTTATTCGTGCTGTGCCCGGCGTTTCGTCGCGGATCACGCAGTCGATTGATCTATTCCGGTGAATAGCCGCCAGGTTTAAGAATTGACAACCCAATCAGCTTCTTGTAAGTTGATCGGGCGAGCGAGAGGATTAATTTCGTCGTTCGGAATCGAGCCTTGGTGGTTATGTCGTGTTGCACACTGGGCTCGTCCGGCATGGCCGGTCACACGCATCGGCGCAGTTCTGCAGGAAAGGGATTCGCCTCAAAACGACGTCTCGCAGTTACCCACAAGAGGGAACCTGTACCTGCCAACCGATCGACACAATCGGGGGTCTCGCGGACGGTTATAGGCATTTCGTCTTTCACAACACGGCAGGAGGGCAGCTACCGATGGCCGAGCTTTTCCTGAGCGAAAACGTGTGGCGTATGGTCCGACGGGTCTACCGGAAAAAACGGTTCCTGTTCGACGATGCCCGAAACATGACCCGCCACGACCAGAAGCAATTCGACTGGCTTGTCGAGAACGGGTTTTTCCTCTCGATTGGGGACGACTGGTTCGAACCGACCGAAAAGGCGAAGTTGGCGGCTGACCTCGGTGCCTATCAGTGGGAACCGAGCCGAACGGCCAGCACAACTCGCTCAGGCCAAGAGAAATAAGAGATGCGGAGTCGGCTCACCATTCCTTGGGCTGTTTACTGCGTCGGTCTGGGATCAACTCACGCGAATCACTCTGGGTTGGCGTCTTTGGTGTCTGACGGCCCACGCCTGACGGATTTGGTGGTGGCCTGGCTGTTCCGCTGATATCCCGCCCGACGATTTCGGGAGGTGCGAATGCGCATCAATGGGGCGTCCCAGGCATCACGCAGCCTAACCTCGTATCCCCTCGGAGCCTTCACTCGCCGATGTCTCGTGTTGGGAGACGAGCCAGATCTCGCCGTTCGGATCAGGTTGCTCCAGACCGACTCCGTGATGCCGGATCAATTCCAGGATCGCCAGGAAGATCCCGATCAACCGGGCTTTATGATACGGGGGGGTGAACACCTCACGGAACGCCACTCGCCCTTCGGCCATCACCCGCTCCCGGATCTGACCCTCGTAGACGTGTTGAGGGGTGTCGTCGACTGCGATCGTTGTGGGTTGGAGTGAGTGAGTCTCCCGCATCAGCCGAGCAAACGCGCTGACAAGATCCCACAACTCGACCAGTTTCACCACTGGTCCGGTGGGGGTTGCTGGTTCCGGGACATCCTGGCGTGAGAGCCGGGTTCCTTGCCTCCCGGCCCGCGCTTCCAGATCCGCAGCTGCATCTTTGAACTTCCGATATTCAAGAAGTTGTTTGACTAATTCCCTTCGGGGATCGACACGATCCCCGACAACGATCTCTTCTCCTGCTGGAAGCAGCATCCGACTCTTGATCTCCATGAGGGTGCTGGTCATCAAGACGTAGTCGCCAGCAAGCTCCACGTCCAGGATCTGCATGGCGAGAAGATAACCGTGAAATTGATCAGCGATGGTCGCAATCGGGATGTCGAGGATGTCCACCTCGTTCCGCCGGACCAGGAACAAAAGCAGGTCCAGAGGTCCGTGGAAAGCATCCAATGCGACGGCATAGGGCATGTCGAACCCAGGGTGGAACCGCCCACCTGTTCTCGGGGGTGGGCACAATATGCCCGACGATACGGGTTGCAGCAACAGGAACCCGAGTTGGTCAGATCACGGCCTTGTCGGGGATCAACATCCCACGTGGAACGCAGACGATCCCGTCCCGTATGTAGTACATCCCATTTGGGCCATCAGCGTCCATCTTCCTGGCCTCGTTGAAGATCCGGACTCCCTTGCCGATCCGGCAATCCCTGTCGAGGATCGCACGCTCGATCACGGATCCATCTCCGACGTTGAGACTTGGCCGGCCGGCTCGCGCGTTTGCCGCCCGCTGGGCGTCTGTCTCGAAGCCGTCGGACCCGATGATCACGGTATCGCGGATGATGCAGTCCGAGCCAACACGGCTGCGAACGCCGAGCAGGCTGTTCTCCAGCCGAGTCCGGGGGCCGACCACGCACCCATCGGCGACCAGGGAGTGCTCCAGAGTGGCCCCGTTAATCCGGCTGGCCGGCAAGTTCCGCATCCGTGTGTAGATCACACCATCCGGGGAGAAGAAATCAAATGGCGGGCTTTCGGTTGCCAGGGCCAGGCTCGACTCATGATAGCTCTTGATCGTCCCCAGATCCTCCCAGTAACCATCGAACAGATGGGCAAACATTTTCTTGGTTTTGTAGTGTCTGGGGAACACTTCCTTCCCGAAGTCGGTCGCTTGCGGCTTCGCAGTCAGAAGGTCAAGTAGGATGTCGGTCTTGAAGAGGTAGATCCCCATATTGGCAAGGTAGTGCCGGCCATTGGCCACGATTCCCCGTTGCTCGATCCACTCCGGCGGAACGTGATACGGGGTTCGTTCGTCGTGAGTCTTCGGCTTCTCCACAAAACCAGTGACCCGGCCATCGTCGGTCATGCTCAGCAGTCCAAAGCCAAAAGCTTGGTCCTCCTTGACCGGTATGGCAGCGATCGTCACATCGGCCCCGGCATCACGATGAGTCCGGATCAGATCCTGGTAGTCCATACGGTAAAGCTGGTCGCCTGAGAGGATCAGAACCTCGTCGGGGTTCTCCCGTTCGATGTAGGCGATGTTCTGGCGGACTGCATCCGCCGTACCCTGGTACCAATCAGCAGACTCGTTCGTTTGTTGAGCAGCCAGGATCTCGACGAACCCGCGGCTGAACATGTCGAACTTGTACGTGTAGGCGATGTGCTGGTGCAAACTGGCCGACAGAAACTGGGTCAGGACGTAAATCTTCTGGAGTTTGCTGTTGATGCAGTTGCTGATCGGGATATCGATCAGCCGGTACTTTCCGCCGACTGGCACGGCTGGTTTGGAACGGTGACGGGTGAGTGGGTAGAGTCGGGATCCACGGCCACCACCAAGGATCAGAGCGAGGACGGAAGGCATGACCGGAGAGCCTCGTTTGGAGGGTCGGGGGAGGATTGGCCGCCAACCCTGGGAACAGGTCGGCGACAAAAATTATGCTAACAACACACCGCCTGGCCGTATAGCGGTGTGGGGCACTCATGGGAGGGTTTGACAGCCCGAGGGTCGGGTGTTGCGGGCGCAACGGGGGGAGGCTCACCTGTTTCGAGGCGATCTCACTTGCTCGTAATGGGCGGACACCTGGGTACCTGGGTTGACATCGACCCGATTGGGAGCTATTTGCCAACTCGGGGACGTCGCCGATTCGTGATTGGTGAGAAAATCACCACCCCCAAGGTCGACCCGAATGAATTCCTGGTTTGTGACAGGAAAACTGTTGCGGACAGGACGGTGGCGCGGTTTAATCCAATTTCGATCGGCACACGCTCAGGATCGCCCTTCACCTCACCCGGGGCGGACATCATGTCAGTGCATACGCACCCGGTCCTCAATCGGGACCGCGAAGAAATCCGAGTCCCCTCTCCGCAAGGACAGGAACTCCTGGCTTTCCTCTTCAGCAAAGGGCTCCGCGGCTGGCTCCGGACGGACCGGGCCGGGGATCTCATTTGCCTCGAAGGTGAGCCGGATATGGGAAGGGTTTCAGCCATTCTGAGAGATTGGGAACGGGCACCTCTGTGCGCCCAGGCGGCCCTGTAGGACAATTTGATCTCCCCAGTGGGGGAGATTGGACGAGTCCTCATCCTGCTTCGCTGTTGTTCATCAATTGATGGCTTGGATCGGCGCATTCGTCAACAGCCAAATCCGGAACCGGAGATTGGCAAGGAGTGTACCCGATTGGTTGCTGTCAGCCGCAACTCTCAAGACGAGCGGTGAGCCATCGGGCGAGCCAGGTCCACCCCAGGAGGCGGCTGGCCGGACGGGTATCCACGCCTGAAAACCCAGGTCGCTCGGATCGATCACATGGATCAGATCGGAGGACCGAATCTGTTCGTCGGTTACCTCAGCCAGAGGCAACCCGGTCGGATGTGGACTCATGCCTGGCCCCGAGCCTGGATCGCGCATTCAACGCCAGAACTCACGGCGTAGACGCCCCTGGAGGGATAAACGCAGTATCCTGTCTCGGGAGGCGTCAGTTTCACAGTTTTCTCAAGATCGTCCTACCCCCGCTTTGTGGGTTCTCAGGTTTCGGCTGCCGCGCGAATTAACCGGTCCCGGACTCCCGCCCATTCTGGTGTGTCCGGTGGCATGATAATCGCAATCCAGTCCAGTTCGGCCTCATCAAGAGAATGGAGTGCTTCAAAGAGGTCTGCTGCGGCGGATCGGGGATCGTCGGAAAGGCCGCGCAAGACGACCCCATTGACGGATGGACCGGCTGAGCCCAAAAAATGGACTAATCCCCATCTCTTGCCTGACCACCGGGAGATGTCGCTCACCACCATCGGATCTTGATCGGTACACAGGCGTATTGGTGTCCCTGGGCTGTAGTGTTTGGTCATCTGCCCGGGCGAGCGGGCCACGTTCTCGTGTCCTGGCCCTACCACGACCCGGCCAACCACTTCCTCCAGCATGGTGACGGTGATGACCCCTGGCCGCAGCAATCGAACCACTGTCCCAGTGACGTCCACGACCGTCGATTCGATCCCACACGGGCATTCCCCGCCATCCAACACCATCGCAATCCGGCCGTTTAACCCTCTGAGGACATGCTGCGCGCGTGTTGGTGAGAGTTCCGTACTCCGGTTCGCACTTGGGGCGGCAATGGGGACGCCCGCCGCCCGGATTAGCTCACGGGCAACGGTGTGGGCTGGGCACCGGACAGCGACCGTTGGTCCACCAGCGGTCACCAAGTCGGGCACGACGGTGTGCCTGGAAACCACAACTGTGAGCGGACCCGGCCAGAACCGGGCTGCGAGCCGAACCGCTGTCTCCGGCCAGTCCGCCACGACGTTTAGAACGCTACCCGTGTCTGCGACGTGAACGATCAGAGGGTTCGTCCTGGGCCGTCCCTTGGCCTCGAAGATGCGTGCCACCGCCTCCGGGTTGAGAGCGTTCGCCCCGAGTCCGTAAACCGTTTCAGTGGGGAATGCGACAAGCCCGCCGGAGAGGATCACGTCGGCCGCTTGACGGATCGCGTCCGCTGCCGGGTTCAGGGGATCAACGGGGAGAACGAGCGTCATGGAATCGTCTACCTCTCCCCCAGCGGGGATGTCTGATCGGGGTCGAGTCCGCTCAACTCCCGTGTCCGCAGCGAGCGGACTGTGTCAGTGGCTCAACCTATTCGTTCCACCGCGGCATAAGATGTCATAGAATCCTACGGTGAACTGACGAATGCCCGGCGTCCCCGGTGAGGAGACGTATACCGATGCCCCCGCTGACACCTACTGCTCCGACCCCAACGCCGGAACTGAAGCGAATTGCCGAGGACAGTTTTACTCGGGCGAAGGAGGCCATCGCCTCCGGGAACCTGGACTACACGATCAGCCTCTTGCTGACCTGCTGCAAGATCGATCCAGCCAACTTCTTCTACCGCCAGACGCTTCGCAAAACGCAGAAGGAGAAGTACGGGAACAATCTCCGGGGGAGTCGGTTTGCTTTTGTCTCCACCCCCCGATGGAAGGGCAAGGTGAAGGCCGCCAAGCGGAGCCGGGATTATCTGAAGGTACTTGAACACGGCGAACAGGTGCTCTGTCGTAACCCCTGGGACAAGGGAACCCAGATGGACATGTCCGAGGCCTTCGACGCGTTGGGGCTGGGTGAACTCGCAGTTTTCTCGCTCGACCAGGCCCGGCAAAAGTTTCCGCGCGATGTCACACTGAACCGGGCTCTCGCCCGACTTTTTGAGAAGCGGGGCGACTACCAGAAGGCGATCTTTCTGTGGCAACTGGTGAAGGAGGCAAGTCCTCACGACGTCGAGGCGGCTCACAAGGCGAAAGACCTTGCAGCCAGCGAGACGATCCAGCGCGGGCATTACGAGGAAGCCGCAGCCGGAACCAAGGATTCCCCAGTGGTGGGCCGGATCGAGGCCCGCGCGGTTGAGAAACAGGACAAACTGGTTCGCGAGGCGGACCCAATTCGGAAGCGGATTGAAGCCGACCCGACCGAACCGAGTCTGTACATCCAGCTCGCCAACGTCTACCGTAAACACGCTCAGGATGATCGGGCCAGGGCAGCGCTCCAACAGGGTCTGGGCCCGACTGGCAACGCCTTCCAGCTCCAGCTCGCCCTGATGGAGCTCGATCTCGTCCCGCTTCGCAAGGAACTCGAACTGACCGAAGCCAAACTCCGCCAGTTGGCGGACCGCTCCCGCGTTGTTGACGACGACGAGGGGGACGAAGAGCCCGTCTCGGCAGACGATCTGACCCGACTGCGGGCAAAACTGCTGAAGGAGATCAACAGTCGCGAGATCGAGCTGTTTCGCGTCAAAGCCGACAGATTCCCGACCGAAACCGCGCACCGTTTCGAGCTTGGTGTTCGGCTGATCAAGAGCGACCTCGTCGATGAGGCAATCCGGGAACTCCAGCAGGTGAAAAAGGACGAGCGTTTCGTCTGGAAGGCCGCGCTGTATCTGGGAATGTGCTTCAAGAAAAGGAATAACTGGCGCCTGGCGCAGCGGAATTTGGAGGATGCGCTGGGCGCGTTGCCCGCAAACGAGGAGACTGGAAAGAAGGAAGTCCTGTTTCAGCTTGCCACCGGATCAGCCGACAACGGTGACCTCGCCCGTGCGATCGACCTCGGGCACGAACTCGCCAACATGGATTATGCATTCAAGGGGATCGGCAAACTGCTCGATGAGTGGACCGACCGCCTCCAGAACGCCTGATACAGGAACCCGCTGAG
>PLDW01000449.1 GCA_003136315.1 Gemmataceae bacterium | reverse complement strand
ACGTCCACAGACAACGGTATTGGAGCTAATCAGGAGAAGTCCTGGCGGGACGGAACCCGTACGTAACGCTGCTGGTCGACGGCCGGTCGAAGCTGCGGTACGCACACCGCAAGTTCACTGGCGCGCGGTCGAAGGAGCCTCCCCGGAGAAGGCGGTTTTATTGCTCATTTATTTGTACAAATGACGGTGTTCCTTGATCACGTTCTTCTTCAATCTCGTACAAATCCGCTGCGTCCTCGACCCACTCCATAGCATTCACAAGAATATCGAATAGCCCCAGATCGTTCGGTCTCAATCGACCCACAGGCCACGCCCGCTCCTCCGCATTCTTCTGATACCAACCATACCGCGGCAGCAACTCCTCCGACCGGCCGTAATACCGACCCACAACTGAACTCGCTCGACACGCCTACTCCCACTCCGCTTCCGTCGGCAGACGATACCCCGTCAACTTCAGATGATCCCGCTTGATCTTCATTCCTTCCCCATACTTTCCATCCGCGTTCCGTTCGTAACACCACTGGTTCTCCGGAATCCCTTCTTTCTCGCTCAGCCAGTTGCAGTATCCCACTGCCTCATACCACGTCATATCTATCGCCGGGGAGTCCCTATCCGGGCTATAATGCTTCACCAACGAATGTTTGGGCTTGAATCGCAGAAATTGCTCCACCGTCACTTCCTTCGTCGCGATTGCGAATGATCGACCGATCTGCTTCCGGTGGGCTGGCTCGTTCACCGGAATCCGACCCGGCTCCGTTGCGGGCGAACCCAGGGTGAACTCCTTCGGTCGACGGACCACCGTATAGGTCTGCTCCTGCCCATTCACGTACCAGTCCCGGTCACGACTCGCCCCCGGAGCAGGGAGCAAGGGGCCGCACGCTACACCCATCGCCCCCGCAACACCCGGCACCGGAACAGCACCGAACACCACCCGGGCCGCCACACGACCCCGCACCACCGAGGCCAACTCCGCATCAATCCCCGCCACCTCCGCCGCCTTCTCCCACCGTTGCCGCAACAA
The DNA here is from genome assembly GCA_003136315.1 of Gemmataceae bacterium. Lineage (GTDB taxonomy): Bacteria > Planctomycetota > Planctomycetia > Gemmatales > Gemmataceae > Urbifossiella. Next base: position 3,287 of record PLDW01000449.1, on the reverse strand, counting down.
CCAGTCGAGCACTCCGTGCAATCCTGGGTCCAGGTGGTTCCGGTAAAGCGTCAGCAGTTCTTTCGACAACCCGTCCCGCTCACCCGCCCACGCCGCCGATACCGGGAAGTCCCCCAGAGCGATCAGCAATGCCCGCTTCCTCGATCCCTCCGGCTCATCACGGAACAGACGGATCAGCGCCACCGGATCGACACCGATCACCGCCAATCGCTCAACCAAGTAACTGCTAGTCGACGGGTCGCCGTCAGCCGGGAATTGGAACAATGACCACACCGACTCCGACTCCCCCATCGCCAGCAGGGTGCGGTCTCTCTCCTGCGCNNTTCCAACCGAAACAGGCTCTGGGGAGAGAGACCGCACCCTCCGCCCCCATCCACACCTGAGCCCGATCCTCGGTGGTGATGAGCAGCAGCGGACGGTCGGGGAGCGTACTGATTCCGCGGAGGAGGGCACCGAGTACCGGGAGCCACTGGCTCAGGTCGTCACGGTAGCGGTCGTCAGGACGGGCGGCGCCGTGACCCAAGGTGTCGTTGCGGTAAGTCACGAACGCGCGGCACCGCGAGTCCAGTTCGGTCTGAGTCGGCATCCCGCGCCCCGGTGTCAGAAACAGCGCCGACCCGACACCCGGGCCGTCCCACTCGGCCGCGAGCCGGCAGATCTCGTTGACCCTGTGCCCAGCGATGGCCGCACCATCTTCTCAAGCTGCACCTCATCCCGCTCGGGCGTTAGCGCGGAACCGCCGAGGTACTCGGCCACCAGAACCGAACCGAGGAACTTCACGCCCGCCTCGAAGCAGTCCTTGAGGGCGAACAGGGACACCAACCGGTTCGTGTCGGCGAGTGAGCGGGTCAGCTTGCCATGTGTGAGTGCAACTGGGTATGGCAGATGGACGGGGTCGATGACCCCGAGCCCGGCGGTCGGAGGCGCGGCGTGGAGCGCGACGAGATTCGCGCTGCACTTCTTGAGTCATCGGAACTCGCGGTCCTCGGCGTCCTCTGCGTCGAACGTCCGGGAACAGCAGTCGCAGCGGTACAGCATGTCACCCCAGTCGGCGGGTCACGAAAAAACCCCAGTTTGGCGCACTTTTTGGGATTCATCAATCGTACCTGAAACCTATTCAAGGTTGTGAGTGACCACAGCCTGCATCGGGAGTGTGATATCTCAGATGTTGCGTTTGCGACCTTTGATATCCCAGACCGGCTCGCACTCGCCAATGTTCTTAAGTTTCACCAGCCGTGTGGCACTATCCAGGCGACCCTGAACCATCTCCCGTTCCACGGGATCATCGCTCGGAGCAAGTTCGACCAGGGTTTTCACCCGATCGAAACACTCACGGTTCACACATGGGTAGCCGGGTCGGCCGTTGCTCTCCAGTCGAGCACCGTAATTGACCGTGTGCCCGAGAGCTGTGAAGTCGAGTTTGGAGTATGTTCCCACGTTCCCCAGAAACATCTCGCCAGTGGCGATACCGATGCGGGCGGATACTTCCGTCAGGCCCAACAGTTCACGCGGCTCATTGAAACGTGCGAACACCTCAAACAAATCAATCGCTGCCTCCACCCCCCGCCGAGCGTGGTCATCGTCCCGGACCAGGGCGAGGAACCCATCTCCCCGGAACACGTTCACCTGGACTCTGTAGCGATCCAACACGTCGGTCATCTCGGCCATTAACTGGTTGATCGTTTGCATTACCTCTTTCGCTGATCGATCCTTCGCAAATGAAGAGGAGCCAACGATATCGAGAAACATGACTGTCGCGTTCACTGACACGCCGTCGACCAGCGAGGTGGTGTCTTCGTGAATCGAGCGGCCCCGCACACGCTGGTAAAGCCTTTGCGCCAGGGCTTCCGGAGCGATATCGCGAAGCTCGTCTTCGATCCCGGCGATCAGCCACGCCCGTCGGGACCGCTCTGCCAGTTCCAGAGCGGACGAGTAGAGCTTTTGAACGAGCGGGGGCGGCGTGTTGGGATCCCGGCGGTGAGCACGAGCCATCCGCCAGGCCACTCCGGCTGCCTCCACGACCTCACGAGGTTGGAAGTAATCCAGCGCCCGGGCGAACAGTCGGCGTGACTCCGGCCAGTCCTGCTTGGCCGCCGCGAGTTGACCGCGCACGCGGTCGAGATGGGTGAGTCCTTCCGCAAACGGACCAGCCTGCCGAAACAATTCCCCGGCCTTCTGGACCGCGGCTTCGGCATCCTCGATCTGATTCAGCCCCAGGCAGGCGATGGCAAGGTCTTTGCGGGCATACCCCCCCGCCACCGCGAGCCCCTGCTCATCCGCCAACCGGATCGCTTCTCGAAGCCATTGCTGAGCCTGTCGAAACGGTTTGGCATCGCCAACTCCTTTCGGGAAGAGTTCCGCCTGGACCAGAGCAACCCTGGCCAGCGAGTTGTACATTGAGATCTGCCCGAAAACATCGTCCAAACGAAGTGTGAGATCCAGGTCGGCGTCGAACTCCCGGGTGGCTTCATCCCAGAACCCCCAGTCCAGGTACATCCGGCCAAGGTTACCATGAGTCACCGCCAAACCGGGACGGTCGCCAAACTGCTCCTTGTGCTGCAACGCCTTACGATAAAAGTCCTTGGCAGCAGTGAAATTCCCCCGGTTTCCATACAGCATGCCGAGCGAGTCGTACACCCGTCCGAGGAGGAAGTGCGGCGGTGGACCGGAGAATGCAACGAGGGACTGCCGCAGTCTTGACAACGCTTCGTCCCCCCGCCCCTGGTGGAACAATACACTCCCTGACAGATGATCGTGGAGGCCCCGCACCGACGACTCGGTCGCTCCACTCGTGTCCACCCGGTTCAGCCACTTCTCCGCCTCGTCCCAGTGCCGTTGCCTTGAGGCAATGAACGACCGGGCCAGATACGCCCAGTTCGCGAGCGTTGGCTCTGCTTCGGCGAGAGGGAGTTGTCCCAGTGCCACCGCATAGTGCCCACGTTCGGCTGCCTGACCGGCAACAAACAAGGCCCGCAGCGCTTCAGGCACTGCTGCCGATTTCAGATCCCGGTCGAGCCGTTCGAGCCCCAACTCCCAGCCGAATCGTTGGAGCAAATCAAGCACTGCATCGGCAATCCCTGCATTCATCAAATATTTCTTTCAGTTAACGGCCACGGCTTCATTTCTCCGATGAGAACCACCTGCTGCTTCCATCGCTTCCAGTTCGGTTTACAGTTCTGGGCTTTAGCCCGCGAAAGCCACGCCGTTTCAACGGCAGTGGATGAAACGCTTTTTCTTGGGCTTTAGCCCTTGTTTTGGACGCCTTTTACGCCACAATGCAATTGATG
>PLDW01000299.1 GCA_003136315.1 Gemmataceae bacterium | reverse complement strand
ACAGTCTCAACGGGTTCCTGTATCAGGACCACCGGACAAAACCCTCTGCTGTGAGCAGGGGGGAGTCAAACCACCCTCCGGCTCCCCCTTCCTTCTTAAGGAAGGGGGTTGGGGGGTTAGGTTTTCTCCGGAAGTCCTCAACTGAACCTTGCCATCGTACGCAGGAAAAACCCGATCGCGAGCATGCAGCACGCCACGACCGATCCGCACAGAACCAGAACTGTCACCGCTGACACGCCGCTCGAACGCCGGGCTCTGGCAGGGACGATCCGACACGATGTCTGGGGTGCCGTCGCGGCTTCCGTCCGTTCGTCCTGTTCAAAGGAAAGTGCCTCATCGGTCAGTTGTGACCACGGCGAGGTCTCTGCTGTCCCATCCCCGTGGGCCGGAGGCGCAACCCCGGCAGGCACCGATGCCGACGAGGGCGGCTGCATGCCGGTCAGGGAGTTGGAGGAGAACGAGTATGACCCATGCTGTGCAGCGGGAAGGTCGAAGCTCACCACCGTTCCGTCATCGTCGACCACCACAGCCCCGGCCGCCAGGCCATCGAGCCGGGCGGCCAGTCCGGCGGCCGTCTGTAACCGGGAATTCGGATCTTTCGCCAGAAGCCGGTGGACGATCTCGGCCACTGTCGGGGGGATGTCGGGGCGGAGCCGCTCGATCGCGACTGGGGCTTCCAACTGGTGGCGGCGGACCTTCGTTTCGACTGTCCCCCCCGGGAACGGCGGGCGACCGGTGAGCAGGAAGTAGAACACGCAGCCGAGGGAGTACAGATCGGCCCGATGGTCTGCCAAGTGAGGCGTCAGCGCCTGTTCCGGTGCAACGTAATCCGGGGTGCCGGTCAGTTGGGCCGGGGACGGGGTTCGCTCGGTCACGCTGGTGGAGTGACTCGGGTTCGGAATCAACCGAGCAATCCCGAAATCGGCGATCTTGACCACGCAACCGGGGAGCGTCTTCGAGGCCCGGGCGACGAGGAGGTTGGCGGGCTTGATGTCGCGGTGGGTCATCCCCAATTCGTGGGCGTGGCTGAGCCCCACCGCCACCTGGCGGACCAGTTCGCAGGCTTCTGCCACCGGAAGCGGGCCACGCTCTCGGACCAGAGCGTCCATGTTCGGCCCATCCACGAACTCCATCACCAGATAGAACCGTTCCCCGACCTCGTTCGCGTCGTATGCGGTCACGATGTTCGGGTGGTTGAGCCGGGCCGCTGCCCGCACCTCCCGCTGGAACGCCTGTCGGGCCGCTGCCGAACGGGTCAGGTCCGGAGAGATCAACTTGATTGCGACCTTCCGGTTCATGGTCCGGTGGAGCGCACAATAGACCCGCCCGACTGAACCTTTCCCAACCTGTTCCTGGATCACGTAGGGGTCGAGAATGAACCCCTCGGTCCGGCCAGCCAGCAATCGGTCCGCCTGGAAACGGGTCAGGAAGCCAGTGGCGACGAGGAACTGGGCAGTCTGGGGCGCGGTGGCTGTATTCGACGGGAGTGCCGCAGACGCCTTGGCGAGTTGAGCTGGGACAAGCAGGCCGGATGCCTCCACCGCAGCCAGGAAGTTCGATCGATCGTGCAGTTGTGCGGGTGTGGTCATCGGCGGTATCCGGTCATCCCTCATTGCCGGGCCGGGGATGAATCGGCGTGGTGGGCAAGCAGGGCCGAATCGACCCTCCGACCGAACTTTAGGTGATGAATCCCACAGAATCCGGAGATTCTTCCGAATCACTCACAACCCACCCATATACAACGATTCGAGAGGGATTCTTGGTGTAACAAATGGGTAACACCCGGCCATCCTTTTTCACCCTCGACAGAATCTCCTCATCGGGCGAGAATCGGCCTGGAGCAACCCCTCGCCCGACGGAGGCACCATGCAACCCGCCGAACTCTTCCGCTTCTGCCCAAGGTGCGGGGCTCCTCGGCAGGCCGACAACGCAGGCCGGATTCCGTTCCGATGTTCGAGCTGTGGCCTGGTCCACTATTTCAACCCCACAGTCGCTGCCGCTGCCTGGGTGTTCGATCCGGACGGCCGGGTTCTGATGGTCCGCCGGGCTCACGAGCCCGCGGCAGGGAAACTCGGTATCCCTGGCGGGTTTGTGGAGATCGGCGAAACGGCCGAAGAGGGGCTTCGACGAGAGGTGAGGGAGGAAGTTGGGTTGGAGGTGACGAATATCCGTTTCCTGGCTTCGTTTCCGAACCTTTACACGTACCTTGACGTGACATACCCGGTGTTGGATCTGGTGTTTACGGGCAGCGCGATCGCGCCCGGGTCAGCCCACCCACTCGATGGTGTTGACGGTATTGAGTGGCGACACCCAGCCGGGATCGATCCTGACGAACTGGCATTCCCGTCAATGAAGAACTCGGTGGGAATGGCTCATGTGTGTCATTCGTATGGTTGCCGCTGCCTCAATGTTGGTTGGCTCACTGGCGTTGGTGTTCGCCCAGGAGATGATCCCCAACCCCGAGTTTGCGAGCTGGGCCAAGTTCCGGAAAGGAACCTCGGTCACGCGGAAAATGGCGAGCGGGTTGAATGGCATCACCACCGAAACGCGCATGATCACCACGCTCCTGGAAGTCACCGAGACCAAGGTGGTGGTCGAGATCTCTGAGGTCACCCATCTGAATGGGATGGACATCAAGACTCCGCCGAAGAAGCACGAGATCCCCAAGACGCTGCCACTCACGCCTGGCCAGAAGCCACACATTCCGGGTTCGCGGCCGCAGGGGACAGTCGAGGAGGGGACAGAGACCATGAAGATTGGGGGGATCGATTACAAAACCCGATGGTATCGGACCAAGGCGAACAGGAGCGGGAGCGAGGTGGAATCCCGGTTTTGGTTCGCAGACGAGATGCCGGGAATCGTGGTGAAGATCGAATCCACCACAAAAGGGCAAGCGACCACGAAGACGAATGTGGACGTCATTGAGGTCAGGAAGCCTTGACCCTCACGAAGCTTTGGCGGCTAACACTTGGAATCGCGTCGAGACCTAAGTACAATTGGGGTTGTGTTATTCCTGTTTTCAAGGTGTTTTCCTATGCACACCCACGTGTGGGTCAAGCGAGCCTGGCTACGTCGCGGAAGATTTCCACGACAGAAGATCGCCTTCCAATCTGAGGGGCTGATCTCCCTGTATAACACCGACATCAGGAGCGATTCCGATTTTGTCTGTGCTCCGGCCATGAATTCGTTCTCGGTCGAACAGGTACGGACGATCGTGAGCGAACTGCAACAGGGTAGAGCAAAGGGGAAACTAGGGGACGACCTGTTCTGGTCAATTTTGGAAACGCATCAAGCCACATTTGCCCAGGTTACAATGATCGGCGATTGACCCGGGAGGCGTTCGCGTCCAAGGTGGCGAACTACCTCCACCTCGGTGCGAGCGTGATCGTGATCGATGTGGTCACGACCCGCCGGGGGATTCTCCACAATGACGTTATCCGGGTGATCGGCGGAAGGTCCGACCTGACTCTCCCGGCTGACACCGCGCAGTATGCCGTCTCGTACCGCCCGGTCCTCCGGGACAACGTCCCCGAGCTCGATCTCTGGTTCGCCCGCTTTGGGGTCGGTGACCAACTTCCGACGATGCCTCTGCGCCTGATCGCCGATCACTTTCTCGCGATCGATTTCGAGGCCACGTATACCGAGGCACTTCGCCGCCGCAGGCTGATCTGACCGCCCGGCATCGTGAAAATCTGTGAACCTCTCCCCAAGTCGGTTGTCACTTTCCATGAACACCGCGGCCTGGCTGTACCCGACACCAGCGGGCTTACACACAATCCCATTTGAGGGAGAGGTCGAAGGTTCAACTCCTTCCCGGTCCACTCACGGGCCGGTAGCTCAGTGGTAGAGCGCTTAGTGCCCATGCCTGCACCACTTGTGCGGCCGGCCGAGGTGTTTCTCGCGATTATCCCGAACCAGCCCGTACCCCACGGCGGAAGCGTACAAACATCCCTCACACGGTGGAGGTCGCAGGGTTCGATTCCCTGCCCGCCCGATTCGACCGGGCGGTGGAGCAGTGGTAGCTCGCCAAAACTGTTTTAAACCGCTTCTCAAACTTGTATGGGCCATTGCTCGACTTGGAGATCTGAACCAACCCGTATCCCACCGCAGCGGCGTACACACATCGTCTGAAAAACGACTGATTGGGTAACCAATCCGTGGGTTCGAATCCCACCTCCGCCGTTATGGCGGAGTGGCCGAGTGGTCAAAGGCAGTAGTGTCCGCCCGCAAGGGACGCCGACGCGACTTGTACGGGTTTTTCGTGACCTTTGGCCGCCCCTGGCGGCCATTTTTGTTGACCCCTGGCACCTTCCCATTTGGAAGGAGGACCGACCATGACGATGACCAACACCGAGGCCGACCCGCGGCTGGCCATGCTCGACAGCTTGCTCACCTGCCCGCACCGACAGTTGGAGCAGGTCCAGCCGCTCCACGCTGCGCTCTCGACGCAAGATCCACGATTCTATGTCCGACTGGCCGCCTGGTATGCCGACCACGGCGATGTTCGCGACCACAAGGAGATGTTCATCGTCACCCTCGCACTGAGCCCGTTCCCGGGCCACCGCGATGTTGGGCTGGCGATGCTCCGCGAGCTTCCGCCGTATCAGGTTGGCCGCGTGGTCGACTTTATCCACGGTCGGAAGGACGATGTGGCGGTCGAGGTCGAGACGGCTCAAGAGGGGGTTCCGGCCGGTCAGCTCAAGCCAAAGGTGGAGCGGAAGGCCGCCCGGGGGAAGAAGCCCGGCAAGCCGAAGATCGGGGCTGGTGGGACCGTCACCCTGACCGACTCGTTCGGGCTCTTCCGCAACCCTCCGCGGTCGCTGCGGACGGAGGTCACGCGCTATCTTCGGGAGCGGGAGGCCGACGCCCGGTGGTTTGATGCCACCGCCTTGACCGCCCGCAAGACGCTCAAGCGGTTGTACGCGCTATTGCACGTGAAGCCGGGGCCGCGCGCTCAGGCCGTCCTCTTCGACGAGGTTCCGCCGGAGGGGTCGAAGCTGGCGGGGCTGAAGGCTCTGGCCGCTGCCACCGACGCAAATGAGGCTGCGAAGCTGATCGTGACGCACGATATTCCATTCCGGGTCGCAGTCGGTGTCGTGAAGGCGATCACCCCGGTGATCCTGAAGGCGCTGGTTGGGCGGATGTCGTCGCAGGAAGTGGTGAACAGCCTCGACATGCTCCGGCGACGGGGAGCATTCGACGATGCCGAGCTGAAGGCCCTGGTGGAGTCGAAGCTGGAGGCCGCCAAGACCGCAACGCGGGTCAGCGCGCTGAAGGCCGGTAAGGCGTTGGAGACCGTCGCAGTTCCGGACGCGGTACGGGAAAAGTTGGAGCAGGTGGCCGACGCCCAGGTGAAGGCCCGGGGTCGGATCGCGCGGCCAACCGCGTTGCTCATCGACAAGTCCGGCTCGATGAGCCAGGCGATTGACCTGGGCAAGCGGCTCGGGGCGGTGCTGGCGGCCGTCACCGACCGGGAGTTGTACGTGTATGCGTTCGATTCGATCGCGTACCCGGTGGAGGCAGCCGGGCCGGACCTGACGGCCTGGGAGCGAGCGTTGACGGGGCTCACGGCCGGAGGGAACACTTCGGTTGGGGTCGGGGTCGAGATGCTCCGCCGGAAGAAGCAGTACGTTGAGCAGATCGTGGTGGTGACCGACGAGGGGGAGAATGCCGAGCCCAAATTCGTCCCGGCGCTGATGAAGTACCGGACCGAGCTGAAGGCCGATCCGAGCGTCTGCTTCGTGAAGGTGACGGGGGCAACCTCGCAACTGGAAAACGAGTGCAAGGCGGCTGGGATCGTGGCAGATGCCTACCAGTTCAATGGTGACTACTACGCGTTGCCCAACCTCGTCCCGCTGCTGGCGCGGCCGAGCAAGCTCGAATTGCTTCAGGAGATCCTGGAGTACCCGCTCCCGGTCCGCAAAGGGGCCTGAGCTGGGAAAAGACATGGCCCGCAGATGACGCAGACCTACGGACGCAGATGAAATCCAGATAAAACCAAATGGATTTTGATCAAGATTTTATCTGCGTCGGAGTCAGCGTCATCTGCGGGCCATTCTGAATCGCGTCGAAATCAAATTGACAGGACGCCAGTGCTATCGCCGAAGCGGTTGGTCGGCGCGCCCATCCGCTCGAAGATGGCCAGGTACAGGTTCATCAGCGGGGTGTCGGATTTCTTGGGGAAGACCAGGTGCCGTCCGCCTGAGATCGAGCCCCCTCCCTTGCCGACCAGCAATATCGGCAGGTCGTCGTGGTTGTGGCGGTTCCCGTCCCCAATCCCGCTCCCGTACACCAGCATCATGTTGTCGAGCAGGGTGCTCCCGTTCGCTTCTTTCACACTCTTCATCCGACCGAGCAGGTAAGCCACTTGCTCGATGTGGAAGGTGTTGATCTTCTTGATCTTCTCCAGCTTCTTCGGATCACTGCCGTGGTGTGAGAGGTCGTGGTGCCCCTCCGGCACTTCGATGATCTTGTAATTCCGGTTGCTCCCGTCGTTGGCGAGTGGGAACGTTGCGACCCGGGTCGTGTCGGTCTGGAAGGCCAGAACCATCAGGTCACACATCAGCCGGATGTGATCCTGAAGGGACATGTCGTCCGGTTTACCTTTGGTCGATTTCGGGGGTGTTTCGCTCTTTGCTTGCCGGGCTTTCTCGCTCCGCTGCGCGGCTTCCCGCTCGATCCGCTGCTCGACTTCCCGGAGATCGGTCTTGAATCTGTCGAGTTTCCGTTCGCTGCTTGCCTTCCGGGCTCTCTCGATCCGCTGCTCGACTTCCCGGACACTGGTGAGGTACTCATCGAGTTTCTGTTGATCGCCCTGGCCGAGCGTCTTGTTCAACTGTTTGGTGTCATCCGCAACGAAATCCAGGACGCTTTTTTTGTACAGTTCCCGCTTCGCACGGGCGGCAGCCAGTTCCTTCGGGTCATTGCCGCTGAAAAGCCGGTCGAATACGGCTTTGGGATTGGTTTCCTTGGCATTTGCAGTCTTCTCTCCCCGCCACGAGAGGTTCGAGGAATAGGCGCAACTGTACCCGGAGTCGCAGTTCCCAGACTGCTGTCCCCCCTCAATCCCAAGCTCAAGCGAGGGGAAATAGGTGTTGTCCCCGACGGCTGTGGCCAGATGCTGGTCGGCGGACATCCCAACTCGGATGTCCGAACCGTGTGTCTTGCGGGGTTGTCGGCCGGTGAGGAACGCAGACATGGCACGGGCATGGTCGCCTGGCCCATCCCCATTCGCTCGGGCCTTGTCGAGGGCCAGACCGGTGAGGACGTTCACATGCTCCTTGAACGGATCCAGCGGCGCCAGGGTGCCGGTCAGCTTCGACAACGTCCCGACTTCGGACGGTGTCCACTCGGCCATGTTCACGCCGTTGGGCACGTAGAGGAAAGCGACTCGTTTCGGCACCCCAGCTGCCGAAGTCGCAGTGGGGGGTGCCGCCGAGAACCCCAGGGATTCAAGCCACGGCAGGGCGACAGCGGTGCCCAGACCCTTGAGGGCGGTCCGGCGAGTCACGGGGTTGTTCATTGACGCTCGCTCCGGTTCATGGCAGTTGGTGAGAGAAAATCGACCAGTGGGCTTGGGTGCCACGGNNGGTCATTTCCTGGCGTCTGCCCAAAAGGATTCACCCGGCTATCCGGGGCAGTGTTGTCGAAGAAACTACTCGCTGCGCTTACCCTTGCGTTTCTGGAAGGCATCAGACTTTACCACGGCCAGGACGAGAGCGGAGAAGCGGTCCCCGTTCGACTTGGTCGAGCCCACGATCTCATCAAGGGCACACTTGTCATAATACTCCAGCCCGCGGCCCAGGGCGAATGTCAGCATTTTTTCGGCGAGGCATCGCCGGAACAGGTCTGACTTGCCGACAAGAACTTTCCGCAACTCTGCCGGGCCGCTGAACTTTGCTCCATCCGGGAGCACACCTGAGGGGTCGATTGGCTTTTTGTTGTCGGCGGTCCGCCATCCACCAATCCCATCGAAGTTCTCAAGACCAAACCCCAGCGGGTCGAGTTTGGCGTGGCATACAGCACACGTGGGGTTTGCCCGGTGCTGCTCCATCTGCTGCCGGAGTGTTCCCTTGAGCTGACCCGTTGGCGGAAGTTCCGGAACGTCGGGGGCCGGTGGGGGAGGAGGGGTGCCAAGGACGTTTTCGAGGATCCACTTTCCGCGTTTGACGGGCGAGGTTCGGGTGGGGTTGGACGTCACTGTGAGCGTGCTGGCCATCGTGACGATCCCGCCCCGCCGGGAGTCCGCGAACGTCACCTTGCGAAACTCCGACCCGGTAACACCTTTGATATCGTAGTGGCGGGCCATTCGGTCGTTCAGGAATGTGTAATCCGCATCAAGAAATTCGAGAACACTCCGATCGTTCCGGACAATGTGCTCAAAGAACGCCTCGGCCTCACCAATCATCCCGTTGCGGAGGGCCTCATCCCAGCCGGGGAAGAAACCCTGGTCTGGCGAAAGAGTGCGAATGTTTCGGAGCTGAAGCCACTGCCCTGCGAAGTTCTCGCTGAGGGCCTTGGACCGCGGATCTTTGAGCATTCGACGAACCTGGGCGTCGAGTATGTCCGGCTTGCGAAGTTCGCCGCGGGAGGCGACGCCGAACAACTCCTCGTCTGGCATGGTCGACCAGAGGAAATAGGCGAGGCGGGTCGCAAATTCGAAGTCGTTCAGGGTGCGGACACTGTTCGGATCTTTGGGGTCATCCTCAATCCGGTAAAGGAAGTGCGGGGAGACCAGGACGGCCTTCATCGGGAGGCGGATGGCCTTCTCGAACGGATCGCCCTGGGCCACTGCGATGTCGTACAGTCGCATCAGCCGCTGAACTTCTTCGGATCGGGTTGGGCGGCGAAATGCCCGGCGGGCGAAATTCGTGAGCATCTTCTCGGCCGCAAGTCGAGCCCCCGCAACTCCACTCTCGGTGGGTCGAGTTCCGAGAAGGAGCTTGATGGATGCGGCCTCGGGTGGCGTAGCCGCATCGAATGGACCCTCGATCTCGATCAATTCCACACCAAGTGTGCGGAATTTCTTGGCTGCGTCCTTCTGGTTCTTGTCCTCGAAGGGGTTCGTGAACGCGACAGCGAAGCGTTTCTCCCCGGCGGTCATGGGAGTGCGCAGCTCATAGGTCTGGGGTTTGCTAGCTGGTGCATCGATCACAAAGGTTCTTACGTCCTTGCCATCAATCCGAACAATCATCTTCGGGAAATCGTCGCCGACCTTCGCTCCCCAGGCCCTCACCCGCACGACATAGTTTCCGTCGGCTGGGAAGTTGAATTTCTCCAGGGAGGCCGAGCCTTCGGAGGTGAACATGATCTTGGGCGGATTCTCGCGGATCTTGGCGTTCCGGGGAATCGTCTGAATATTCTGTGGCCGAAAGCTTTGCTTCGAGGGGGCTGGTGGCTTCGGTGGAGGAGGGAGGGCTTCCTCCAGGATCTTGTCAGCGGCGGTCAGGTATTTTTCGAGGAGGATGGGCTGGAAGGAAAGAACATCCGCGATGTTGTCGAAGCCATACCCAACATCGTCGGATGGGAAGTCATCGGCGGGCTTGAAATCGACCCCACACAGATCGCGGATCGTGTTGTTGTACTCCGCGCGATTCAGACGGCGGAGCGTGACGCGACCGGGATCTTGGGGGCCGGTACAGTCAATCTTGGTGAGGGTGTTCTCGATCCAGGAGACGACGAAGGCTCTCTCCTCCTTGGTCGGTTGAGGCTTTTTCTTGGGTGGCATCTCACCCGCTGCGAGAGCGTGTTCAACCGTCGCCCAGGTTTTTCGATCTTTGCGGGCGTGAGCCTCGTTCTGATAGCCTTCCAGTGTGAGGCCACCGGCCGCCTTCGTGCTGTTGTGACAGCCGAGGCAGTATGTTTGGAGGAAGGGGAGGATCTGTTTCTGGAATGTGGGATCTTCAGCGGGTGCGGCAAGGCTTGGCGGTGCGGGTTCAGCAGAAGCAGTAGCGGGTTCCACAGAGGGAAAGCCTGAAACTTCGGGAGAAGCGGGTCGGGCTTTCGCCGACAGCCCGGCCCACCACCCTGTGGCAAAGCTCGCCACGGTGGCCAGACCGACCAGGAGCAAGGCGCGTCGCCGCACCATCAAGTTGTCTCCGGAAGCAATTGCGATGGGGCGGGTGGGAGTACGCTGTGTGACGCGCTGCGAGTCAGCGTGTCGGTGGGTTCTACCGGTGGGAGGGTCTTCCTGATTCAAATTTTATCGCGCGTTTCTCGGACCCGCAACCCAATTCTCTAACCCCACCACACCTGGGAGGACTCGCCTCTCATGAAGGATTCATCAATTCTCGCAGTTTCAGAAGGCTCGCGATGAAACTACCACGACCAAACTGGACGCTGGGCGACAGGGATCGTGATCGAGTTGGGAGCACCCCAGCCGTCGCAACTCTCCTGTGACAATCGACCAGTGTGAAACGATCCTGTGACCCGAACGGCTTTGCCTGTCTGGAGATGGGACCAACACGAGAACGGGCCGCCGGATGTGACTCCGACGGCCCGTTTGCCCAAGCCACCTCCCGGATCACGCTGAGCCGGAAGGGGTTGCCATGCCGAATGATTGTTAAAGCACGGGGCGTGCCGAAAATGAAGATTCCCCTCGGAAACAGTTACGAATCTTCAAACACTCTCTCTGGGCGAGTTCGTCAGCGAGGGGTGAGTGGAAATCTCCCCGCATCCCAGGGTTGCGCCGGAAGACCGGCTGCACCCTGGGCTATTTTCCGCCGACCCTTCGGGGCGAAAACACAGACCAACTGCTGCCCATGACTGTGGGAGATTTCCTTCTGCCGGTCCCTTTACGACCGGGCAACCCGGTGGATCTCTTCCCGCATGGCCACTCGAACGGCATCGATCCCTTCGACTCGAATTCGATCGAGCCAGGGCCAGTCGGCGAGGGCAGAAAGGAGAGTCCGTCGCCGGACCGAATCCGAGACCAGGGCCAGGACATCGTTCCGAAACTCCTGGAGTAATCGAACCCACTCCACATAGGGAGCATCGAATTCCGCCTCCAGTTTCTCGCGGATGCGCCGGGCGAGGGCGGGTGAAGCCCCACCCGTGCTCGCGGCGAGAGTGAGCGCACCTCGCCGAACGACTGCCGGGAGAAAACAGTCACCCTGCCCAGGGTCTGTTGCGCTATTCACCCACACCCCTCGCGCAGTGGCATCCGCGACCACCCGCATATTCACGTCCGCGGGGGCACACGCGAATACGAGGCTTGCGCCGTCCAGGTGGTCTGACCGGTAAATATCTGCCACCCAGGTGGCATCGCGCGCCAGAGAGCCGAGATCCGATGGATGCGGGTCGATCAACCGGACAGAGGCTCCGGCCTCCCGGGCCGTGGCGGCCTTTCGCAGACCAACGGAACCACCACCAACCACCACCACGACCCGGCCGGTGAGGTTGAGCATGACCGGGAGCATCCTGACGACTCCTGGGGAGAGAACCTCGCTGCGTGATATTCTACCTCTGTGTCCACTTCGGAGGCTCCGCAATGCAATCCCGACTGATCCGCCTCGCCATGCTGATCCCCATCGCGCTCGTGGTGGCCTCCATCGTCGTCTGGGGCTGGTGGATGTTCAGGCCGGATTCGACTCGACCGAAGGGACCACAGGTGGAGGTGGACTCCGCTCCGGTCGGAGGGGTGACCTTTGAGATCCAGCACCGGGCAGGGCTCGATGACTATACCCCCGTGTGGGGTGCGGAGTCGCTCACCGTACACCGGGGAAAGGAATTCCTGGACTATGCGGATGGGGTTCTGGTGGTGAACGGGAAGGGGTTTCCGAGTCCGAAACCAGGCGAGGTGGTTCGCTGGAATCTGGAGGGAGCACTCCTGATCGATGGCCGCGCCCAATCCCCTCACCCTCTGCAACCCCGACCCTTGACTGCCCTGGGGACGGCCCTCCGCTGGGAACTCCGCGGCGGGTCGGATGCCCCGCGGGACACGCTGAGCGTCGACTGGTCCCGATCCGGGCGGGTGCTCCTGGCAGCGAATGGGGACGGCAGCGCCCGGTTGTGGGATCCCGACCAACTCGCCATCCGGATGCTCTTTTCCCCCGACCCACCAAAAGGCGGCCGTGGGCGATGGGGGTTGCGCGGTGCAATCTCTCCAGATGGAAAGATCGTTGCAACGGCAAATCTCCAGGCCGAGGGGGTGACTCTGTGGGATGTCGCCACCGGGGCGAAGCTAGCAGTCCTCTCCGAGCCGCCAGGAAAGGTGACCGAGATCGCCTTTGCCACGGATGGTTGGCTCCTCGAAGCGCGCGGAGGTACCCTCTATGCCCGCGACCTCACCGGAGACCGAACACGGGTTATTGCACTGGGACAGGTCCATTCGGAATTCACCCCACCCTTTGCGATCGCCCCCGGCACTGGGACCGTTGCGCGAAACGATGGTCACCGGGTCATCGTGAGTCGTCCGGCAGTTCTTGCCAGGCCGAGCGCGGTGGTTCCATTGGAAGTCCCGGAATCGCCGCTTGTGATCGAAAAGGTGACGGACGAGGGGTATGTCGCCCTCTCGGTTGACGGCGGACTTGTCGCGGTCTTTGATGGAACCTCGCGTCTGGGTGTCTACGATGCGAAAACCGGGTCGCTGCGGACCCGGCTCCGCTGGCGGAAACTCCAGGACCGGCAGGGGGAACCGATGCAGATTGGAGGGATGGCGTTCTTCGCGGACGGTAAAACGCTCGCGGTCGGCTCGATCGACTCGATCCGTTTCTACGATCTGGAGACCGGCCGCGAGTGGGGGATTCTGCCCAGTGAGTGGGTTCGCCAGTTGGCCATCTCAGCCGATGGGAAAACCTTGGCGGCCGCCCTCCGCTACCGGTCGGGCGTCCACCTCTGGGAGACGGCGGAATTGGTAGCGAAGTGACGCTGTCCAGACAACTGCCCGGACCGTTGCGCTTGCTGAGGTTAGGAACAACGCATCAATGAGTGGCAGGTTGATTGATATGGTCAATTCACCCCCCCTATCCCCCCTTCGAAAGGGGGGGAGAAAACATGCCTTGCTCGACTCGGTTCAGGATCGGGGGCCTGATCATCCTTTCCCCACCTCTTCTTCTGTCTCCCTCCCCTTGTCTTCAATCTCCCCCCCTTTCGAAGGGGGGTTAGTTCGACCAAGGTATCAACATTACGACACTTGTTGATGCACCATTCCTTACTGTCCCGGCTTGGTGGCTCGGACGTCGTAGCAAAGAAGCACACCTTGATCGCGTAGGAACAATCCACCGTTGGCGATCACCGGGTGCGGCCAGGCTGGTCGATCGCCACGGTCAGGCTGTTTGAACCGGCCTTTCTCGGTGTATCCGGTTGGCGTCGGCTCGATCAGCGCCACATCTCCCGAGTGCCCATGCAGGTAGATCCGGCCATCTGCGTAGGTGATCGACGCTGCCCCGACCCCCCGCTCGCTCCACTTCACCTTCCCGGTCGCGAAATCCGCGCAGAAGAGAACCTGACTGGTCGTCCCATACAGGTATCCGTCAACAACCACTGCCCCGCCGATACCTGCCCCGAGTGCCTTGTCGAAGTAAATCTCCTTGGTCGTGATTCCACCCGAGGCCGCAGTCAATTCGACCAGTCCACCGCCACCCTGACCACTGGAGGAGAACACCCGATTCCCGAGGGCGATGGGGGTGAGGATGTTCGCTCCGGGGCCAGCGGTGCGAGCGTCGCGCCAGAGGAATTTCCCGGTCTTCGCATCGACACCCACGACTGCCTTTCGCAGGAATTGAACGTACTGTTTCACACCGCTGACTTCGATGGTCACGATTGAGGCATAATCCGCTGCATCTCCGCCGGGAATCGGGGATTTCCAGATCACTTCGCCACTGATTTTGTTCAGGGCGAGGAGGGTTGCGGTGTCCCCGCCGGGTGTGCAGACAACGGCGTTCCCATCCACCAGGACCGATTCGGAGTAGGCCCAACTCTTCTTCTCCTGGCCAACCCGTCCACCATAACTTTTGACGAGATCTTTACGCCATTTCGCTTCGCCAGATGAATCGAGGCAAGAAAGCTGTCCGGCGGACGACAGGCAGTACAGTCGATCACCATCGACGGTTGGTGTGGATCGGGTGCCGGGATATTGCGGTCCCTCGTTCTTGCCAACCGTTCCGATGGGGCTCGACCAGAGTTCTTTGCCCGTCTTTTCGTCGAGAGCGAGGGCAAACTCGTCGTTGCCCTTTGTGGTTTGGATGTAAACCCGACCGTTCGCGACAGCCGGGGACGAATACCCACTCCCGATCTTCTCCGCCTTCCAACGCAACGGGGGACCGTTGGCGGGCCACTCTTGCAGGAGTCCCGTTTCCTTCGAGATTCCCGATCGATCGGGGCCTCGCCACTGCGGCCAGTCATTGGCGAGGAGTGGGAGCGTGAGTCCGAGCGACACTGCGACAATGCCCACGCGCGTCAGTAAAGGCATGGATTCCTCCCAAGTGTGCGGGTTGGTCGTGAACGCGGAGTTGGGAACGCGGAACGCGGAGTTGGGAACGCGGAACGCGGAGCGGAAAACCAGCACCACGGAACGAGGAACGGAAAACCAGTCTTTCACTCGCTTTCTCCGATCCGCGTTCCCCGATCACCGTTCCGCGTTCCAATCCGAGTTCCGGGTTCGCCTTCTTCTCTTCCGTTCCGCGTTCCCCGCTCCGCGTTCCGCGTTTCATTCCAAGTTCCGCGCTCCAATTGGCGTTCCGCTCACACCGATTCGGATACGGCTGGTGGACGTCGCGGCTCATGTCCGTTCGGGTCGGCCCCATCGCCGAGAGGGGTGTGCGGGTCGCTGGGAGGGTGTTTGTCGATCGCGAGCTTCGCGTCATCGATCCGATACTGTTCGAGTTTCTTGTGGAGGGTGTTTCGGTTGATGCCCAGCCGTTCCGCAGCCTTGATCTGGGTTCCCCCACACTGTCGCATGACCTCTTCGATCAACTCCCGCTCCAACCCATCGACGAGGTAGGGGTGAGCCCCCTTGATTCCGCCGGGGAGAGTCGTCTGGAGACCGGCCCGAACCAGATTGCGAATCAGCGAGCGCGTGTCCGTTCCGTTGCCTCCGGAGTTCCCTCCCCGACTCGGTCGGAGTTCGTATCGCGGGCGCCCAAAGCGGAGGAGCTCAGGCGAGACGGGCTTACCGTCCGACAGAACGGTGAGGCGTTCGAGCGTGTTTTCGAGTTCGCGGACGTTCCCCGGCCAGTCGTGAGCCTTCAGGGCCTCGATGACCGAAGGCGTCAATTCGGGCACCGTACACCGGTGTTGTTCCGCGTATCGGCGCAGAAAGAAGTTGGCGAGGGGTCCGATGTCGTCACGCCGCTCACGCAGTGGGGGGAGCACGACCGGAATCACGTTGAGACGGTAGTACAGATCCTCCCGGAACTCCCCGGTCTCGACCAGTTCTTCCAGTGACGCATTGGTGGCCGCGATCACGCGCACATCGACCCGGATCGTTTTGCTTTCACCAACGCGCTCGAACTCACGCTCCTGGAGGACGCGGAGGAGTTTGACCTGAAGTTTGGGGGAGGTGCTGTTGATTTCGTCAAGGAAGATACTTCCGCCGTGGGCCGCCTCGAACCGACCCACTTTATCCGTGACCGCCCCGGTGAACGAGCCCTTCACATGGCCGAACAGCTCGCTTTCGAGGAGGTTCTCGTGGAGGGCTCCGCAGTTGACGCGGATGAACGGGCCGTCCGAGCGACGGCTGAGTTTGTGAACGGCCTTGGCGATCACCTCTTTGCCGGTCCCGGTTTCCCCGATGAGCAAGACGTTCGCCGACCTGGGAGCGGCCAGGCGCACCAGTTGGTAGACATCCTGCATGGCGGGTGCTGTGCCTACGATCTCCGGCAGCGGGGGCTCGATATGCTCGTTTTTCGGCATCTCACAAGCGCTTCCGGGAGAGGAACCCAAGGATCGCATCCATTCCAAGTGCAGCTAGATTAATAATAGACCACACTGCCCGACTTTGCAACACGACTCGCCCGAAAACCGGGCAGGGGGATTCTGAGGAAGCGGATCGAAGCGCCGCAACCGCCCCCGGTGGGTTCGCTACCAGTGGGATCGGGTGCCACGGGCGGCTTGTCCGCCCGTGAAGGCCTCACACGGGCGGGCAAGCCGCCCGTGGCAACCCCCATGATCGTGGTAGCTCATTTCCTGGCGTCTGCCTTACCCGGTCACCAACCGGCCGGCCAGCAGAAGAGTCAGGCCGGAATGCCGCTGATCGCGATGGGAGCA
>PLDW01000215.1 GCA_003136315.1 Gemmataceae bacterium | reverse complement strand
CGGCCGCTCACGAGCCGGGAGGCGGGGCGGCACGGCCACAGTCGATGTGAACTGCGGTCGGAGGTCGCCCCTGTGCTGCGACCCATCGTTAGTATCGGCAGGCCCTGAAAACCCGGGCCGAAGGATCCCTCTTTCAGGATGCTGGAGGCATGCCCAGCGACCGTACCGTAACTCAGCGGGTTGCCTGCCAGACGGGTTCGAGGTGCCTGGGTGTGGGGTAGGGACGTGGCAGGGGCGTGGCAGGGGGAGGCGATGCACGGACCCGAAGACCACACGCAGAGAGGTGGTCGGGGTCGAGTCGCGGGACTTGCAGAGCCGGTCTGTGGTGTGTTACCATTCGTCATTGTTCAGACGATGACGGAGGCTCGAATGACCGCCGGGTGCCACTGGCGGCTTGCCGCCAGTGAAGCGTGAGGATAATACCCTGACCTTGAACCCTCCGCATCACCGTAAAGCAGTCCCTCCGAGCCGCCCGATTCGGATTTGCCGAGGGTCGACGGTTTCCCGGCGGAGTGAAGCCGTTGGCACGGGCCGACAAACACCGAATGACACTCCGCGAGGAAGAGAATACTCGGCTAAACTCGATTTCTTCGGCTTCACTGGCGGCAAGCCGCCAGTGGCACCCGGCGTCTTCAATCGGGGGGCCTGGGTTCGGAGCCCACTTGACGAGTAGACGTGCTGGGCGAATGATAACAGTCGATTCGCGCGTTGCGCAAACCAACACCGACCCCTGGGCTCCGTGTTAGTTTGCGCAACGCGCAAACTAACACGGATGAGTGGCGCAAGCAAGTGACTGGTTCGGCGTAGAGAGGCCGCTGCTCTCACCGGGCAATCAAGCTCAGCGGTTGGAGATGGTACCATGCTGAGGTGCGTTCTGGTCCTGATGTTTTCGGTGGCGGCGAGCGGGTGGAACATGGCCCTCGCCCAACGCCCGCCCATGCTGGTGCCGGGCAAGAAGTTCGAGGCGGAACTGACCGAGAAGATGGAGCGCTCTAACACGGAGGCAAGCAAGGTCTGCGCCATGAACGGCCTGTTCTTCGGTGATCGCTACTACGTGGCGATCTTGCCGGTGAAGTTAAAGGCAGGACAACCGATCGAGATCACCGCGAATGTTGTCGGTGATAAGAGGCGTGTATGCCTCACCATGATCGACGCCACGGGGAAAGTCATCGCCGGTACAGAATTCAAGGAATCCAACCAGACACTTAAGATCAAGAATGCCAGTGCTACCGGTGTGTACGCTGTCGTTGTCATGAGTACTTCAATTGGGGCGTTCGACGTGATCGCCGAGTTCGAGGATCCGGAGGTGCTGACGCTGGCGGCGGCGCGAGCGAAGGTCGCGCAATTGAAGAAGGAACTCGCCGCCGCCGAGGCGGAGCTGAAAGCACTTCAGGAGACGAAGCCAGCTCCGAAAAAGCCGTAGGTGTGGCGTCTGCGGGGGTCGTACCGCGGCGTCTCCGTATGTGGTCGGCGGTGGGTGATAGGTCGTTGGGTGCATGTGACTGGACGCCGGGTGCCACTGGCGGCTTGCCGCCAGTGAAGGGTGAGGATAACACCCTGACCATGAATCCTCCTCGTCACCGTAAAACAATCCCTCTGAGTTGCCCGATTCGGATTTGCCGAGGGTCGACGGTTTCCCGGCAGGATGAAGCCGTTCGCACGGGCCGAAAAACACCGAAGGACACCACGTCAGGAAGAGAATGCTCGGCTCAACTCGTTTTGTGCGGCTTCACTGGCGGCAAGCCGCCAGTGGCACCCGGCGTTCGGCGAGGTCATTCCGCGGATCGCTCGGGAGTGGTACAATTTGGAGGGGAGACACGTTCCCCAGGAGGTTCAGACATGCACGCCTCGCCGAACGAATCAGCCGGGCCATTTCCACGCGAGCCGATCCCGCCCGCGTTGCTGGCATGGGCACAGCAGACGTTGGACGTCCAAGAGTTCTTGGAGGGGATCCGGGAGATCGAGGCTACCGGAGGGAGGACGTTCGAGTCACTCATCGCGGAGGTCGAAGCCGTGGTGCGGCCGTCGTGAGTCCGGGTACGCCACAACTCTACCAGGTGAGCCTGTCGGGCCGGGTGTTCGACAAGGTGCGGGAGCTCGCGGCCGTGGCGGCGGCGCGGGGCGACGGGGAGGCGTTCCTCGCGGCCCTGCGGGAGTTTGACCGTCGGCTGAGGGTGTACCCGCAGTTCGGCGACCCGCTGACCGATCTTCGGGAGGTGGCCGGGCAGATCCGCCTCGGGATCGTGCCGCCGCTGGCGATGCGGTACGCGGTGTTCGAGGAGCGGCGGCAGGTATTCGTGGCGGCCCTGCCCGTCCTGATGCCGAAGTTGTCCGCGACGTGATCGCGGACGCACAACCGGGTGCCGGGTGCCACTGGCGGCTTGCCGCCAGTGAAGCGTGAGGATAACCCCCTGACCATGAACCCTCCACATCACCGTAAAACAGTCCCTCCGAGCCGCTCGATTCGGATTTGCCGAGGGTCGACGGGTTCCCGGGGGGGTGAAGCCGTTAGCACGGGCCGACAAACACCGAAGGACACCCTGCCAAAAAGAGTATGCACGGCTAAACTCGTTTCTGCGGCTTCACTGGCGGCAAGCCGCCAGTGGCAGCCGACGCTACTCCGCAGTTACCGTGACAGGGAGAACGTCGCCCGGCGCGATGGGAGGCAACGCAGGAGACGGCGAGCATGCACATGGAGTTCGTGGTCGTCGGGGTTCCGATCTCGAACCAGTCCGCAGGGACTCCCGCCCTCCAAGCTTGGCGAGCCGCCGTCGAGACCGAGGTGAAGCAGTGCTGGACCGGCCCTCCGCTGATGGGCAACCTGAAGGCGCGGATCATCAACTTCCATACGGGCGACAAGCCGTCCCTGGACCTCGACAATATGTCCAAGCCGATTCTGGATGTCATGCAGCAGATTGTTTACGACGACGATCGGCAGGTCAGGCAGGCGGAACTCACCCACGTCCGGATTGATGCGCCGTTCGTGTTTGTCGGGGCCTCGAAGCTCATCGTGGCCTCGGTCCAGGCCGGCAATGAGTTCGTATATGTGCGGATAGAAGACCCTATAGACCCGTTCCCACTCCCGAAGTGATGCAATGGACTTTGGACAAGAGCTGAAGCGGGTGACTGATGTCTATCGCGGCCAAGGCTATGACGTTACCGTCAAGCCCAGCCCGGACCAGTTGCCTGCTTTCGCCAAGGACTTCCGGGTTGAGATCGTCGGCCGCAGGGGGACCGAGGGCGTGCTCGTCGCGGTCAGGAAAAACCGGGACGAGTTGGCAGCCGATGGCGACATGCAGCGATACGCCGAGGTCACGGGTACCCAAGCCGGGTGGCGGTTTGATTTCGCCATCCTCGAAGCCGAGAACCCGAAGGCCAGAGAGGTCCGGGGAGCGCGGGAGTTCTCCGGGGATGACATCACCCGGTCTCTTGAGCAAGCGCAGGAACTCAGCAGGAAGGGCTTCACTCGGTATGCCGTGATCCCCGCCTGGGCGGCATTCGAGGCCGCGATGCGGATGCGACTCCGGGCCTATGGCCAGGAGGCGGGTTGGGGGAGCATACCGCGACAGATGGTCAAAGAACTCTACTCCGCGGGGGCATTGTCTCCCGACGAGTTCCAGTGTGTCGAGGGTGCGGCCCAGCTCAGAAATCAGATCGTGCATGGCTTCGCATCACCGCACGCTGAGGCAGGCGACTCTGAGGCCAAATTGGTGCAACTCCTCAGCGACGTTGCTGGTCGCCTGGCCAGCGAGTCGCAACCCGCGAAGTGGCCTGCGTGAGTTGGTCGAATCGCTCCGGGTGCCACTGGCGGCAAGCCGCCAGTGNNTGCGGGCGTGAATCGATCGCCCGGTGGGCGAACTCCTCCCCTGGTGGTTCGTGCATGTCCACTCCCAGCGGGGGACATGGCACCCGGCGAGCTATAATCCCAGCAAACGGAGGATCGGTCATGGCCAGTATCGTGATGCAATCCCGAAGTGGACCGGACAGCAAATTGCACCTGGAAGTCCCGGTCGGGGAGGCCAATACGGAGTTCGAGGTCGAGGTGGTGGTCCGGCCGAAGGGAGGCAGCCGGGTACTACCTCCCGGGTACTTCGACCTCATTCGTTCCGTGGCTGACGATACGCTGACCATCTGGCCCCAACCGCCGTTGCCGCCACCGGTGGAGTTCGAATGACGTACCTTCTCGACTCCAACGTCTGGTTCAGTTTGATCCGCCGATCATCGGTCGTGCTGGCGGCCAAATAGCAGGGGATGGCACCCACGGCCGATATTCGCGTGTGTTCAGTGATCGTAGCCGAGCTTTGGTACGGCTGTGCCCGCAGTGCCAAGCCGGCAGCCAACCGGGTGGCCTTGGAAGCTCTCATTGCACCGTACCCGAGTCTGCCGTTCGACGACGCGGCGGCCAATCACTTCGTAACGATTCGTCGTCAGCTCGAATCATTGGGCCAGATGATCGGGCCGTACGACTGACAAATTGCCGCGATCGCTTTAGCCAACAACTGCACGATCGTAACCCACAATACGGGGGAGTTCAGCCGAGTACACGGACTCACCCTGGAAGACTGGCAAGTTCCATGAGCAAAGCGATATCGAAGGCTCGATGGTCCGCCGGGTGCCACTGGCGGCTTGCCGCCAGTGAAACGGAAAGAGACTACCTCGGCAGGGAAGATCGGCGCTCGTCTATGGCGGCAACTGCCTGAACCTGCCGGATATGGCATCCGGCGACCGGTGGTTGAGCGAAGCTCAAGCACCCGCTAATCGCTGTGACCCCTCCGGGGTCAATATTTTGTACGATTTACGGAAGATTACACGCGGATTATCTTCGTCTAATCCACTCGTCCCGCCCGTATTTCTCCGCGACCAGAATCCTGACCATCTCGGCTGAAAACGGCCCGTAGTCTCCCTCCGTCTGCCACGCGGCCACGAGCCGTTTCCCGACGGTCGCCGGGTCGGTCGGGAGGACGGTCACGAACTCCCCGTGCAGGCGATTGTGCCGATACGCAGGTTGTCGCTCAGGCGGGTTCAGGTAACGCGACACACGGGACAGGTCGAACCCGCACAGGAGCGTGCCGTGGTGGAGGATGAACCGCCGCTTCCGCTGCTGGGCGCTGCCGGAGAACTTTTGCCCATCGACCGCCAGATCGCTGATCGCTTCAACCGTCGCTTCCGCTGCGAACGGGCGGACCGCCTCCAGGACGCGATCCATGACGTACCGGGCGGAAGATGCGATCGTCCCCATCGCCGGGTCGCGGTCCATCCGCAGGACAACGGCAAAGCAGAGGCAACCGGGGCCGATCACTACCGTTCCACCGCCGCTTGCTCGCCGCAAGATCGGGATTCCGTCGGCTGCACACGCTGGGAGGTTCACATCGATCGTCACCGATCCGCCGGCCCCGACGACCACCGCGTAGTCCGGACTCTCCCACAGGCGGAGCACCTCCCCAGCGGTGCCGTCTTCGGCCGCGAGTAGCAAAGCCTCGTCGAGAGCGAGGTTTTCGGCCGGGTCGGGGAGTGACAGGTCCAGGAACTTCATTCGCACATTGACCGGGGTGAAAGTGGGGCCTATCCCAGACCACACGCTTTACCTTACAATGTGTCGATTGGGTCGCGAACCACGAGGTGCTTGTCGATGTCCTCCCCCCGTCTCGCCCACAACGTCTTCTTCAAGCTCAAAGACCCCTCCGACGCCAATGTGGCGGGCCTGGTTGCAGCGTGCAAGAAATACCTGAATGTCCAGCCCGGGATCGTCTTCTTCGCCGCCGGGCCGATTTGCCGGGAACTGGCTCGCGAGGTGAACGACCAGAACTGGGACGTCGGGCTGCATCTGGTGTTTGATTCCAAGGCAGCGCATGATAACTACCAGGAAGACCCGATGCACGTCCGGTTCGTCGAGGAGAACAAACCAGGCTGGGCCGGGGTCCGGGTGTTCGATTCGTACGTGTGACCGGCTCGCGACTGGGCCGACCTCCTCCGGCCAGCCTGGACTGGCCGCTTTGCGACACGACCATGAACCGCATCCTGCCGAACGAACTGCCGCAGTTCCTCCGCCGCTACCGAATCCCGGGCGGCCGGCTCAAGGCGTTCCGGGTCATCCACACCTCGCAGAAAGGCGCAACCGTCGAGTTTCGGCTCATCGTCCACGAGGCCACGAAGGATCTCGGGGCCGACCCGAAGCGGGTGCGGTTGAAAGTGCGGCTTGCAGTGGTTGAGGAGTATCGGTTCCAGATGCGGCCGAATCAGCCCAAGATTCGGATCACCGACGCCCGGATCAGTTATCTCAACGGCCTGTTCTACGTCAACCTGGATGCCTGGTCATTGGAGTCGGGTGAGCAGCCGAAGCTGCACGACTTCCGGGCCTCCGAGGTGTACGCTGGGGGACGGGAACTGTATGTGGAAGAGATTCTTGCGGGGGGACGGCCGAAGCCAGCCGACCAGGGCTGACGCTACTGTCTACCGCCCCATTGGGGCGGAAAACGACGGGATTTCAGGCCCCGAAGGGGCCGTCAGATAGTAGCCCAGGGCGTCAGCCCTGGGGGCCGGGTAGAGCCTGACAATTCTTCATACGCCGGTTGGGACTCCGGCGCATCCGTACTGAGGTCATCTCATGGCCGACGAAGAGCCCGAGACCGATGAGCCCGACCCGCTTGGGCCGGCCCGCCCGCTCCTTACCACCGCTGTCCGTCTCGGCACCCGGGCCGCCGCCAGCGACCCGGCCGGGGGTTACGCCCTCTACGCTTGTGCTGCGCGACTGGCCCGGAAAGTCCGGGGGCTCGGCGAGGTGGCCGATTTCCGGCTTGAACGGGTTCTCGACGAAGCCGACAACGAGACCGACCCCACTGCCCAGGTGGACACCCTCCGAGATGGGCTCGAATCCCTCCTTGGGGACATCGACCCAGAGGCCGAACCGCCCCCCACCGACCCCCTTGCCGCGGCCCAGGGGTTTATCGCGATGGCGATCTCGATCGGAGCCCCCGCGTATAACACCGGCGATCACCAGGGGTGTTACGATGTCTACTCATCGACCGCGCGGATGATACTGGTAACGCTGCCAGGTCTGCCCGCAGAACCCGCAGCCAAGTTGCGCGACGCTCTCGATCAGTGCAACAGGCTGGAGGATCCGGACGAACAAGCCTGGGCCATGCGACATGCGTTCGATGCGATCGGGGACATGGGTGCGGGAGCGGAGGGCGTGACCCCGCGGGAGATCAAGGCGGTCCTGTCGATGGCGGTCTCGATCGGGGCACCGGCGTTCAATCTCGGAGATCACCGCGGGTGCTACGAGGTCTACGCTTGTACGGCCCGCCTGCTGGCGAACTCGGCAGCCGTTCCGGATGCGGTCAAACAACCCCTTCGCCAGGCCCTGGAGCGGGCCAGTGTGGTCCCAAGCGTCACCCGCCAGGCCTGGATCATGCGTGAGGCCTTCGACGCTCTGCTTGAGGGTCCAGAGAAGAAGCCCGGAACCTCAAGTTGATGTCATCGAGGGCCAGGAGCGGGCGAGTCGGGTTCGCTCATCCCTGGACCCGACGGAACTGGCAAGTCGTCTGCCTCCAGATCCCAACCATTCTCAGGAGTCGTCTCATGACCCGCGTCCTGTTCGCCCTGGGCTTTGTGGCCGCGGTTGCGGCCCCCTCTGCTGCGCAGAAAATTGTCATCACGGGCGGTACACACGACGAGGCCAATGTGGTCGTCTCCGCCAAGCTCACTCCCGGCGGCTCCACGACCCCGAACACCGTCACCCTCCCGGACGGGACGCACATCCCCGCCCAGGTCGCGGCCGGAAGTCTGCCCGGCGACAAGGATGTCGGCCAGTACCTCGTGTTCGTGCTGCCGATGGTGAAGGCCGGGCAGACGATCGAGGTCACCCCGACCATGCTCAACCACATGAAAGCTCCGCCACAGTTCCAGTTCACCGATACGCCCGGCGAATCCAGTGACCTGGCGTACAATGGCCGCCATGTGATCCGGTACTTCAACCCCCCGCACAATCCGAAGGACCACTACTACACATTCAAGCCGTTCCATCACGTCTACGATCCGGTCGAGGGCAAGACGCTGCTCACCAACGGGTCGGCAAAGACCGACAAGGACGGTCTCTACCCTCACCACCGCGGCCTCTTCTACGGCTGGAACATTATCCGCTATGACGGCAAGACGGTCGACATCTGGCACGGGAAGGACAATGTGTTCAGCCAGCACGACAAGACGCTGGCAACAGAGGCCGGTGAGGTGCTCGGTCGACAGAGATCACTCATTTCGTGGCACGGCAAGGACGGTCAGACGTTCGCGACCGAGCAGCGAGAACTCACCACCTACGCGGTTCCCGGCGGGACGCTCATCGATTTCGCCTCGCTGCTCAAGACGGACCGCAAGAGCGTCAAGCTCGATGGCGACCCGCAGCACGCGGGGTTCCACTTCCGCGCCAACATGGAAGTCTCCAAGAGGGGAAAGGAAACCTATTACCTCCGGCCAGATGGGAAGGGCAAACCGGGTGAGACCCGCAACTGGGAGGCGAAGAATCAGGATTCCAAGACGATCAACCTGCCGTGGGATGCCGCCAGCTTCATGGTCGGCGAAAAGCGGTATACTGTGCTCCGGGTCAACCACCCGGATAACCCCAAGGAGGCCCGCGGGAGCGAGCGGGACTACGGCCGGTTCGGGGACTACTTCGAGTATGAACTCACCCCTAACAAACCGCTCAAGGTGAAATACCGAGTGTGGGTTCAGGAAGGCGAGATGACGGTCGAACAGTGCGAAGCGATCCACCAGGCGTTCGTGAATCCACCAACGACAAAGGTCGTGTCGGGAGGATGAGAGCAGAACAGGTTCAGGAGACATGGCCCGCAGGGTCAGGACACAAGCCTGAAGCGCCAGCGAAGGAAATGTTAGAGCAACTCGATTTTGTTCAAGCTTGTATCTGTCTCGCACCTTGCGTCATCTGCGGGCCATTCTGAGGTTATTAAGTCATACTGATCATTGACTGAAATGATCATGGGAGTATCTCCGAGACTCGGACCGGGTGGTTGGGGGCAGCAAGAGGGGTGACTGTCTCGTCCCGGCCGTAGGCAGACAGACGGGCGTAGGTGAAGCCGAACGGTTCGCTCACGGCGGGTTTCGGGTCGCGGAACACCAGAACCCGCCCGGTCACATCGATGACCCAGAAGTCGCCGATGCCGCCCGCCGCGTACAGGCTGGCCTTCGTGTGCGTGTCCTCTTCCAGGGTGGAATCCGCCACCTCGACGATCAAGACAGCAGTCTTCGGGTGATCGACCAGATAATCCCGAATTTCCCCGGTGACAACAGCCAGGTCCGGGTGCGGTTCGGAGACCAGGCCCAGGTCAACCGGGAGTTGTACGCGCACATCGAACCCGTCAGCGAAGATGCGTTCGAGGACTTTCGCCGCTAACTGGACAACGACCGCATGGGGCGGGTTCATGGGTGTCTGCTGGACGATGACTCCTCCGATGAGTTGGACCCGTTGATCTCGAAAGAAGCCCGCGTCCCAGAGAGCGTAATACTCCTTCCGGGTAAAGACGAATGGTCTCGCGGCGTCCGGGAACTGCTCCGTCACGATATCGTCGTTCAAAACGACGGTCCGTCCGGCGAAGAGGCCCAGACCCTTCATGCGGTCGAACTCGACTGGCGTCCAGGGCCGCGGGAACGGGTCGCGGGGCGGCTTCGGGGTGGGCCGGGAGAGTAGGTCGGCGGTGGCCATGAGATCCTCCTTCCGGGTCGGATGTGTTGGAGTTCTGAGATCGCTTCACGTCTCTGACCGGTCGGCCTCCGGTTCCGCTGCGCCTGGTGGTTGCTGCCTGGTGGTCCAGAGGAGCTGGCGGGCGAGCCCGTGGAGCAGTTTCACTTCCTGGGGGGTCGGCATCGCCCGGCCGATCAGTTGTCGGATCGCGTGCATTAGCGATTCCGATCGGTGACCGAACAAATAACCGACCGCGGTCAGTGCCTCCCGAAGGTGCTCGAACATCCGCTCCTGATCAGCGTGCGGCGCAACGATTGGGCCGGGAGTCGGTTCCGCCCGTTCGGTGGCCACTGCCGCTGACCAGGCTTTCCTGAGTTCGTAGCAACAGACTGTGACCGCCTGGGCCAGATTCAGGGAGGCGAAGGCTGGGTCGACGGGGATGTGGAGGAGCCCATGACAGCGGGCAATCTCCTCGTTCGACAGTCCGTGTGGCTCCGGCCCGAAGACCAGCGCAACCGGCCCTCGACCGGCCGCGGCCAGGAATTGTGGCAGGATTTCGGCCGGTGTGCCGATCATTCCCCGCCGAACGACTCCGGCGGTGTTTGCGGATGTGGCCAGGGTCAGGACGCAATCGGCCACGGCCGCGCCGATGTCGGGGACTACCCTGGCGGCGTCGAGCAGTGAGAGTCCGTGGGTGGCGAACCGGCGGGCTTCGAGGTCATTCGTCGAAGCGTAAGGCGCGACGAGAACCAGATCCGAGAGGCCGAAGTTCCGCATCACCCGGGCCGTCGAGCCGAGGTTCCCGGCGTAGTGTGGCCGGACCAGGACGATACGACACCGATTCAGCATGGTGCGGGGTCCGGATCTCTCGATGTTCGGCTCCTTCTCTGTGCTCTCTGTGACTCTGGGGTGAATCGAAATCAGGTCTACACCACGGAGTCACAGTGAACACAGAGAGAAGACACGATTTGAGAGGGAAAAGATTAAAAGGCGTGCGGTGAGAAGATATTTCCCCCGCCCATTCGGACTCGCCGGGCCGCCACCGGGGGTCGGCCCCTCCACATCTTGGATAGGGGCCGACCCGCGGGGCGGCCCGGCTGTCACGGAAAATGGGTCATCTTGCATCTGCCGCACGCCTCACTGCCCTGACCCTACTTCTTCTTCAGGTCGACCTTGACCGTCTCGCCGGGCTTGATTTCGGCAACTCCGGAGAGATCACCCGAGCGGACCTCGTAGCGGCCTGGGCTGAGTTTGTCGAACTTTGCTGGTCCGTCCTTTGCCTCGGCCTCCAATCCGAGGCTCACGCTGATCCCGAGGAAGAGGTCGGGTGGAACGGGAGTGGCCGGGTCGTCAGCTGGCGCTAACCGAACTTTCTCTGTAGTTCCAGTTGGTACCGTGACCTCCAGTTTGCCAACCTGTGTGGGATTCAGGTGGAGGTCGGCGGTCAGTTTCGCGTCTGGTGTCACTGCGACCCACTTCCAGACCGCCGGCCCGCCGTCTGGGATCGCAGCGTACACCAGATAGCGGCTCGGCGCGAGTCGAGTATGCTCGTAGCGGGCGGGTTTGTCGGCTGCGTCGGCCGCGATCAGGGTTGTAATCCGTGGTCGGTAGAATTCCGTGCGTGCCCACCGGCCCTGGCTCACGAAAGGCATTTGGACGGCATCGAGCGCGAAGTCGGTTGGTGTCGGCAGGGCGACATAGCCGACTTTTATCTGGGTCTCGGCAGGATCCACGACAGTGACCCTCCCGGTGATATAGGGCGCGTCGTTGGGTCCAGGGGGTTCCGTCACCGATCGGACCCATTCCGCAGTGAAGGTGCCTACCAGAAATTCCCTGGTCTCCTCGCCTGGCAAGCTCAGGTAAATCGAGCCGGGCAGTTTGTTCTCTTGTCGTTTGCCAAGCTCCAGAGTCAGCGCGTATCCGTTGGCGAACTCCACGATCTTCGCCTCCTCGCCCAACTTGGAGGCGGGGAATTGGGCCATCACCGTCGGCACGTCGGGGCCGGGCGGTTGTTCTGGCCGGACGGTCAACTTCAACCCCTCGGCCACTGTCTTTGCCCGTTCCGGGGAGAACTGGATCGTCACCTGGCGTTCGGGGAACCCCTCTTTCAGCACCCGGAATCTGAGGGCGTCGCCGAGGAACTGGGCCTCCGGGGAGAATGTGGCTCCTGCCAGCCTGCCATAGACCGGGCTGGACGGGATCTGGTGCTTCGTCGGGTCCAATTCCCACCCTGCGGCAGAGGCTGGAACCGGAACCGGGATCAGCGCGCCGGGAATCACATCCTTCGTCGCCACAGGGTGCGTCTGAGAATCCGGTTGGGGCGAAGGTTCCGGCGAGAGGCTGCGTGTGTTTGGCTCCCCAGCCAGCTGGCTCGTGGGCTCGGCCGCCGGGGGGGTGTTTGAACCGCACCCGATTGCCAAACCGACCCCTGCCGCGAGCATCATCCCTGATATGATCCGCATGGTTCGATTCCTTGCTCAGCTTGAAGTCGGTCGCCGCTTCCGTGGGCGAACCATCTTCTCTCTGGCCCCGACCATACCCGATGCTGCTCCCTGGTTCATCCCGAACTCGCCTGAGGCGACCAACCGGGGTTCCAGAGGAGCAGTTGAGCTTGGTTTGAGGTTGAAATCAACTTCTGCAGCGCAACCCAGGCTCCGCTTTTTTCTACCGGCTCGAAGCGTATAATAAAAGCGTTGGCGTGGTTTCGAGTTCCGAGTTTCGGGTTGAAGACGCTGAGCCGTGGTACGGTTAATTGTACTGCAGGATGGTT
Source organism: Gemmataceae bacterium (assembly GCA_003136315.1). GTDB lineage: Bacteria > Planctomycetota > Planctomycetia > Gemmatales > Gemmataceae > Urbifossiella. The sequence goes on along the minus strand of PLDW01000215.1, from coordinate 17,661 downwards.
TTCGACTTGAAACTCGAAACTTTAATTGTTCAACCACGCGGCCAGGGGGCGATCTGGTATCGACCGGGCAAATTGACGTGCTCGGCGGCGTGTCGTGGTTGATCAGTTGGCCACGTAAAAAGCTGATCAAAATTTAACTGCTGAACCGCAGTTTTCCCTCGCGGCGTAATTTATTACCCCGCGCCAGTCACGGAGCTTCGCCTGAAAGGGCCGTGATCGGACGCCAAGTCGGGCTCGCGGGAACTTGAGGACAAGGGCAACCTCGTCTGATTCGGCGGCGGCTCCCGCTAAAAAACCTGGCCGATAGCTTGCCGGAAACCCTGCTTGTCGGAGTTCTGGTCAGCGAACGCGGGGTAGCCTCACGGTGTGCTCCGGGAATAGACACGCTACACACGTAGATGCCGGCTCGGAAGTGCCACGGGACCCGGGTTCAATTCCCGGCGCCTCCACTCTTGAAGGGCTTGCGATTCGTCGCAAGCCCTTCTCTTTTCAATACTTCTGACATTCCTGGAGCCAGACTCGGCGAATGACTCCAGGGCCTTCCAGTCATCGACCCGGTCCAGCCCGATGGGGGACTGGGTGATGGTGTGCTCCTCAATGTTCAGGGCCAACCCCGTGGCCCACTCAACGACTGGGCGATTTGGGTTGGCGTTACTACCACCAAACTCGCCCCGGGAGGTGTGCCTGTCAATGATCTCATCCCAAAAGCCTACTGCCCCGCCACCGCCGCAGTCTGTGAGGTTTTCCAGGAAAGTACTGCCCAGGAATAGCTGCGGAAAAAGAAGACCCGTCAAACAAACTGCTGGATGTAGAAACGCAACTACGCTGGTTACGGAAAATCGGCTTTCAAGATGTGGACTGTTTCTGGAAGTGGCGAGAACTTGCCTTGCTCGTTGGAAGGAAAGCTGGTTGAGGGAAGACCGGGTTCGCCTTCCAGGTCAGGCTTCCGTGGTCGAGTATCCCCACTCCTCGAAGCACCGCCGCCATTCTCGTGCGATCCTCGCCTTCAACTCGAACGGAATTTCCAAGAAGGCGTTCTTCCTGTAACCACCCAAAGACTCTACATACCGCTGGATGGCAGGCTCGACGGCCTGGAAAGCGGGGAGAGCCAACGCCTCGTAAATTCGACGCATCTCGCCGATGGGGTCTGCTTCCAGGCTCTCGAAGCAAACCTCATGGAAGCGGGCCTTCGGGATCAGGCCACGCTCCTCGAAAAACGCTTCATAAACCTCCTTGTATTGCCGAATCATGCGTTCATCGAGGTCACCGTAATCCGGTCGTTGCAGCGCCCAAAGTGGGGTCACGCTTTGGATCAAGTGCTGGGTTGACCGAAAAACATGAAATGGATTTCGATGGATGTGAACAAATCTGACTTCCGGGAATAGTTCCAGGAGACGCTTGATGCGGCATGTGTGGCCCGGCGATTTCAGCACCAGAGGCTTGCGGTACTTGAACGACACCTTTTGCACAAACCACATCAGTGCGGCCTTCCACTCGGTGACTTCGCTTTCCGAAGCGTCACGCAACGTGAGATAGCGGTTATAGAATCCGGCATGGCGAGGAAAGGCCCAAGCCAGCGGAAACGCCCTGCCCGTGAGAGTGCCGATGGCAAACTCGTCCTCTTGTGGTTCGGCAACTCCCATCGTCACGTTGTCCATCGGGCGTCTCTTTGGGAGTAAAAAATCCACGATCCTTGCATTCATCGCCTCGGAAGAAAGAAACGAATTGGGATAGCACGCTTGATAGGTATTAGGGAATGCAAGCCGGTTATCCTGGGACAGCAGATTGTGTAAATGGGTAGTTCCACTTCGCCAGATGCCGAGGATGAACAGCGGAGGATCAATCTTTGTGTGCCTGACCTTCCGACGATACCACAGGTTTTCCCATGCTCCGAGCAGAGTATTCGGGATGCTGGCGAGAGTTATCATCGCCGCCTTCACCCAGTAGGGCCGATCTACAGCAAAGTGGTTGTCCCGAAGCACCCGAAGCCAACGACTCAGAGTGATTCCGGCGAAGCCTCCGCCTCCAAAGCGTTGCAATAATGTTTCACGCCACATGGCAACCTCGACAATGAAAGTCCCGGTGGTCGTAGAGCCATTTATCGCCCCGATCCTGGCGGCCCGTGCCAGAGCCAATCTAGGCCGTCGAGCATAAATTGTCCGATATGACCATCCTCTTCCTCCACGGCTGGCAGTCGGTTCCTGGCGGCGTGAAGCCGACCTACCTGCAGGCTCACGGCCAGGAGGTCATCAACCCGAAGCTGCTGGACGAGGATTTCAACGAGGCGGTCAGCCCGAGTTCGATAAACACCAACCCCAGGTGGTAGTCGGCTCATCACGGGGCGGGGCTGTGGCGATGAAGATTAACAGCGGCTTGGCGAAACTCGTCCTGTGTGTGCCCGGTGTGGGAGAATTGGGGGACGGCCAGGACGGTCAAACCCAGCACCGTGATTTTGCCCAGCCGACCCGATGACGTGGTGCCGATCGCCGATAGGGATGAACTTGTCAGGGACAGTGGTGCGACATTGATCGAAGCCGGTCTGAAAAGTCTGGTTATCAGAAACCGAAGCATGGCCGTGAACGCCCTCGCCGCCTGGTCACGAGAGGACTGGCCCAGCGGGCTGAAGGAGGCTCTGGAGCGTGCAGTCGGGTGTGAACCCAAGGAGGATGCGCGTGAGCGAACGCAGAAGACGTTGCGAGGCGAGTCGCTGGCTGAGTGACCCGAACGACCGCACGTCCGGGAATTTGACCTCAGGGGAAGACCGATGAAAGGGTGGGTGAAAGTCGAGCCGGGAGACTGTCGACTCCGGATGCCTACGCCGGTTCCTGGCCGTACAGCGAGAGTTCCATGAAGAGCGCACCGGGGACGTGATTACAGATGTACGGCTCGATCTCCACGAACCCCAGCGAGCGGTACAGTGCGATGGCCTCCCGCATCGATGGCAGGGTGTCCAGGCGGATTCGGCGATACCCGATCCGGCGTGCCTCCTCAATGACCGCCTGGGCCAGACGCCGACCCGCCTTCTGACCCCGACAAGCGGAACGCAGAAAGAGCCTCTTCATCTCGCACACGTCATCGGCCAGCTTGCGGAGGGCCACACAACCGACCGGCTTCCCATCGGCGCAGGCGAGCAGGAGCTGACCTTCGGGAGCCGAGTATGCACCGGGCAGATCAGCCAGTTCCCGGTCGAAGTTCTGGAAGCACAGGCTGACGCCAACGGACGCCGCATACTCCAGGAACAGTTCCCTCGCCTGGCCGATCTCAACATCTGAAATCGCCTGAACGATCTCCATGCGGTCCTTCCCTCCGTTGAGTCCATGGTTGTACTCGACCCGACCATTCCACACAGCGCCCCCGGTAGAGACAACCCGCTACTCGCCACGTCACCTTGTCTGCCACAGTTACATCGTATAGTGTAATCGTGTTGGGAAGGAGCTACCGTGCCGACCAAGACTCCGAAGGAAGCCGCCGACCCCGCCTGCTGCACTACCCCTTCGCTGAAGGACCGACCCCTCCTCACGCCGATCCAGGCGGGCGGGCTGGCGGCGGTGTTCAAGGTGCTGGCGAACGACACACGGCTCCGTCTCCTGCACGCTTTGGTGCGGGCCGACGAACTGTGCGTCACAGACCTCGCCGCCTCGGTCGGCATGAAACCGCAGGCCGTCTCGAACCAGCTTCAACGGCTGTCGGACCTGGGCATCTTGGCCTCTCGTCGGGAGGGCAACAACATCCACTACCGGCTCGTGGATCTCTGCGTGCGGTCCCTGCTCGACCAGGGGTTGTGCCTGATGGAAGAGGTCAGCGACCGGAGCCGGGGTCGGAGGATGGACGGCTCATGAGGACGAAGGGGATGCGCAACTTGGCGGCGGAAGCGTTCGGCACGTTCGCCCTGGTGTTCGCCGGGACCGGGGCCATCGTCGTCAACGACGTGAGCGGCGGCACGGTGTCGCACGTCGGTATTGCCTTTAGTTTCGGGCTGATTGTCCTGGCGATGGTCTACGCCCTGGGCGACGTGTCGGGTTGCCACCTGAACCCCGCCGTGACGGTCGGCTTCTACCTGGCCCGGCGCTTCGAGGGACGCAACGTGCCGCCCTACGTCCTGAGCCAGTGCGTCGGGGCGGTCCTCGCCAGCCTCACCCTCCGACTGATGTTCCCCGCCAGCGCCACCTTGGGGGCCACGCTCCCTGCCGGGGACGTTCTCCAGTCATTCGTCCTCGAACTGCTCCTGACCCTGATCCTGATGTTCGTGATCCTCAGCGTCTCGACCGGCTCGAAAGAAAAGGGCGTTTTGGCGGGGGTCGCCGTGGGGTCGGTCATTGCGCTGGAAGCCCTCTTCGCCGGGCCGGTCAGCGGGGCGTCGATGAACCCGGCCCGGTCCCTGGCCCCGGCAGTCGTCTCGCTGCGGCTGGACGCCCTGTGGATTTACCTGACCGCCCCGGTCCTCGGAGCCTGCGTCGGGGTATTCGCCTGCCGCTGCGTCCAGGAGCCGGGGTGCTGCTGTCGAGAAAACAAACAGGTGGCATGATGTCCGACACAGTTTCCGCTCTGCGGTCCTTTTCGCTGTTCATCGTCGCTGGAGTTTGTGAAATCGGCGGCGGGTGGTTGATTTGGAAGTGGCTTCGGGATGATCGCCCGACATGGTGGGGGTTGCTCGGCGGGGTCGTCTTGATCTTCTACGGCATCATTCCAACCCTTCAAGCGAGTCACTTCGGGCGAGTGTACGCCGTATACGGCGGTTTCTTCATTGTGCTGTCGCTTCTGTGGGGGTGGTACTTCGATGGCAACCGTCCTGACCGGGCGGATGTCATTGGGGGTGCAATCGCTCTTGTCGGTGTCTGCGTGATGATGTACTGGCCTCGTCATCCGGTGGAAGCCGCACCTCAACAAAATTCAACAACTGGAGGCGCAATGATGACGCACCCCGATTCTAAACGTGTCATCTTCGTTTGCGTCGAAAACTCGAACCGGAGCCAGATGGCCGAGGCGTTCGCCCGGATGCACGGGGCCAGCAAGGTTGAGGCGTTCAGCGCCGGTTCCCGGCCATCGGGCCGGGTGAACTCCAAGGCCGTCGAAGCCATGAAGGAACTCGGTTACGACCTGACCACGCACTCGTCGAAGGGGCTGGACGCCTTCAACGGCCAGGAGGTCGAGGTCGCCATCACGATGGGGTGCGGCGACGAATGCCCGCTAGTCCTCGCCCGGCGGCGGGTGGACTGGCAGATTCCTGACCCCAGGGACATGACCCCGGAGGAGTTCCGGGGCGTGCGCAACCTGATCGAAGCCAAGGTCAAGGAACTGATCGAAACGCTTTAGGAGGCCGGGGGGTATAGGGATCGCACACGGGTCGGTTTTCTTGCTCTCCATCGTCGGTCGGCCCGTTTTGAGGTCTGTCGCCGCCACTGCTTTGGCAGATCATCTCTCTTACCCCGGCTAGAATGCGTGTGCCCCTGGGCTTCCGCCCCGCTCATCGGCAACTGCGGCTACACCCAGGAGATGGCCGAGAAAGCGGTCGTCGAGGGCCACGCCGACCTGATTGCGTTCGGAAGGCCGTTCATTAGCAACCTGGACCTCGTGGAGCGGTTCAAGCACGGGTGGCCGATGGCCCGCTCGCCCCGATGACCGACTGGTACTTGCCCACCGGCGAGAAGGGCTACACAGACTTTCGCCCCACGCCGCCGAGTTCGGGGCGGGAGAGGGCGTGCCATCCGCTGAACCCGTGCCACTTTCGACTGGAAGCGGAGTTCGGCGAACACGCCCATCCCGCCAGCGACGAAAAACAGAGCGGAGACAGGATGCCGCGACTGCCGACTTCGGCGTGGAACGTCTCGACGCAGAGGAAGTTGGCGTGGAACTGGACGACCTCTGCGTGGATCGGCTGATCTGGCACGAACCGGACGTGCTGGTAGGGGACGAAGAACAGCAAAGAGTCGGGGCCGAAGGCGAATCGGGAGGCGTCGGCCCAAACCGTACCGGAGCCGGATTCGCTGAAATAGACGGCAAAGTCGTTGGTGCGGGCCGGGTCGCTCGGCTTGCCATCGAGTCGCAGGCGATGGGTGCGAATCGCATGACCGCCCCTGCGGGGGTCGTACAGATCGTCGGTGACGTTACGCTCGGCCATATCGTTATTGAAACTATCTCTCTCCAGGGCTGTGCCGCTACGCTTTCCTTGCCTCCTTACTTCCGGTCAGGCCAGGAGTGACCGTCGAGAACCCTCATCCGTGGTCCACGTCCAACTTGTCCGGGATGTTGCCGTGCAGGTCCGCATTTTTCCCAGGCATCAGGGGCCGCACCTTGATTACGGGATGTTCGTTACCTGTCGTGTTTCTTCGATGCCAGATCGGACAACAGGCGTTCCAACGCCTTCGGCTCCGGGGGCTTGACCAGGTGATGATCGAACCCTGCTTCCACCGTGCGGCGGCGGTCCTCTTGCTGGCCCCACCCGGTCATAGCCGCCAGCACGATCTTCCCCAAGCCGGGTTGCTCCCGAATTCGACGTGCAGCTTCGTACCCGTCCATCCCCGGCATCCCGATGTCCAGAAACACAACGTCCGGCGTGTAAATCTTCGTCATCTCCAGCGCCGCCATACCGCTGTAGGCGACACGGACCTCATGGCCTTGCAGACGGAGCAACATGGCGAGGCTGTCGGCGGCGTCCTTGTTGTCATCGACGACCAGCAACCGCTTGCCGGAACAGGGAGGGAGTTGGTCGGCTTGCGCTCCAGCCTCCGGCCCGTGATCCTGGTGAATCGCCTGGGCCACCAGCGGCAGTCGCACCACGAACTCGCACCCCTGCCCCAATCCCTCGCTCCGGGCTTGAACGATCCCGTTATGCATCTCCACGAGGTTTTTCACGAGCGTCAGGCCGATGCCCAGCCCGCCCTGCGCCTTGGAGGTGGCGTGGTCCACCTGCACGAACAACTCGAAAATGCGGGGCAGCATGTCCGGGGCGATGCCGATGCCGGTGTCCCGGACCCGCAGCACCGCCATCTCGCAGTCCCGTTCGGCAGTCAGCCAGATGCGACCGTTCGGCTCCGTGTACTTGGCGGCATTCGTCAGGAGGTTGCCGACGACCTGGGCGAGCCTCACCGGGTCGGCTTCAAGTAACAGAGAATCGGACGCCATGCGGACGCTCAACTGGTGCCCCTGGGCGTCGACAAGCGGCTGCACCGTCTCGATGGCACGGGAAACAACCGTGGCGAGTTCGACCCGCTCTCTTCGGAGTTCGATCTTGCCTCGCATGACCCGTGACACATCCAGGAGGTCATCGACCAGCCGGACCAGATGATGCACCTGGCGCTCCATCATTTCCCGTGACCGCTCGACCGTGCCCGTATCGACTCTCGGCATCTTCAGGATTTGCAACGCATTGCGGACGGGGGCCAGGGGGTTGCGCAGTTCGTGGGCCAACGTCGCCAGAAACTCGTCCTTGCGCCGGTCGATGTCTCGCAGAGCCTGGTAAAGCTGGGTATTCTCGATGGCGACCGCCGCCCGCTGCGCCAGGTCCATCGCCAGGGCGAGATCCGCCTGCGTGTACTTTCGCCCCGATTCCGCAGTGGCAAAGGTGAGGAGGCCGAGCGTCTTGCCGGAGACGACCAGCGGCACACAAATGTACGACTTCAAGCCCAACGACCGGATCAGGCGCAGGTGCCGTTCGTCCTTGGCGCCTTGCACGAGCATGTCGTCGGTGATTTCGCCAACGATCAGCGGCTCGCCCGTGCGGAGAACGGCGAGGCTTCTGCTTGGCGACTGTGGGTCGGGCGGGTAGTCCCGCATCAAGTCTTGTACCAGGGAGATCTTGTCAGGGTTTTGGTGGGCGACGGCCAGCCGCCGCAGATTACAGTTCACACATCGTTTCGGTATTGACGACTGTGGTATTGGTGATCGAGATCAACTCGCGGGTGCAGGCGTTCCACGCACCGAGGACGTTAAACCGTTGCCGCCCCGACGCCGCCCGAACCACGATGCGGGTGATCGACCACAGTGAACACAAAAACGTCCCGAAGACGAAATTGGCGGCGTCCACGAACATCACGTTCCGTTTCCCAGCAACCGCCTCATCCAACCGTGGCCTCAATTCAGTGTCCAGGAATGCTTTTTGATCCCGGATGTGCTCTGGTCAGTTTTTTTGGGCGGGATTGGGATGGCCCGGGTCCGACGCCACTTGAAGCCCAGCCCCTTGAGGAACACCCGGACCTGACTCGGACGGCGGGTCAGGCCGGCCAACTTCTCGATCCGCTCACACGCTTCGGCCACGATCCAAACGGGATTGGTGGTGAGGGAGTCGCGGATCGCGTCGGTATGAGCGGCCAAATCGCTGACAGATCCACGGCTCGGTTGGCCAATGATTCTCAAGCAGAATAGCGTCACTGGCGACTCGCCGTCCTTGGGCTAGCCCGACAGTGGGCTCAGGTCGTCAAACCAATATGGTGTCGGATAGGGTGGTCTGCTCACAGAAACCGGGTCGCCTGCGGGCCAGCCAGGAAGTAATAGCCAAAACTCATGCAGGAACCCGCTGAGGTTGTCGCATCTATGGAAAGACGANNTCTGCGGGTTCCTGTATCAGGAGGGATTTCGATGATGCGTTACGTTCTCCCGGCGGTGGTGGTCCTCGCCCTCGCAACAATGGCGCCAGCCCAGGACTGGGCCAAGGCCAGGCTGGAAAAGTCCCCCCGGCATGGAGAGTGGGTGAAGGTCAAGCATGGGGATCGCGAGGTTCCGTCGTTTGTGGTCTATCCGGAGGTCAAGGACAAGGCACCGGCTGTCGTCGTGATCCACGAGATCTTCGGGCTGACTGAGTGGCCCCGGCTGGTCTGCGACCAACTCGCTGAAGCCGGGTTCATCGCCATCGCTCCAGACCTGCTCGCTGGAGTCGGGCCGAAGGGTGGTGGGACCGACGCGCTCGGCGGTGGTGATGCAGTCCGCAAGGCGATCCTCTCGCTCCCACCGGACCAGGTCACGGCCGACCTGACGGCATGCGTCGACTACGTTGCGAAGTTGCCCGCCTGTACCGGGACTGTGTCGGTCGCCGGGTTCTGCTGGGGCGGCGGCCAGGCGTTCCGGTTCGCCACGAACAACAAGACCGTCAAGGCCGCATTTGTGTTCTACGGGACCGGTCCGGAGAGCGAGGCAGACCTCAATCGCATCGGGATTCCAGTGTACGGGTTCTATGGTGGGAACGACAACCGGATCAACGCGACGATCCCGAAGTCGAAGGAACTGATGAAGTCCGCCGGGAAGATGTACGATCCCGTCGTCTACGAAGGTGCAGGGCACGGATTTCTGCGGGCAGGCGAAGCTCCGGATGCGAATGACGCCAACAAGAAGGCCAAGGACGAAGCCTGGAAGCGGTGGAAGGAGTTGCTCAAGAAACTATGACGGTCTCCCAATTGATGGCATCGGGACTGGGTTCCGCCCTGGGTGGCCCCTGTCCCGTCCGCGGATGACCGTCCGGGCTGCCGATGCTTTCCCCGAGCGTCACACTGCGTAGGCTCGATTGAGTTCGGCAATGTCAAATTTTTTCATCTTCATCACAGCTTCCATCGCCCGCTGCGAGCCCTCGGCCGCCGGATTCTTCAGCATATCGGCCATGCCGCGAGGAACGACCTGCCACGACACCCCGTACTTGTCCTTGAGCCAACCGCATGCTTGGGCTTTCGGATCTCCGCCTTCCGAAAGCTTCTCCCAGTAGTGGTCGATCTCGTCTTGCGTATCGCAATAGATCTGGAACGAGACGGCCTGGTTGAACTTGAACAGGGGGCCGCCGTTCAGGGCGGTGAATGCGTACCCATTCAGCTCGAACTCCACGGTCATCACCGATCCCGGCTCTTTCTTGTGGATCTCTTGCCCCGCCTCGCCGTACCGCGTCACAGTCACGATTTTCGAGTTCGGGAAGATCGCGGTGTAGAACTTGGCCGCCTCTTCGCCCTGGTTGTCGAACCACAGACACGGGGTGATCATGTGAATTTGTTGCATGGCGTCCTTTCGGGGGTTGCACAGGAAAGGATGTAGCTTACCCGACCTTGGCCGCCCGTCGATGATGGTAGCGAAAACGGATCAAGGGAGTCAGCCGCCTGGGACCGAGTCCCCCTCACCCGGGAAAGTCACAAGCCCCAGGCTGACGGGAGCGGATCGAACCGCCTCCCGTCGGACCGGAGCCGACCGTCAACTCCTGTCGAACTCCGTCAGTACGGCGAGGAGGTGATCGACATCGGAGTTGTTGGAAGGCCCACTCCCCCAGCAGGCGGCAAGGTTGCCGGGATTGTCCCAATCCCGCGTGGGGGAGGGACAATCGCCGGGATCGTCCCGCTGTCAGTCGGGGATTGGGGCACAGTGGGCTGGGCATTGTCGTACGACGAGGGGATCCGCGTCGGCGGGCCAACCGGGCCATCAAGGTTGCCAGTCGGAGGAATGAACGGAGCGATTCTGGGGACGCTCACCCGCTCACCCGTTGGGACGAAGATTGCTCCCGGATCCTGGGGTGCAGCAGACGACCCAGGAACCGGAGTCGGAGCGGGGAGGGGTTGCATCTGAGCGGCACCGTACTGACCGGGCAACGGCGACATCAAGGCATCGGGGTTCATCATTTTGGGCAAGGTATTCGGCGCTGGCAGCGGGTTCGGCTGGGGCATCTTGGGATCGATGTTCGGGACAGCCGGTAGGGAACCCGGCTCTTGAGGCAGATCCGGGGCCGGCGGGAACTTGGTCACTGGCGGCAATGAGGGAGGGCTTCCGGCCGGGCCAACGATGTGCTCAGGGCTGGTCGGCGCTGGATCCCCGGCGGGCCGTTCTCTCACAGCCAGGGCTGCTTTTGTCCTCTCCTGCTCGTGGTCGACTGCCCGCTTCTGAATCCATTTCGGGAGCGCCCCTTCAGTCAGGCTGATATTGTTGTATTGCATGATGGTTCCCTTCGCGAACTCAAGCTGAGACAGGGCCGCATTGTAATTAGCGATGTTCTGGAATTCCGTGCTGATCGCGGTCGCGAGATCTCGCTGGACCTGAAGATAATTAAAATACTCTGTTGACTGATACGCTCCGATTTCAACCCGGGCTCGGAATTTGTCGACGTACAGTTGGAGTGCTTCTCGTCTGGCTCGGGCCGGGGGAATCTGGGCCCACGTGGCGAAAACCTGACGATACTGGAGGACGAGCGTCTCCAGAACCTTCAACTCGGTATCGCGGAGTTGCAGATAGCTGCGAGTCAAGGTCAAATCGGCCTGCTTGACCAAGCTATTCCCATCGCGGAACCCGAGCGGCATGTTGAGCCGCAACCCGAGTGTCCAGCTATTGAACTTGTTATCTGCGAAGTTGGTGAGGGCATTCCCCGGGGTGGTCGTACCAGCAGAAGGGTTGGGCAGCGATTCCGATCCGTCGAGTCGAGTTCCCAGCCCGGCGATGTTGTAGCTGCTATAGAATCGCAAGTCCGGTCGGCGGAGGTTCTTCTGAAGAATTACGTTCAACTGTTGAATCTTCACATCCTGACGGACAATCATGAGTTCTGGGCGTCGAGCGATCGCGTCATTCGCGGCCTCGTAGAAGTCGGGTCGGTAGGGGGCCAGGTTCGGCTCGTCGAGAGGGACCAGGCGCTTTCCGTCGTCGCTGCGGAGTCCAATCAGGCCGCGGAGTTGACGCTCACTCTCCAGTACCTGCTGGCGGGCAGCGTAGATCTGGCCGCGGAAGAGCTCAAGCTGAGCTCGTGCCTGATCGAGCTGCTGAGGCTGATCGGCCCCGTTGCGGACCCGTGCTTCGGTGAACCGATACCCCTCGTAAGACTGCCGCAACCCCTCCTCCTGGGCGTAGAGGTTGTAGTAGGCTGCGTACAGGTTCCAGTACGCAGTCTCAACATTAACTAGCATCCAGTTCACGTTCCGCTCGAATTCAGCCTTTTGCTGATCGAGCCGCACCCGAGTGATCACGATGCCGTTACCGATGCCCAGACTGGACGTGGCCTGACCGCTGGGCGTCAGGCCGCTGATCAGCAAGCTGGTCGGAGGCGAGTTTGCGATCTGGTTGATCTCGACCCCGAACAATTGCAAGAGTGGCTGTTCGAACACGAACTGGAGCTGAGGTTGATAGTTCGGGCTGATGAAGCTGTTCACATCGGCGGCGGGGATGTTCGCGTATTTGGTGTAGCTGGTGCTGAAGGTAATCCCCGCGATACCGCCAGTCGGGAGTGGCTTGACCAATGCAGAACTGAAGGTAGCCGAATCGTTCTGTTGTTGGAACGAAACGAACTGTGCTGCGACTGGGTTGTCATTCTTTTGCCATTGCATGCTGGTGATCCAGCGCGTGTCGAAGATCGACAGTGCGCGCTCGATATTGGCTGCTGCGGACCCCGTATCGAGTGCGAGCGCCCGGATTGCATCGGTCGTATTGGTAGTCTGCCCGGTGGCTCCACCGCTGAACGTCGGCAAGCTGACCTCGTTCTTCGTCCCGAATGCGGAGATCTGTTGGAGCCCTGTGTTCCCTTGCTCAAGGGAAAGTGCGATACATTCCTTGAGAGTGACATACCGTGGCGGGCGAGTCGGATCCATCACCGTTGCCGGTGGCGCTCCCTGGCGATCCACGGACGGCGGGATAATCGCCGCGTGCGGGTTTGTCTCCAGGTGCGGCGGCAAGCTGGTCGTGACAGCATGAGCATAGTCGCTCGGCTCGATGAACAGTTGCTGCTTGCATCCGCCGACCGCGGCCAGGGCCACCAGCCCGCCGAGAACCCGCGTCGTCCAACGGTTCCAGCTCATTGTGTCCCCCGTCCCGCATCGTCGTCGCGACGCCGCCGCCGGTTCCCCCGTCGGCCCCCCGCATCGGGCTGTCTCGCACAACAGCCCGTCACGGACGCCTCGGCTGGGCGTCGTGGGAACTATCGACCGGGCTGAGTGGAAAAATTCAGCGACTTTGCCGGTTGAAACGAATTTTCTGTCGGATCTGGGTGGATTTTGAGTCAACCACGGGGAAAAGCTCAAGTGGGAGGGATCTTGTGGATGGGGGCTTCAGGAGCCTGCGGAGAGTGGGGGATCTTTCCGAGTAGCCTTTGGCGATAGCGGCCCGCCGACCTGCTGTGAGGGCACGATCGCAATGTACGGTAGACCCAGGAGTTTTTTCACAGGGATGAACTCCCCGACGTCGTTCCCCTCCAGGCGATGACCCACCCATTGGAGAAAGTACCCGCCGACGAAGGCAGCGACCCCCCAACCCCACTCCCTGGTGAACAAAAGTGCCAGACCCGCAAATGCCAGGGGGATGCCAACGATGTGAAGCCAGAAATTCATCCTAACCTGATGACGCGCAAGCCAGTTCCGTCGGGCCTGAGCCGCGAACAGAAGGGTCCGTCGGGCAATTGGGAAGCGATAACTCATGGCAATTGTGTAGCCCCAAGACCCTGAATCGGGAAGGTTCCCCGGAGTGGGACCAAGGTTCGCGAGGGAGTATTTGTATACCCTTTTGACAGAGTGCCATCGCCGTCGATAACATCGCCGTAGAACCCGTCACGGTCGATCTTCCTGCGGGCCGGTGGTCGGAGTACGATACCGCGGACCACGCCCGATCCGACGCTACCCAGGAGTATCGCATGTCCCGCTGGTCCCTGCTTGTTCTTTGTGGGTTCGTGTTCCTTCCGTTCGCTCCGGCCCAGGAAACCCCACCCACCGCGACGAAGGAAGACACCCCCTCCGCCAAGAAGGCGGTGAAGTCGGAGCCCAAGCCCGTCGAGAAGACGGAGCCCTTACTCATCGCTCACATCAAGCTGACCGGTGAACTCGACGAATCCCCGGTGTCGTCCGATGGACTCTTCGGGCCGCCCCCCGAAAATTTCAAGATCAAGCTCGACCGTATCCACAAAGCGGCGAAAGATGACAAAGTGAAGGCTCTGTTCCTCGAAATCGGAGACCTCTCGGTCGGGTTCGGGAAACTGCACGAACTGAAAATCGCGATTGCAGCGGTTCGGGGAGCCGGGAAGAAGGTGTTCGCTTACTGTCAGGATCCAGGCACCAAGACCTATCTGCTTGGCTTGACTGCGGATGTGTTCGCCATACCCGAGGGCGCGACCGTCAACCTCGTTGGTCTCCGCGCCGAGGTTACCTTCTACAAGGATACCCTTGCCTTGCTCAAGCTGGAGGTCGATGTCCTGCGGATGGGCGAGTTCAAAGGAGCAGTCGAGCCGTTCCTCCGTGATTCCCTCAGCAAGGAGAACCGCGCGCAGATCTCCTCCATGCTGGATGATAACTTCGATCACGAGATCGTCGCCGCCATGATGGCGGCCCGGCCTGCCAGGAAGTGGACCGCCAAGCAACTCAACGAACTGATCGACAGCGGCCCCTTCACCGCCAAGAAAGCGCTCGCCCTCGGGTTGGTAGACCGTGTCGCCTACCCGGATGAGTTTGAGGCCGGGTTCAAAAAGGATCTCGGCGGCAGCGTGAAAATCGAGCGCGATTACGGCCGCGCGAAGGCATCGAGCGACCTCAATCCGCTGTCGCTCCTGTCCGCGTTCGGGTCACCGAAGAAGAAATCGGAGTCGAAGAAGGACAAAATCGCGGTCATCTATGCGGTTGGACCGATCGAGACCGGCAAGGGCGGGGCAAGCCTGCTCGGAGGCGAGTCAGTCGGGTCCGATACCTTGGTTGAGGCCTTCCAGGAGGCGGAGAAGAACCCGACAGTCAAGGCGATCGTCCTGCGGATCGACAGCCCCGGCGGATCGGCCCTGGCCAGCGACCTGATCTGGCGAGCTGTCACCACCTCTACAAAACCCGTCGTCGCCAGTATGGGTGATGTCGCAGCCAGCGGCGGCTATTACATCGCGATGGGAACGAACACAATCTACGCCGAACCGGGGACTGTGACCGGATCCATCGGGGTGTTCGGCTTGAAGATCGTGACCGGTGGTATGGAACAGTGGGCAGGGATGAAGACCGACGTTGTTTCTCGCGGCAAGAACAGCGGTGTGAACTCGTCGACCTTCAAGTGGACGGATTCCGAACGAGCCGCGATGCAGGCGACCATTGAGGACATTTACGACACATTCGTGGACAAGGCAGTCGCCGGCCGGACCAAGGCCGGTGTGAAGATCACGCGAGAGCAGTTACTGAAGCTCGCCGGGGGGCGAGTGTGGACCGGACGGCAGGCGAAGGCGAACGGATTGGTCGATCACCTGGGCACCCTGGACGATGCGATCGCCGACGCCAAGAAACGCGCCGGGGCCGATCCGAAGGCTGACATGGAACTTCTGATCCTACCGAGAGGTTCGAGCTTCCTGGATAAGCTCATGGATGGGGACATGAAGACGCCGTTTTCGGCGATCCCGGCGGAGCTACGGACGCTCCCGGGTGTCGAGAAAGGGTTGCGGATGGCCGCGCCCCTCGTTCGTACCCGGCAGGACATGATCAAGGCAATGCTGCCGTTCGGCGTTGAGTGGAAGTGACGCAGACTTCGGCTTCTGCCGAGAAGAAATGGCCCGCAGATCTACGAACGCAGATGAAATCTTGATCAAAACGGATTTGGATTGATCTGGATTTTATCTACGTTCGCAGATCTGCGTCATCTGCGGGCCATTCTGGTGATTAGATCCGATCACTTGATTTTGAGCGCGGTACCGAGTTCGGTAATCGCGGTGTGAATGTGGGCTGTGGATTTGTGGCCGGCTGGCATTTTGGCGACAGTTGCGCTGAGCATCTGGGCTGCTTTCTGGAGCATGGCGTCGGATTGCGCCTGGGGCATTTTCTGTTTCGCCCCGCCTGCCTGTTGGTTCTTGGCACCTGCCTGCCCAGCGGCCTGTTGGTTCTTGGCACCTGCCTGCCCACCAACACCGGCATTGTGATGGCCAGTCAGTTCATGGATAGCCGTAGTCACCTCGTGGGCCGCTTTCGCGCGGTGCCCATCGTAGTCGTGATCAGCCTGCACCAGTAAAGCGTGCGCTGCGTGCAGTTGCGTCACCAACGCGGCGTGAGCAGCGTGTGCCGCCTTGGCCTGTTGCTGCTTGGCAGGTGAGGCCGGGGTCGCCGCGGCCGTCGGAATCAGCGCCAGCCCAAACACCAGGGCCAGCCGGCTCCCAGCACGATGGAATCGTGACATGATGCAACCTCCTCAGCCGTGTGTCGCTCCTCGCATCGGGGTGACGGGAGAGCGGATGATCTGAAACTCACGGTGGCCGCGGCAGGTGGCGGCCTTCATCTTCCACTAACACTTAAGAACACGAACCGCGGGAAAGAGTTCCGCGTGTTCTCCGATTCTCGATCCACCGCTCGACCACAACCACTCTCGGGATTCATCTCGCATACAGGAATCTGAGGCTGTCCCATGCCAAGAACAGGCATCGGTCTAACGGGAGGGCGAGGCTCCTGCCGAGCGTGAGAGTGGTNNGGAGCCTCGCCCTCCCATATGTATGTCTAATCGTATTTCCGTAGATGGGGCAGCATTAGCGGGTTCCTCGATCAGGTGAATCCTGCAACGCAAGGTGGCCCCCTGGCTCCCAGTCGAAGTGGATCAGGTCTGCTGGCTGACCGGGCTGGATCGTGGCCTCGGGGAGACCGAGCAACCGCCGCGGGCGAGTCGTCGCCATCTCGACCGCGTCCTGGAGGCTGACACCAGCGAAGCGGATCACATTCCCCACGCAACGGTCCGTAAAGTGTCCGCTGCCAGCAAGATACGGAGTGCCCGCGACAACAACTTTCCCATCGGCGACGACCTCCAACTCGGTGCCCCACGCACGATACTTCCCGGCTGGCATCCCCGCGAGGCTGCTCGCATCACAGGTGAGCAAGAGCCGATTCACCCCCTTCGCACGGACGATCGTCTTCACCACCGATGGGGGAAGGTGGTGCCCATCGGTGATGATACTCGCCCAGAGTCCATCTTCGGCGAGTTGGTCCCAGAGATAATTTGGATGCCGCGGAAGGACCGCATGCGCGCCATTCCCAAGATGCGTACTGGTCTGCGCTCCCGCCCCCACGGCGACCCGGATCTGCTCGCCGGTCGCTGCGGTGTGCCCGATCGCGACCACAACTCCGGTCGCAGCCAGCCGTTCGATGAATTCGATCGCTCCGGCCCGTTCAGGAGCAACCGTGACCATGCGGATTTCCCCACCCGCAGCGTCCTGCCATCGTCGGAACTCGTCCCAGTCGGGATTCCGCGTGTGTTCCCGCGGGTGGGCTCCGCGAGGCCCATCCTCGGCTGACAGGTACGGCCCCTCCAGGTGGTAGCCAGGGATTCGTCGCCGCAACTCGGGGTCCGACCCCACGGCCCAGGCGAGCGTGGCGAACCCATGCCGGATCGCCTCGAACCCTGCGGTGATGAGTGTCGGGAGGAACCCCCCGATCCCGTGTTTCAGACACTCGGTGGCAACGATCCGGACCTGATCCGGGCTGAGATCTGCCGAGTTGAAGCTGATCCCCAAACAGCCGTTGATCTGGGGGTCGAAGAATGCTGGTGCCACCCACCGCGTGGGATTGTGGGGCGATGGATCGACCGAAACGATGCGACCGGCCTCAACGGTGATGGCGATCGGCTGACCGGAGGCGTAATGACGGGCGTGAATGGGCATGTGTGGTGAGCACTTTTGACGATCCGGTGGTGGAACGCGCGGAGTGTGACTGACCGGGTGGCCTGATACAGGAACCCGTTGAGACCGTCGCATCTCTGGAAAGACGATTGGACATATAAACGGGAGGGCGAGGC
>PLDW01000019.1 GCA_003136315.1 Gemmataceae bacterium | reverse complement strand
AGCGCAAGTAGGGCACCACCCAACCGCCGCCAGGTAGGCATCGGCGAGTTGCTGATACCGCTCCTTGTCATTGACTTCGGAGATCCAGCCAAGCTTGTCCAGCGACGCGAATGCATCCGATGTGCGGCCATCGCTCAGCGCCTGGGCCACAGCCCGGTAGGCTTCGTCCTGCTGTCGCAGGATCTTGGTAACCTCGGCCACTTTGATACCCGCCCGTTCCTCCAGCAGCTTCAGTGGCTCCCCGGCAGTGACTGAGCGATGCTGCTTGCGGTCGCCGACCAGGAGCACCCGGGCATTATGCTTTTCCGCTACCTCGAACACGCTGAGCATGTCGCTTGTGCCAAGCTGGCTGGCCTCATCGACCAGGATAACGCCGCCCCGGGCGGCTTCCTGCATCACCGTGTCTTTGAGGAAACGCGAGACCGTGTCAGCCATTTCAAACCCGGCTTCCTCACCCAGCACCTCACGGCTGGCCTTGACCGTCTGGGCCAGGGCCACCACCGGCTTGCCCGCCTCGGCCAACGCCTCGCCGATCTCCTGTTCGAGGGTGGTTTTCCCTGTACCCGCAGCACCCCGAATGATCATCACGCGGTCACGGGAGCCAAGTACATGCGCCACCGCCGCCTTTTGCCCTTCATTAAACCGCTCCCGCGAGCAGGGCCGGTTCGGGTCGCCCAGCGGGCGGACTTTACCACGGCCGCTCCGGGCGAAGTCGATGAGCCGTGATTCCAGGCCGAGCATTTCTTTGGTCGTCGCCATCGGACGCCCTCCGAGTTCGCTGCGGATGAGCGGACGGCTGGCCATCTCTTTCGCCACGTCCTGCACCGTCACCGAGCCAATTCCGCGTTTCAAAGCTTCGGTCAGGAGTTTCCGCTCCGGCATGACCGCTTCGCGTACATAACTGTGTGCGATGGCATGATCGACCGCCTGCGCTTCACCGCGTACTGGCCTGGCGTATGCGGTCGCGTGATTCAATGTCCCTTCGATGCTGTGGCGTTCCTGGGCGGACATCCGATTGCCCCAGACATCGCGCAACTGATTCAAGGTCAACTTCTTGCTTTTGCTTTCGCGGGTTTCCGCGCCCAGTTCGGCCTTGCGGTCGGGGTCGGTAATGCCTTTCTCCTCGGCGACCTTCTCAATCAGGGCGGTACGCCGGGAGAAGCGTTTCAGCACATCGGCCGGGATGCAAGCGATCTCGAAATCGTCCCGTTTGCGTTCCACTCCGAACCCAAGATCCTGGAGCTTGTCGGCCAGCCAGACCCGGAATGCAGCCTGGAAGTACGGGGCGTCTCGCTTCAATTCCGCAAATTGTCCTGCCTTCCAGCGTTGTTCTTCATCGTCCCACGTCGTGTTGAACACGAAACAATGAGCGTGGAGCTGGGGGTCGGGTATGCCGTCCACGGGCCGCGAGGTGGTATGAATGAATTCCGCCCATACCATGTTGCCCGTGGTGCGGTCATTGTCCTGGAACCCTTTGCGGACGCGGGTTTTCATCTCCGCTTCCATCTCCCGCATGGTTTCATCGACGGAGGACCGGAAAGCATCCAGGAGGGCCTGGTCGCCGCTCATGGCATAGAGGAGCGAGACGGATTTCGGGACCGAGAAGGTAAAGTCATACCCGACCCTGCGCTCGGTTCTGGTTCTTACCGTTAGCGATTCACCAGTCTTCGGGTGTAAGTTGTCGCAAAGCCGTTCAAAAGAGAGTTTGTCCACCATCCCGGAAAGGCCGAGCCGGGTGGCACCTTTTCCACCCCAGGACGCAACCAGTTCCTGCCCTTCACTGTAATAATCCGCCGTAGCGTAGTAACGCTTGGCTCCTGCGGCAGAATCCTGTTGCGAGATGCGGATCATGCCTATATTTTAAACTATCACAACTTGGTTAACAGAAAGTTAACTCTGACGCGCTCAGTCGCAGTCACCCTTGGTTTGCGAGGTTTTCGTATTTGCCAATGTCAGTTCAATATCACTGAAACGTCACACCACTACCTGGAGAGTTCCGGTTCTCCGGTTAACTTTTTTTGGGAAATTCTTTGGGGACATCCGAAGGACATTTGGGTTTCTGGTGTGCTTTCTTGCCCTCCTCGGGGCCGTGTTGCTGTCCGGGGATGAATGGTTTGGACATTATTCTCTGCAAGGGGAACCGACGGTTCCCCCTGCGCCCCTTGCCCTTTCCGACCAGCAAGATGAAACCGAGTTGAAACGAGGGTGGACAGCGGGCCGACCATCGACCGGATCGAGGTGGCGGAGTTCGAGACGGGTGAGGAGCAGCGTGCGTGGCTGGCGAAGTAAGCTCGGGGTTCGCATGGTAGGCCACGAGCAGTGGACCATTCACTTATTCACGGCAGCCTTGTCCGCCTCTCGCATCACTCTGGCGGACTGGTCGAAATAGCTCTGCCTTTCGAGCTGTTCCTCCGGTGAAAGCGGTCTCGGCCGCATGGAGAGCGAATTTGCCAGATCCTCGAAGTCGAGCGCGACACTCCTCAATTCTGCGGCATCGTCAGGCCAGAGTTTCTCACGTTCCAGGAGTGCGGCCGCCGCATCTTTCCAATTGGCCAGGAGGCGGTTCCGGTCGAACAAGCGGTCGTAGCACCTGCTCAACGAGATTCGAGTGGCACGGATTGACGGCGCAAGATCGACGACCTTTCGCTGCACCGCCGCGGCTTCCCGCAAGGCCGCGAGGGCCTTGTCGCCTTGGTGGAGATCCCAGTGGGCCTTGCCAATCTGGGTCCAGGTTTCGCTCAACTCGGCAAAAGACCAGATATTGTCAGGCTCCGTGCGGCAAAGCTCCTGAGAGAGACTCCGCGATTGCTCGGCAAGGCGAAGGGCCTCCGCAGGCGCTCCCAGTTGACGTAGCAGCGCGGCAAGCGGAATGGTTTGCGACAGTAGCCAGTGGCGGAACCACAGGTCATGCCACGGCATCATGGCATACCGATCGGCCAGAACCCCCGCCTCCCGCGCGAGGGCCAAGGCGGCCTCTCGCTGGTGACCCTCCCGAAGGGCGATACCCAGGTGAATCAGCGTCTTCAGCAAACTGAGGTCGTGCGTCGATCTGATCGTATACTCTCTCGGTTGCGCGATCAGGCGCCGCACCCGATCCTGAATCACTTGCTCGCCCAAGGTCGCATGGCCTGTCTGCCAGTGACACAAAGCGAGCGTGCAGTAGTTCTCCAGGAGCGCATCGCGGAGCCAGTCAGCCTCCGGGTGCTGGTCCACCAACGTGGCCAGGCGGGTTCCTTCCTTTTCGTACAAGGCGACAGCTTCCCGGTAATAGGGGTCGTCGAGTTGATCCCGCAGAAGCCGATAACAGCAGCGGCCGAGGGAAAGATTAACCAAGAGGTCGTCAGGTCGTTCCGCGGCGAGTCGGGAGTAGAGTTCGTGAGCCCGCTGCCAGCATGGTATCGCCTTCGGTTCCTCAAAATCCGATTGGTGGGTTTCAGCCAACAGGAGCCAGGTCAAGGCCAGGCGATTGCGGTGAATCGTGTTGGATGGGGCTTCCCGAACGAGGGAGGTGAGGAGAACCCGGTTCTCTTCAAGCAAGGGTAGTGTATCCTTCCTCGCTGGGCTGGTCGAGATCAGGTTGAGCATGCACCAGTAACTCTCGGCTTCTTGTTGACCTAATACAAGATCGTCTGGATATTCATCCGTTAGATCTTGCCAAAGTAGGTGCGCCCGCTCGTACGCCCGCATGGCGCGCACATACTGGCCCCGCCTGCCCGCGAGATACCCCTCCCACGCATTCGCAGTAGCGAGCCAGACCTTGCTGTCGTGTTGGTGGGGGTCTTGGAGTGCCGGCGGCTCCCACAGGCCACGCGCTGCCTGCAAACAGGCGTCCGCCTCGGCCACTTGCCCGCGCACCAGGTACAGCGTGGCCAAGCCACCTCGCACCTTGGTCAGGGCAATCCGTAGGCCGCTATCGCCGGGCCTGTTACGGAGGGAGTTCTCAGAGTGTGTTTCGGCCTTCCGAAGCAACTCGATCCTTGGCGCTCGGGAAACGGCATCGAATTGCACGGGCAACAGAGGAGTGGACTGAAGGATTTCGGAGAACAATTGCTGTGTCTGCGAATCACTGGCCTCGGCGTCGTAGCGGGCGGCCACGGCATCACGGTGGGCAGCTTCTGTCCGCCGCCACTGATCTCCGATCCCGGCGAAGGCTCCCGCGACGACGAGGACCAGTGCGACCGCCAGGCTGGCCACGGCTGGGTTCCGGCGACACCAGCGACCGAACCGTTCCAGCACTCCGACCGGCCGCGCCCAGATCGCTTCGCCACGAAGGTGGCGACCCAAGTCGTCCGCTAGCGCCTCGGCACTCTCATAGCGCCGATTCGGGCCTTTCTCCAGGCACTTCAGACAGACGGTGCCCAGATCGCGGGGCACCTTCGGCTGTAGCCGCGTCGGCGGCAGCGGCTCCTCGGACTCCACCTGCCGCAGCGTTTCGAGAGGCGTCTCAGCCAGGAATGGAGGCCGTCCGGTGAGTAACGCATAGAGAAGGGCGCCCAGAGCATACACGTCCGCGGTCCGCTGGATCTTCCGGCCCCGGCCCGTGGCCTGCTCCGGCGCCATGTAACTCGGCGTCCCGATGATCATCCCCGTGTCCGTCGGATATCCCGATTGATCGTCGAGTTGCCGGGCCAGTCCGAAGTCCGTGATCTTGGGACAATTCAGGCCCACTACTTGTGAATTCGGGGAATCGCGTTCAAGTAGAATGTTGGCCGGCTTGAGGTCGCGGTGGATGACGCCGCGCGCATGGGCATGGTGGATGGCCCGTGCCAGCATTTCGACCAGCCGTGCTGCCTGTCGGCTTGGCAGCGGCCCGTTCGCAAGTCTCCGCTCCAGAGTGATGCCGTCCACAAACTCCATCGCAAAATAGAATCGGCCGTCCTGTTCACCGACGTCGTAGATCTGCACGATGTGGGGATGCTGTAGACGGGCCATCGCTTCCGCCTCGCTACGGAAACGCTCCTGGGCTTGCGGCTCCATTGCCCGAGTAGGATGGATCATTTTGAGGGCCACGTGTCGTCGCAGGTGGTGGTGCCACGCCTGATAGACTACGCCCATTGAGCCGCGACCGATTTCGCCGAGGATTTCGTACCCCTCCAGGCACGGCCAACCCTTACCGCCAGTTTCCGCTGCGACAGAGCGAGGAACATCTGGACGCCGGGGCGTGAAGTGGGATGGCGGGACGTCGGCCGAGCTGATGGCAGAATTGTTGGGTATGCGAGTCGTGGTCACAGACAACAAGCTGCTATTAACCCCGATTTCTTGCGCTGCATGCAGGAAGGCCAGTTGGGCCTGCAACTCGGCGGTGTACCTGGGAAAGCGGTGGAAGAACTCGTCAGACGATGGCGGCGGTCCCAGTGTGCTGCGCAGGACATACTCCTGGTAGAGGAGGTCAACGATCCCCTCATCGTCGGCAGCCAGTCTCGGGTGATCCGCCAGATACTGTTCGACCGGCCTGCCTTCGCCCTGTTGCCAGCACCGGCGCTGATCATCTAGCAATTCATCCACAGATCGGGACATGGTCAACCGTCCCCCTCTCCTGACCCATCGGCTATTGCCCAGCACAACCACAGGCTTGCGTTTCGGCGTGGCCCACCTCTCACCCCGCGTCCTCTGACAACTGTCCGACAACCCGCTGGAAGGCCCGCTCCAAAGCCATGCGTACGGCGTTCGACTTCATAGGTTTGCCATGCGCGTCTTGGATCTCTGCTGCGATGTCGGGGAATTGGTGGCCAGCGACCCAAAGATCCGCGATCTCCCGCTCGCGATGGGTCAGGCAACGACGCACCTTCTGGTACAGCTCGCGATCGGCCACGATCTCATCTGGGCGGAGCCCGGGTTGCAACACGTTCGAAAGTGCCGCATCTCCAACTTCCCGCCGGTGGTCGCGGCATTCCGCCTCGGCGCTGCGATTCTTGTCGATCATTTTTTGAGAGGCCATTTGCCGCAGCAGGCTGCGCAGTTCCTCAGAACTTCGGAAACCAATTGCTCCCACGCGAGCTTTGGTCAGGAAATTCATCAGCACCGACTGGCTGATATCCAGGGAGTCGAAGAGACGCCGCAACGGATCGGTCGGAGGAAGATGAACCCGCACGGCCCGGCGAATCACGGGCTGGAGTTGCTGGAGCAATTTGGCACTTGCCTGCTGATCACCCTCCAGGGTCAGGGTGAGGAGTGCCGGTAAGGAAAGTTCCCCATTCATGACGACGCCTTGGCGAGCCTGTGCTCCACGACCCCGGCAGGGCAACATACACCCCGCTCTCCCTGATGATATCTTTCCGAAGCTACCTCGACAAAGCAAAAGAATTCCGAAAAATCGTGTGCGGTTCGCTTGCTCACTTCCGGTGTAGGAGGTGAACAAGTACGGAATCCTCTCGGAGTGTTCCTTAGTAACCATCCAGAAACTGCCATAACTCCTGATATTACAAGGAGTTTTGCTCATCGTACCGCGGCTTCCGGATGGTGACTTCTAGGGCATGGTGAATGGTGACCTTGGCCGAGTTCCCCGGCATCCGAACAGTTGGGGGTCGAACAACAGAACCACCCGAGGTCGTCCATGATCCGCCCCCCGTGAAGCAGGATCCGCCATCTCAATCAACGGAAGTCTTTTGGCAGAAACGGCCTCACTCGTGCAACCCAAGCGGGGCACACCTTTAGATTCCGTCACGGAAAGGTCCGAGTTGGGACAGGAAACCCATAGGGGCACGGCTAAACTACGGGGGTGGACCGCTTTCTCTGAAATACTCATCGGTTCGGAACGCCTCCGGCAGGATCCTCTGCGACCCACGGCTTGTTACCGCTCAATCATCCGATTTCGAGGGTTCGTCCATGGCCAGGTTTTCTTGGAAGTTCGGTTTGGGACGACTGCTAGCCCTGTTCGAGAGGCAAGGCCGCGGGCCGCGGTTCAAGCTCGGTGTGGAGCAATTGGAGGATCGGACGGTCCCAACCACCATCACGTGGATCAATCCAGCCGGGGGTTCTTGGCAAACGCCGGGGAACTGGAGCCTGGACCGACTCCCGACCAACGGGGATGATGTCGTCATCCCATCGCTCACGGGTAACCCGGCGATCACGTATTCGTCGGGCACAAGCACGATCAACAGCTTGACGTCGAGCGAGAATGTCAACCTAAATGGCGGAACGCTCAACGTGGTTGGGACGATCCAGGCTTCGGGAGAGCAACTCACGCTGCAAGGGGGGGCACTCGGCGGAGCCACGGTTAGTACGGGGACATTGTTGGTGGGGCAGAGCGGAACACTGAGTGGAGTCACACTTAACGGAAACCTGACGGTCGATGGCAACAGGGGCCTAACTAGCACGAACGGTTTAACACTGAATGGGTTGGCAACGCTAGGGGATAGCACGGGCTACGGCTATCTGGATTTCTCCGGTTCACAGACGCTTGGCGGGGGTGGCACGGTCGGGTTTGGTTCCGCGAGCGGTGACAACGCCCTGTGGGTGCCCACGTCCGGCACAGCACTGACCATCGGCTCTAGCGTTACAGTCCACGGTCAGACCGGCTACATCGGTTACGATCCTAACCTCGGCGGTTCGACTTCGGTCGCTGTTGTCAACCAGGGCACCATCCAGGCCGACGTCAGCGGCGGCTCCATAGCGGTCTATGGCACGGGCAACCAGAATACCGGAAGCTTCAACGCGCTTAACGGCGCAACGCTTTCAATCCAAGGGAGTAACTGGCAGGATAGCGGCGTCAACTACGCCGATGCCACGAGTACGTTTTACCTGGGCGCCTCGTTCACCAACGCCGGCAATACCATTGCCCTGACCGGTCCTGGCACTTTCACCTCCGCGGCCACGATCACCGGCGGCACGCTCAGCATCGCCAACGGCAACACGCTGACTTTCTCCAGCGGTATCTTGAACGGCGTGACGGTGGACGGGAACTTCCAGGTCATAAGCTATGATGCGATCACCGTGCAGAATGGGCTGACCCTGAATGGCACGCTCTCGCTCGGCAATGCGAGCACCTACGGATACCTGAACTTCAGCGGCACGCAGACGCTCGCTGGGAACGGCACGGTTACCTTCAGCAGTTATGATTATGACGACAGCTACAACGGCTTGTTCGAGACGACGACTGGAGCGACGCTGACCCTTGGCTCGACCGTGACGGTGAACGGTGCCTTGGGCTACATCGGCTACGGCTACTACTACTACGGCTACGTCCAAGGGGCCAGCGGCATTAACGTCGTCAACCAGGGCACCGTCGATGCCAGCCTCAGCGGCGGCACGATCGTCCTGGCCGCGAGCACCTGGACCAATCAAGGCACGCTGGAAGTTGCCAGCGGGGCCACGCTCGATCTGGCGGCCGGGACGGGCGGCACCATCGACGTCTCGTCGGGCGGACACCTCGCGGGCATCCTCAATGCCGCCACCCTCAACGGCAGCCTGACGGTGGACGGCAACACCGGCCTGACGATCGAGAATGGTTTGACGCTGAACGGTATCGCGACGTTGGGCGACAGCACGGGCTGGGGTTATCTGGACTTTTCGGGTTCGCAGACGTTGGGTGGTAGCGGCAGCGTGGTGTTTGGCTCTTCGAGCGTGGACAACACGCTCTGGGTGCCCAGCGCGAGCGCCACCTTAACCATTGGTCCGAACATTCTCGTTCACGGTCAGACCGGCTACATCGGCTACAGCGAGTATGACGAGGGATCCGTAGGCAGTGTCGTCAATGAAGGGACTATCCAGGCGGACACGAGCGGCCGGAGCATCACGGTCTACGTCGCGGGCGGCCAGAACAGCGGCACCCTCAACGCCCTCGACGGGGGAGAGCTGGCGCTGGAGGGAAGCAACTGGATCGACAGCGGCGTCAACTACGCCGATGCCACCAGCGCGTTTTACCTGGGCGCCTCGTTCACCAACGCCGGCAATACCATTGCCCTGACCGGTCCTGGCACTTTCACCTCCGCGGCCACGATCACCGGCGGCACGGTGAGCGTTGCGAGCGGCACCACCCTGGATTTCACGGGGGGCACCCTGAATGGCGTGACGGTGAATGGAAACATCCAGGTGATCGGCAATGATGCGTTCACCGTGCAGAACGGGCTGACCCTCAACGGCACCGCCTCGCTCGGCAATGCCAGCAGCTACGGCTACCTGAACTTTAGCGGGACGCAAACGCTGGGCGGCACTGGGACTGTCACCTTTAGCAGTTATTACTATAACCCATACTACTATGACGGTCTGTACGAAACGACTTCGGGAAGCACGCTGACCATTGGTTCGAGCGTGACGGTAAGCGGCCAACTGGGCCAGCTCGGCTATACCTACTACAACGGCAGTTACTACCAGGGGGCCAGCGGCGGGATCATCAACAACCTGGGCACCATTGAGGCTAACGGCAGCGGCAGCAGCATAACCATCAACGGCGCGAATGATCAGAACAGTGGTACGTTGGAGGCGGTGAGTGGGGGAG
The DNA here is from genome assembly GCA_003136315.1 of Gemmataceae bacterium. Classification (GTDB taxonomy): domain Bacteria; phylum Planctomycetota; class Planctomycetia; order Gemmatales; family Gemmataceae; genus Urbifossiella. The sequence continues at coordinate 20,670 of PLDW01000019.1, read as the reverse complement.
CGTTGAATCTCAGTGGGACGCTGACGAACACTGGGACAGTATCGGTGGACGGAACCAGCAAGCTGTCGGTCGGCACACTAGTCGGCGGGACAATCAACACTCAGACGGGTGCGCAGATCACCAGTGGCACCTTGAGCGGGGCGACGGTGAACGGCAACTGGCAGGTGATCAATGACGATGCGCTGACCATTCAAAACGGTTTGACGCTGAACGGTACCCTGTCGCTGGGTAACTCGTCTTCTTACAGTTACCTGAACTTTAGCGGGACGCANNGCAGTTATTACTATAACCCATACTACTATGACGGTCTGTACGAAACGACTTCGGGAAGCACGCTGACCATTGGTTCGAGCGTGACGGTAAGCGGCCAACTGGGCCAGCTCGGCTATACCTACTACAACGGCAGTTACTACCAGGGGGCCAGCGGCATTACCGTCGTCAACCAGGGAATGATCAAGGCAAACAGCACTGGTAGCAGCATTACAGTAAATGAGAATGGTGGAATCTTTGCGAATTCCGGAACAGTCAACGCCAGTACGGGCACAATCAGCATCTCTACAGGAAGTTTCGGAACGGTGAACACTGGCACCCTCTCAGTCGGCCCCGCTGGCACACTCAATATCTCCGGTCCCTTCACCCAGTCGTCATTGGGTAATTTCAATTTGGTGCTCGGTGGCTCGACCAGCGGCCTGTATGGCCATGCCGCGATCAGCGGGACGGCGTCGCTCAATGGCACCTTGAATGTGAGTGAAGCTAACAGCTTTTCCCCAAACACGGGGAACATATTCACAATCCTTACTTATACATCCGCCACCGGCCAGTTTACCAATTACACTGGGCTGACCCTTGGTACAACGGCGGCGCTTGAGCCAGCGTTCAACACGGCTAACGTGACGCTGACCACCGTGACCAACACAACCGTCGCACCAGACCTTCGCGTGACCAATCTTGCCATCAACCCAACCAATCCACAGTCGAGCCAGAACGTGACGGTCAACTGGGATGATTTTAATGCCGGGAACGGCTCAACCGCTGGCTCATGGACGGACCATGTCGTCGTCACGAACACGACAACCGGCCAGACGATCGCGACGGCCGATGTGCCATACAACGCCACGACGAACGGTAGTATCGCCCCGAACGGATCATTCGCTAATTCGTACATTTTCCAGCTTCCTAATGGTCCCTCGGGTGTAGGCACTCTGCAAGTATCGGTCACAACGGACTACTATGACACGATCCTTGAGTATTACCCTGGTGGTGTTGGTTACACCAACAACACCACGACAATCACCGCAACTTCGACCCTCGCGGCTTATCCGGACCTCCAGGTCAGCGGCTTGGCGGTTGCTACGAATCCCTCCCTGAGCGGACATAATCTTACAGTTGTCTGGAAAGACGCCAACACCGGGCTGGGGTTCTCGACTGGAAACTGGATCGACAATGTGACAGTGGTGAACACGGCAACAGGCCAAACGCTTACCAACGCCAATGTCCCCTATAACTCATCGACCAGTGGCTCCATTGCCGCCGGAGGAACATCGCCGCAACTGTCGTATAGCTTCAACCTGCCCGATGGTTCAGCGGGTGTGGGGAGCCTGCAAATCACTGTTACGACGAACTCGACAGAAGAACTCTACGAATACAACTCCAGTGGAACTGCCTACTCGAACAACACTGCCACCACTTCAGTTACCTCCACACTGGCGGCGTACCCCGATCTGACGGTCACAAATCTCGCAGTGGAGTCCCCTGCATCCCCGCAGTCGGGCAATCAGGTGACAGTTGGTTGGAACGACAGCAACATCGGTGACGGCGCTGTCAACGCAGCGTTCATCGACTCCGTTCTTGTTCAGCGGATCAACTCGAACAACAGCCTGACCACCATCGCCTCCGGCAACGTGAGCGGCAACGCCACGCTTGCGGCAGGTGGATCGAGTCCTGAGACGTTCAGCTTCACCCTACCCGATGGAGCTTCGGGAACAGGCACTTTCGTGGTGACGGTGACGACTGACACCGGCCAGACCGTCAAGGAATACAACGCGAGCGGTAACCTCAGCTACGGCAACAACACCTCGACCGCCAACTTCGCCGCCACGTTGGCGCCTTACGCCGACCTGACAGTCGCGAACATCGCCGTGCAGTCCCCGGCATCTCCGCAGTCAGGCAACCAAGTGACTATCGGCTGGGACGACGACAATGTCGGCGATGGAGCCGTCAACGCAGCGTTCAGCGACTCGGTTCTGGTGCAGCGGGAGAACGCGAACAACAGCCTGACCACCATCGCTTCGGGCAGCGTGAGTGGCAACGCCACGCTCGCGGCAGGCGGATCGAGTCCTGAGACCTTCAGCTTCATGCTACCCAATGGAGCTTCGGGAACAGGCACTTTCGTGGTGACGGTGACGACCGACAGCGGCCAGACCGTCAAGGAATACAACAGCAGTGGCAATCCAGCGTTCGGCAACAACACCTCGACCGCCAACTTCTCCGCTACGTTGGCCCCTTACATCAACCTCACAGTGTCAAATCTCACTGTGCAATCCCCAGCATCGCCCCAGTCTGGTAACCAGGTCACGGTCGACTGGGACGATAGCAACGTGGGTAATGCGGCTGTGAACGCGGCGTTCAACGACTCTGTTCTGGTCCAGCGGATCAACTCGGATAACAGTCTGACCACGATTGCTTCGGGCACTGAGTCCGGCAATGCCACACTTGCGGCAGGTGGATTGAGCCCTGAGTCGTTCAGTTTCATCCTCCCCGATGGAGTGTCAGGAACAGGCAATTTCGTGGTGACTGTGACGACCGATAGCGGCCAGACCATCGACGAACAGGACAGCAATGGTAACCCATCTTTCAGCAACAATACGGCCACGGTGAACCTTTCCGCCACGTTGGCTCCTTACGCCGATCTGACAGTGACAAATCTCGCTGTGCAATCCCCTGCATTCCCCGAATCGGGCAACCAGGTGACCATCGGCTGGGACGACAGCAACGCGGGTAATGCCGCTGTCAACGCAGCGTTCAACGACTCTGTTCTGGTGCAGCGAATCAACTCGGGCAACAGCCTGACCACCATCGCTTCGGGCAGCGTGAGTGGCAACGCCACGCTCGCGGCAGGCGGATCGAGTCCTGAGACCTTCAGCTTCATGCTACCCAATGGAGCTTCGGGAACAGGCACTTTCGTGGTGACGGTGACGACCGACAGCGGCCAGACCGTCAAGGAATACGATGCCAACGGTAACCCGGCCTACAGCAACAACACCGCCACTCTTGACGCCACATCCACGCTCGCCGCGTACCCCTTCCTCCAGGTGACCGGGCTGACCGCAACGCCAGCTACGCTGACCTCCGGCGGCACGGTCACTCTCCAGTGGAACGATGCGAACACGGGAACCGCTGCTGCAACTCCGTCGTATTACGACCAGGTCGTGGTGGTGAATTCCACCACCGGCCAGACACTGGTGGACACGACACTCTATAACGATGCGGCCACCGAGGGAGCTATCGCCGCCGGTGGAATTCTGGCCCGGCAGTACGCGTTCACCCTACCAGCAGGGAACGCCGGGGTCGGATCGCTGGCGGTCACCATCACCACCGACGTCTACGACCAGGTGCTGAAGTTCGACGCGAACGGTAACCAGGAAACCAGCGGTTCCGGCAGCACGACCGTCACTTCAACCCTCGCGGCCTATCCCGATTTGCAGGTGACCAACCTGAATATCTTACCGACGGCGCTCCAGTCCGGCCAAACCGCGACGATCTCCTGGGACGACGCCAATACGGGAACCGCTGCCGTTGGCGCGGAGTTTTCAGACCAAGTCATGGTCCAGAACGAGACCACGGGCGCGACCATCCTGAGTACGACAGTGTCTTACGACCCCAACGGCCCCGGTGGGTCGCCGATTGCCGCGGGCGCATCGATCCCACAGCAATACACCTTCACGCTACCCAACGGCGCTGCGGGCACTGGGCAGTTGGAAGTGAATGTGACGACTGACTACCTGCATCAGATCGCCGAGTATAACCCTGCGGGCACCGGCTACGGCAACAATACCTCAACAATCACGGCCACATCCACGCTGGCAGCCTACCCGGATCTCGGCGTCAGTGGCGTGACCGCGCCCGCGACGACCTTGCCAGGCCAACAAATCTCAGTCGGCTGGACGGTGACGAACAGCGGCAGTGCCACCGCCAACGGGCCGTGGACCGAGCAGGTGTTGCTGGTTAGTGACGCCAATGGGGACAATCCCACGTTACTGGGGGCGGTGAGCTATACAGGGTCGCTCGGGGTGGGATCGTCGATGTCCCGTTCCCTGACCGTCCAACTGCCGGCTTCGATCGTCGGAAACTACTGGCTGGTGGTAAACGAGAACCCGTTCGGCGAAGTCTATGAGACGGACACGGCTAACAACATCGCGATTTCGTCGCAACCGACGGCCGTCGCCGGCAGCCTGAGGCTGACACTGGCGAACCCGACCGTGAGTGACGGGGCTGGAGCCAACGCGACGACGGCAACCGTCTCACGGAACACAGGCACGAGCAACCCGCTTGAGGTGACGCTGACCAGTTCAAACAACGGAAGCGCAACCGTCCCACAAACCGTGACCATCCCTGCGGGGCAGACATCCGTCAGCTTTGCGGTCGGCACCATCAACCCCGGCTTCTTCGTCGGAACCCAGACGGCAATGCTGACAGCTGCGGCCACCGGCCTGGTTTCTGGCACTGCCACCCTCACAGTTACCGATGTCAACGTCCCGACTCTGACTCTTGTCCTGAGCAGCGGCTCGCTCAGCGAGGATGCGGTCAACCCGGCCACCACGGGCACCGTCACCCGCAACACTTCCACCGCCGCTGCGCTGGTAGTGTCCCTGGCCAATAACAACATGAAGAAGCTGTCGGTACCCGCCACCGTGACCATCCCGGCGGGCCAGACGTCGGTAACGTTCCCCGTCACCGTGGTAGATGACAACGAGATTGACGGCAACGAGGCCGCCACGATCTCGGCCTCATCTTCCGGCTTTGTGAGTGCTGCCGCCAGCGCGACGGTCATCGACGACAACATTCCCATGCTGAGCCTCACCCTGGCCCAGACCACGGTGAGCGAGGCGGCCCAGAACCCCGCTACCACCGCTACGGTGTCGATCTCCAGCCCGGCCGCCGAGCCGATTACCATCAGCCTGTCCAGCAATAACACGGGAGCGGCTACCGTTCCCGCGAACGTGGTGATCGGGGCCGGGCAGACGTCCGCCAGCTTCCCGATCACGGTGATCAACAACGGGCTGGAACTCGGCAACCAGACGGCCGTGATCGCGGCCAACGTGGAAACCGATGCTGGTGTGGTGCTTACCCAGGGTGCGGCCAGCGCTATCCTCACGGTGGACAACGCCAATGGGCCCGGGCTGTCGTTGAATTTCGCCACGGTCGCGGTGAATAAGGGGGCCTCGACCACTGCCACACTGACACGAAACACCTCCACCATCGCACCGCTCGTCGTGAGCCTGTCGAGTAGCGACCCGACCAAGGCGAGCGTACCACCCACGGTAACTATCCCGGCTGGCCAGTCGTCGGTCACTTTCACGGTAACGACGATCGACGACCACATCCCCGACGGCCTCCAGCAGGTGCAGATCTTCGCGATCGCGAGCGGGTTCGATACCGGGGTCGGTGCTCTGGGAATTACTGACGTGGACCTGCCGGACCTGGTGGTTTCCAATGTTTCCACCCCTCTCACCGGCTACGACGACACCCGGGTGAATATTTCCTGGACCGATACGAACACCGGCGAATACCCCGCGACTGGCTCCTGGCTGGACCAGGTCTACCTTGATCCTGTTGGTGGATCATTGAGTACCACCCCTGTTGATTCAGTCCCCTTTACCGGGACACTCAACGCTGGCCAGAGTTGCACTCAGACCGATGCTCTCGTGTTACCCGCGACTGTCGGTCAGTTCAGCGTGCGGATTGTGACCGACGCTGATCAAAGCATTCAGGAATTGGGTTTCTCCAACAATACAGCCAGCAGCGCCCAACCACTCACCATTCAGGCTGCGTACACCGTCACCGTCGGAGGCACGGTGACGACGGTATCCAGTGGGACACCGGTTGTGCTCTCAGGTGTTGCGACGATGACCAGCAATGGCGCGCCTGCTGCCGATGTACCCGTGGACGTGGAGATCATGGTCGCGGGGACTTCGAGAACCTTGACGGCCACCACCAATTCGAGTGGCAACTACAGTGTCACCTTCCAGCCACTCCAGGATGAAGTTGGTGAATACTCCGTCGCTGCGAACGACCCAGTGGTCACCAACCCCACGGTGCAAACGCAGTTTCAGATCGTTGGAATGACTGCCTCACCCGCGTATGGAACTGTCCAGGTCATCCCCAATACACCTTTGAGCGGCCAGATCACACTCACGAACCTGACCGATGTCGCTCTCACGGGCCTGACAGCCACCTCCGGTGGTGGTCCCTCGGGTCTAAACGTTGAGCTGACACCTCCCAGTCAGATTGGCGGAAATGGAACCGCAACACTCTCCTATAGTTTTGATGCCACCCTGACACAGGCTGCCACCGGCGTGGTCACGATCCAGGTCAACACGACCCAGGGGGCTGTACTCAGCATCCCGATCGGAGTAACGGTAGTGCCGGCGACGCCGAAGTTGTCGGTCAGCGCGGGATCTTCCGGCGTGGGCTATCTGGACACTGGCATGCTCGTCGGCAGCCAGGCCCTCGTTTCGTTCACCGTGTCCAACATCGGGGGCGCCCCGACCGGCGATCTCCAGGTTAAACTGCCCTCGGCTGCCACCTACATGTCGCTGGCAACCCCTGCGACGATCCCCTCGCTGGCCCCCGGGCAGTCCTCGACCGTGACCGTGGAACTGACCCCAGCAGCAACCTTGACGCTCGGCCAGTACACCGGCACGATCGCCGTGAGCAACTCGCAGGTCGGAATTCCCGTGCCCTTCACGATCAACGCGATCACGGATGCGATAGGCAATGTGACGGTATCGGTGGAGGATAACTACACTTTCGAGGAAGCTGGTGGGCCGCTCGTGTCCGGCGCGACGGTAAGCCTGTTGAACCTCTCCGATTCCACAACTGTTGTGTCTGGGGTGACCGATAACACTGGCTCAATTACCTTCAACAACGTGGCAGCGGGGACATACCAGTTAGAGGTAACAGATCCTGGCCACCAAGAATATGACCAACCCTGCACGGTAATCGCTGGCATCACGAATAGCGTTGAGCCGTTCCTCGCCATACAGACGGTGACTGAAACCTTCACTGTTCAAGCGACGACGATCTCGGACCCCTACGCTATCACCCTTCAGACGAGCTTCCAGACGAACGTACCGGCACCATCGGTCACCATAACTGCGCCCGACTCGATCCCGACGCTGCAACCGGGTCAGACGGGTACGTTCAACGTCACCATCACGAACCACGGTCTCATCGCGGCCCAAAACGTAACGCTGGTCTTGCCCACCGACCCCGAGTACACGTTCACCGCGCTCTCCAACCCTGGCACCGTGGCAGCTGGGGAGAGCGTCGAAGTGCCTATCATGGTAAGCCGGGCGGCCCCACAACCCGTCTCGACGAGCGATGGCGGTGCGGTGCTGACCACCAAGGTCGAGCTGCCTGACCCAATCGAGTCAATCGAGTCACTAGGAGCCGCAACGGTCTACGTCGATTACTCAAATACAGGCACCGAGCCGATGGCCGCGCCGCTCCTGGTGCTGACCGCCACGCAGAACGGTAACCAGGGCGCATTAATGACGCTCGATCCGTCGCTGCAAAACGCTGGACTCAACACATCGGCCATGCCGGCTGGGTTCTCGCCGTCGGTTGAGATTCTGGCCAGTGGAGCAACGCCAGGCATACTGGAGCCGGGTGAATCCGTCCGTGTGCCTGTCTACTACGTGGGCTGGAACGACTCCGAGGTCTCGTCGCTCAGTACCTGGAGCGCCGGCACGCCCGTCACATTCTCGCTGAGCACACTCACAGCCGACAACACCACTGCTGCGAACTGGCCGTCCCTGCTCGCCTCGGCCCAGCCGGCGAGCATCGACAATGCAGCGTGGTCGGTCATCTCGGCCAACCTCCAGACGCAGCTTGGCACCACCTCCGGCGGGTACGTCCAGTTGTTGGATAACGAGGCGGCGTACCTTGGCACGCTGGGCGAAAACGTCACGAACGTGCAAAGCCTGTGGGGCTTGGCCGTGCAACAGGCCAACAACGCACTGAACCCCCTCGCGCCCTTCCTGGCCTCGGCCACCGACGACTCGGTGCCCACGACCGGAAGCCTGTCGCTCAGCTTCAGCCGGACATATGCCGAATCGATCTCCGGTCGTGATACCAGGGGGCCACTGGGGATGGGGTGGTCCACCAACTGGGAGACTTCGGCAAGCGTCGGACCCGACGGCACGGTGACCATCTCCGAACTGGGCGGGGCCGAGCGTATCTTCCAGCCCGACTCCAACGCCGCGGGTCACTACATTTCTGAACCGGGCGACACCGGCACGCTCACTGCCGATGGCCAGGGCGGCTACCTGCTCACCGAGTCCGATGGGATTGCTACCGACTACAACGGCACCGGCCTGTTAAACTACATGCAGGATACCAATGGGAACCGCATCACCGCCGGATACACCGGCGGCGAGTTGACCAGCCTGACAGGCTCGTCCGGCCAGTACATCCACATCAGCTATAACGCGGCCGCCTTGATCTCCGCAATCACTGACTCCAGCGGGCAGACCACGACGTATAACTACGACTCAACCAACACCTATCTGCTGTCGGTGAACAGCTACACCGGCCAAACGACGAACTACACCTACGACATGACCAGCGGAGATGCTGCCCTGAACTCCCTCCAGACCATCACGATCCCCGGTGGTACGCAGGAATTGTTCACCTACGACAGCCTGGGTCGGCTGGCCGGGATCACCCAGGCCGGAGGTGCGGAGCCGGAGACATTCGGGTATACCCAGGGGGAGGTCACGGAGACCGATGCTACCGGAGACACCACCAGCACGTATTACAACGAGAATGGCCTGGTGGCCAAGACCGTGGACCCGCTCCACAATTCGACGACGTACACGTATGACAGCAACTTCAACCTGACGACGATTACCAATGCCGCGGGCCAGTCGGAGAGCTATACGTACAACTCCGCGGGCGAGGTTATCTGCTCGACAGACTTCCTAAAAAATACGACGTATTTCTCTTATTCAGGGCCGTTCAACGAACTGTCACCAATGACGGATGCCAACGGCAACACCACCCAGTACGCCTACGACTCTTCCGGCGACCTGCTGAGTACCACCTACGCTGACGGCTCGTCGTCTTCCTCGACCTTCAACCCCGAGGGCGAGGCGACCTCGTTCATCAACGCCAACGGCCAGCCGATCGCTTACGCCTACAATGCCGCCGGCCAGATCACCCGCGAAGGGTTCTCGGACGGCACTTCGTACACCTATACGTACGACAGCCACGGAAACATGCTCACGGCTACCGATTCCACTGGGACCACCACCTTCAACTACGACCCCACTACCCAACTGCTCACTGAGGTGGCCTACCCCGACGGCACCTACCTGCTATTCAGCTACAACGTTGCTGGCCAGCGGACACAAATGGTCGATCAGACCGGCTTCACGGTGAACTACGCCTACAATTCCGACGGTCGCCTCTCCGAGCTAACCGATGGCAGCGGCAACCTGATCGTGACCTACACCTATGACACCGACGGCCGCCTCAGTGAGAAGGTCAACGGCAACGGTACGTACACCACATACGCCTACGACGCCGACGGCAACGTGCTGCACCTCATCAACTACGCACCCGGCGGTTCGATCAATAGCCGGTTCGACTACACCTACAACGACCTGGGTCTGGAGACTACTGAGACTACGCTCGACGGCACCTGGACCTGCAGCTACGACGCTGCCGGAGAACTGACGCACGCCGTTTTCGTTTCGACGAACTCGAGCGTATCAAACCAGGATCTGACCTACAACTACGACGCAATGGGCAATCGGACGAGCACGATCATTAACGGCGTGACGACGGTGTACACGACTAACAACATGAACGAGTACACGAGCGTCGGCGGCGTTGCCTACACCTACGACGCCGATGGCAATCTGCTTTCCGATGGGACCAACACCTACACCTACAACTCGCTGAACCAGTTGATCGGCGTTACCAACCTGAGCAGCACGACGAGCTACACCTATGACGCCCTCGGTGAGCAGGTCGCCTCGACGACAAACAGTGTGACAACCGAGAACCTGATCGATCCGACCGGCCTGGGCAACGTGGTGGGGCAGTATACGAGCAGTGGAGCTTTGATTGCAAACTATACGTATGGGTTGGGATTGACAAGCCAGGTAGCTTCAACTGAGAGCCACTATTATGATTTTGATGCAATAGGATCAACGATTGGAATTAGCGGTAACCTTGGCAGTTATCAAGATTCATATACATATCTTCCCTTCGGTAGTTTTTTGACTTCTGATGTAGAGCTTACCAACCAGTTTACTTTCGTAGGCCAACTTGGCGTCCAAACAGAAGGAAATGGACTTGATAGTATGCGTTCGAGAGATTATGAAATTGGCACAGGACGTTTCCTAACTTCGGATCCAAGTGCACTATATGGTCAGGATACAAATTTATATAGATATACTAATAATAATCCAATTACATTAAGTAATCCAAATGGCCTTAACTGGACCCAAGCATCGCAATGGTTTCAACAACATATCTATAACCCAACAAGTGCCACCCAAGTGCTTAGGACACCTGGATTACCCTTTGGCCCTGTTACGACGTCGCCCTTCGTTGCTGCTGGAGTAGCGCTCGACCATCCGTTGGACTTTGCCCGTGGCACTCAGGTGGTCGGGCAACGGATTTTAGCAGGACTCGATCCCGAATATGCCCGCCAGTTGTATCACTTGGATGACTTGGGAGTTGCAGGTGCTAGTTCTACTGTTGGGGGTCCTTGTACTCAAATTATTAGTTGCGTTTCATCATCTCAGTGTGGTGGACATACTATTATACAATCATCTTATACTACGATGAATGTTCCACAGCGTAATTGTACTGCGACTGAGATCGTAGATGCTGTAACCAACGCATTAGCATATATAGGTGGCTTGATTGGTGGAGGCGGTGTAGAAGGTGGAGAGGGTGGAGAGGGTGGTGATAATGAAGGCGGAGGCTCTTCGCCTCCACCGCCTCCACCTAGTGAAGACAACAACGAAGTCGCTCCTTCGGGAGGAATTATAACACCTCCAACAATTGTGAGCACCGTGAATTGCAACTCGGTGGAGAACAACATCCTTCAGGAGATCGCCCAAGGACTACAGCAAATATTCGACCCCCCGGTAAACACAGCCCCCGCGATTCTGGGCACGGAAGAGGCTGCCGATTCGCTGGGCACGACCGAGACCTTCTCGCCTGTCGCATTTCTAACGGCGGCCCTGGGCAACCTGGGGCTGCTCAATGGGAATGGGAACAACACCAATACTCCCGCCCTGAACGCCCAAATGGTTTCGACGATCGCGACGTTCGACCAAGTGGAAAAGGACCTGGACGGGATCTTTGCCACGGCCGGTACACAAGGCGGCACCCTGGGCATCGCTGGTGACATCTCGATGTTGCAGCAGGATCACAGCGAACTCACCGCGGTCACGGCCGCCGAGAATGCACTCTTCGGTAGCAACGCTGACTGGCTCGATACGACCCAGACGGCCACCCTCCAACAGTGGATGACGGACTTTTTCACCGACGTCCAGGGGTCGAGCAGTGGCTCTATCTCGACCGCCCAGCAGACGCAACTGCTGGCCACCCCGTTGCCCAGCCCCGTCACGGGCAGCGACGCCCAGTCGTTCATCGCGTTCTGGAACCAGACGGTGCAGTATTGGAGTCAGGGCATCTACACCGCGTCGCAGGTGCCGAGCGGTGGGAGCACCAACTTCCTCGACGTGCTGGCCCTCCAGACCGCATTCACCACGGCGGAAAATGCTGAGCAGACAAGCCAGGCCCTCGGACATGCGGACGTCGGCGCACAAGCCCAGGCCGATCTGACCCAGGCCCAAAAAGACTTGGCTGGGCAAGGGGTCTGCGCGACTGTCCAGTTGCAGATCAGCCAAACGCTGAACGTCGCGCATCCAGCATTTACCGGCACCCTCACGCTGACGAACACCGAGGCCACCGGCAGTCTGACCAATGTCGGCATGACTATCAACATCACCGACGCCAACGGCAACCCGGCCAACGGCGTGTTCACGATAACCGGCCCCGATTACGGTGGGTTGTTCAGTGTCGTCAACGGCGTAGGCACCCTGGCCAACGTCCCGGGCGACAACGTCGGCACCATGAATTTCACGTTCATTCCCGATAACACCGCAGCGCCGACCGCACAGACGGAGTACAGCATCGGCGGCACGCTGACTTACACCGACCCGGCCGGTGGAGCGATCTCGGTTCCGGTCTTCCCGGCCACCATCACCGTCGATCCCGAGCCGGAGCTCCAACTCAATTACTTCCTGCAACAATCGGTCTATGCCAACGAGCCCGCGGTCCTCGGCTTGTTGGTCCAGAACGTGGGGGCTGGCACTGCGCAGGACGTGTCGCTGACATCGGCCCAGCCCCAAATCACGGACAACCAAAAAGGTCTGTTGGACCCATTCGCCATCGTTGGCGGGCAGGCGCAGACCGTCTCCGACGGTCAGGTGTCCACCACTACCATTCAGCCGGGATCGCTGACCGCCAACTTCGGCAATTTGGCTCCAGGACAAACCGGGGACGCCGATTTCGAGTTGCTTTCCCAACTCCAGGGGTCATTCACGAACTTCATGGCCTCCTCCACAAATTCCGCTGCTTTGGGCGGCGCAGCGACAAGTCTCATCAGCGGCATCACCACCCACGATTTGATCCATGCGGGTGACTTCGACAGCAGCGTTGAGACGGACTATTTGGTGGAGGACAACCTCAACGCCGCGAATCTCCCCGACACGATCTACTTCTCGGACGGCACGACCGCCCCGGTGAACATCGCGACCGATGCTTCGGCAATTGGAACCGTCTCCGCTGCACAGTTGAGCATCCAAGTAACTGCGTCAGTCACAAGCGGCTGGACCTATATCCAGTTACCCGACCCGGGGTCGGGTTACACGCTCAGCAGCGTCGTCCGCTCGGATGGAACCGTCATCCCCGTTAGCGACCTGGCCTGGACGACGGACGAAACAATCCTGCCCGACGGCGACGCGTCCCCCGACCCAGAACTGCACATCCTGGATGACAACAGCACAGGGTCGTACACGGTTTACTACAAACCAGTGACTGTGACGGCACCTACGGTTACCGCCCTGACGCCGGTCACCAGCCCTCAGAGCGGACCGGTTGACTCGGTTGGGGTAACGTTCAACGAACCGATCAACCCCTCCACGTTCACCTGGCAGAACGTGAGCCTCACGTTCAACGGCGGCCCTAACCTGATCACGTCTGCCGTCACCATCATTCAGACTACACAGACGACCTACACCATCGCCAATCTGGATGGGATTACGGCCGCGGCCGGGAACTACGTGCTCACCGTGAACGTGGAGGGCGTCACCGACCCCGCCGGAGATACCGGTTCAGGCTCGCTCACGGAAACCTGGGCCACGGGAACGAACGTCCCGGTTGTTGTCAGTGTCGGTGCGGGCAATCCTGCACTCCGGGATTCACCCGTCCAGATGATCGAGGTGGTTCTCAGTGAAGCAATCGATTCTTCCTCGTTCGATTATCACGCTCTATCCCTGACGAACAATGGCGGCCCGAATTTGATCACGTCTGCTGTCACTGTTACGCAACTCTCAGGCACGACCTACAGCATCGCCGGGTTGCAATCGCTCAACCAGGCCAATGGCTCGTATACTCTGACAGTGAACGCGGATGGATTGAGCGATAACGCGGGCAACGGGGGTGTCGGGTCGCTAAGTACGAACTGGGTGATGAACTCGACGGGACCGACAATCACCAATCTCCAGGCTGTCGCTCAATCGCCGCGGAACATTGTAGTGCCATCCTTGGACATCACCTTCAGTGAGCCCATTGATCCGAGTACCTTCGACTGGACCAATCTGACGCTGACTTGTAACGGCATTCCTGTCACTCTTGACGACCGCATCACTGTTGAAGCGGAATCCGGATCGGTCTACACGATCAACGGTATCAACTCGTTCGACGCCACCAACGGCACTTACGTCTTGACGGTCGATGCGGCCGGGATCAGTGACCTCGCAGGTAACCTGGGCAGTGGGAGCGAATCCACATCCTGGGTGATGGTGACGACTCCACCTAACGCACCAACTAACTTGGCCATCACCCCCGTCGTGAGTTCCTCCGCAACAGCCGCCTTGACCAATACGGCAACTGTCATCTTGACGGGCACCCTGAACGAACCTGGCTTGACGGTGATCATTTCCGACACCACCAGTGGAACACGCTATGACGCTGTTGTGACGGGCACAACTTTCAGCGCGGCCCTGACACTTGGCTCGGGTATCAACACCTTGAGCATTGATGCAACGGATGCCGCGGGGAATGTTTCGACCGCCAGTGTCTTCAGCGTCAACGTCGATACGACTCCACCAACCAGCAACGTCTCCCCGCTCCCCGCAGTGAGCTCGACGACAGATTTCACTGTCAATTGGTCAGGCAGTGACAATATTGGTGGCTCGGGGCTGTCTTCCTACAGCATTTACGTGTCAAACAACGACGGGCCCTTCACCCCTTGGCTGACCGACACTACTCAGAGGTGCGCGACGTTTAGCGGCACCGACGGTGATACCTATGCCTTCTACAGTGTGGCAACCGACAACGCTGGGAATGTGCAACCCGCCCCCAGTGCCGCCCAGGCCACAATCACGATCGATGCTGCACCCCCAACCAGTACCATCGCGTCTCTTTCGCAGTACAGCCCTGGAACCTTCACGGTGAGTTGGTCGGGCAGCCACAGCAACGGGATCGCGATCGCATACTACAACATTTATGTCTCTGATAACGGTGGTGCCTACACTCTCTTGCTTGGTGACACGACGCAGACCTCAGCGACGTACACAGGTCAGAACGGTCACACCTACGACTTCTACAGCATCGCCACCGACAACATCGGCAACGTCCAGACTACTCCGTCTGTTGCCCAGGCCAGCACAACTGTCGATACAGCGCCGCCGACCAGTACCATTGAGGCCCTGCCCACGTTCAGCCCCGGCACCTTCACCCTCACCTGGTCTGGTTCCGATGGCAACGGTTCGGGCATCGCAAACTACAGCATCTACGTCTCGGACGACGGGGGGGCCTTCCAGCCACTGCTGACCAACACCACCCTCACTTCGACTGCCTACACGGGCCAGGACGGCGCCACTTACTCCTTCTTCAGCGTAGCCACCGACAACGTCGGCAACGTGCAGCCCACGCCGTCTGGCGCCCAAGCCAGCACAACTGTCGATACGGCACCGCCGACAAGCAGCGTCGATGCCCTCCCGACGTTCAGCCCGGGTAGCTTCACCCTCACCTGGTCAGGCTCCGACGGCACCGGCTCCGGCATCGCAAACTACAGTGTTTACGTCTCGGACGACGGGGGGACCTTCCAGCCACTGCTGACCAACACCACCCTCACCTCGACCTCTTTCACAGGTCAGACTGGCCATACCTATGGCTTCTATAGCATCGCCACCGACAACGTCGGCAATGTCCAGGCCACCCCAACTGCGGCCCAAGCCACCACGACTGTTAGCGCCAGCGGGCTCACCGCCTTGCTCAGTGGACCTACCGGCGGCGTGGTCTTCCAGACGCTGGCATTCAGCATCGGCGCCAGTGACCCATCGCCCGCCGATCAGGCAGGGAACTTCATCTACCTCGTGAGCTGGGGCGACGGAACCACGGATCGAGTCACCGGCCGATCCTCAATCGACGACACACACGCCTACAGCGTCGCTGGAACGTATACGGTCACGCTCACCGCCACGGACCAGGATGGAAACGTGAGTCCAGCCGTCTCGCAGCAGGTCAGCGTTCTCTCCACTCCAGAAATCCAGAACGGAACGCTGGCCATTCCCGGCACCACTACCGCCGCCAGCATCACACTGACCCCGACGTTGCCTAACGGGGCCTCCGCGTACAGCATGAAAGTCACCTACACGATCAACGGGATTACAACCAACTTCGGCCCCTATGCGGCGTCCACCATTGAGGTCTACGGGGGGGGTGGAACCGACGCCGTCATACTCAAAGGCACTACCGGCAGTGATAGCTTCACGGTCGGTAACGGGACGGTCGGTGAGGTCGTAGCGATGACGACGACTTTCATCGTGGGCCTGAATGCCGTCACTACAACGACCCTCGACGGTGACGGCGGCAGCGATAATCTGACCGGCCCGAACCAGACGAACGCCTGGGTGATCGCGAGCAGAAACGCGGGAACACTGAACGCCACTATCGCTTTCGAGAGTATCGAGAACCTGACAGGCAGCTCGTTCCCCAACACCTTCTCGTTCATCAACGGTGGCTCGATCACCGGCAGCCTGATTGGTGAAGGCACAACGAACACCCTGGATGACTCTCAATACGGCAACCCGGTCACGATCCACCTGCAAACGACGAAGGCCACTGGCATCGGCGGCACCTGGACGAACATCCAGAGTTTCGTCGGGACGGGCACGACCGATTCCCTCGTGTCAGCCAACACGATCAACACCTGGTCGATCACCGGCACTGACACAGGCACCGTCGATGCCGTTTCCTTCTCGGGTTTCCCCAACCTGACCGGTGGAAACACGGACGACACCTTCGCGTTCCTCCCTGGCGGGTCGATTGCAGGGAACATCTCGGGTGGGGCACCAGTGAACACTCTCGATTTCTCAGGTTACGGCAGCCCGGTTACAGTCAACCTGCAAGCGAAATCCGCAACTGGCAATGTTGGCACCATCGTTGGCACTTGGTCCAACATCCAGTCCTTCGTTGGCACGGACACATCCGACACGCTGATCGGGCCGAATGGAACAAACACCTGGTCGATCACCGGCAGCAACGCGGGGACGGTGGGCGGCGATTCCTTCGCTGGGTTCCCCAACCTGACTGGCGGAACGGGCAACAACAACTTCAAGTTTGTCAGCCCGGGAATGCTGACAGGCTCCATCAACGGTGGCGGCGGGACCGATACTATCACCGGAGACGCCAACGGCGACAACTTCACGATCTCCGGCAGCAACTCGGGCTCGGTCGCCGTAATCTTGCCCAACGGCTTCAGCGACATCCAGAACTTGACCGGTGGCACCGGCAACGACATGTTCGCGTTCCTGCCTGGCGGCTCGATTACCGGTAACCTGTCCGGCGGGGCTGGCAGCAACGCGATCAATGACTCCGGCAATGGCAGCCCAGTGACTGTCAATCTCCAGGCGCAAACAGCGACCGGGATTGGTGGCACCTGGGCCGATGTCCAGAGTTTCATCGGTACGGGCACGACCGACACGCTGGTGGGGGCCAACTCGAACAGTAACTGGTCAATCAGCGGCACCAACGCGGGGAGCGTGGGCGCTTACTCCTTCGCGGGATTCCCATATCTGACTGGCGGAACGGGCAACGACGCCTTTACCTTTGTTAGCCCCGGGGAGTTGTCGGGTGCGATCAACGGTGGCGGTGGCAACGACACCATCATCGGTGACAATAACGGCGACAGGTTCACGATCTCTGGCAGCAATTCGGGCTACATCGCCACAATCCTGCCCAACGGCTTCAGCGAAATCCAGAACCTGACCGGCAGCACTGCCAGCGATACCTTCGCGTTCCTCCCTGGCGGCTCGCTCGCCGGCAACCTGAGGGGTGGGCCACCCGTCAACACTCTCGATTACTCGGGCTATGGCAGTGCGGTCACTGTCAATCTGCAAACGAAAACCGCGACCGGGATTGGCGGGATCTGGGCGAACATCCAGACGTTCATTGGCACGGGCACGACCGATACGCTGATGGGTGCCAACTCGACCAGCACCTGGTCGATCACCGGCACCAACATGGGGACCGTGGGCACCTACTCCTTCGCAGGGTTCCCCAACCTGACCGGGGGGACGGGCAACAATACCTTCGCGTTCAGTTCCGCTGCATCGGTGTCGGGCAGCATCACCGGCGGTGGCGGTACCAACACGCTCGATTACACTGGTTTCGGTAGCCCGGTCACGGTCAACCTGCAAACCACAACAGCAACCGCGATCGGTGGCATCTGGTCGAATATCCAGAGCTTCAAGGGCACCGACACAACGGACACGTTCATCGCTACTGACGGCACGACCAACAACTGGGCGTTGAGAGGCAACAACGCTGGCACGGTGGATGGCGTCAGCTTCAGCGGCTTCGCCAACCTCACCGGCGGCAGCGCTGCCGACATCTTCCAGTTCGCCAACGGTGCCACGGTGTCGGGGGTCATCAATGGTGCGGGCGGCAGTAACACACTCAACTACTCGGCCTACACCGGTGGTGTCACGGTCAACCTCGGCAATGCGACAACGGGCCTGGCGAACAGCTCGGCCACTGGTGTCAACGGTGGTAACTCGAATGGGATTTCCAACATCGGCAATGTCATCGTTGGTGCCGGCAACAACTACCTGACGGCGGTCGGAGTAACCACGAGCATCTCCTTTACTGCTACGGGCAACGGCGATAACATCCTGGTGGGCGGGTCGGGGAGCAATGCTCTGACGGCCAGCGGCTCCGGCGACAACATCATCATCGGCGGCATCGGAATCTCCTCCATCGTCGGCGGCACCGGCTACAACCTGCTGATCGGTGGTTCCACTGCTTACGACGCCGTCTACGCGGACCTGGAAGCCATCCTCACAGTCTGGAAGACGATCACCAGTACCACGAGGTACGCCCAGGTCATCACTGATCTGACGGCATCGTCGTATGCCTATTCATTGACCTCTGCCACCGTTCAAGGTAACCCGAGCGATACGATCACTGCGGGGACCCATAAACTGGATTGGTACTTTGCCGCATCATCGAATGAGATCACTGGGAAGAATTCGGGAGAGACCGTTACGCCTTGCTAAGCAGACCTAGGAAGGTGCTACACTACTTCACCCCATAGGAGGTCTACTTCGCCACTCCCACTGCTGCTTAGCAGTACAGCGCAGGATTTCTGATTTTCCGTAAGTTGGTCATCCGGAGGGTTCCCGATGACTGAGCAGCAGATAACCGATCTCGGCCCCGCTTTCGCAGTATACCTGCGACGGTATCGCGGGTGCTGCGGCCAGGACCGCACTGCCGCCCACTTCAACACCTACTGCCGGGGCCTGTTGTCGGACCTTCCTCGCAAGACGGTCGAGCCGATTGCTTTGGCGTCCGGGACAGCCGTCAGGACACTCCAGGAGTTCTTGGTTAACGCTGTCTGGGACCATGACTTGGCCCGAACCATTCTGCATCGGCATTTGGCCGCTGTGATCGCCGACATTCCGGGCGATACCGTCGGGACGGTCGGGGTGATTGACGAGACGAGTTGCCAGAAGTGGGGCGATGAGACTCCCGGCGTCCAACGGCAGTACCTGGGGTGCGTCGGCAAAGTCGACAACGGGATCGTGACCGTCCACATTGGGGTCTCGCGTGGGCGTTTCCAGGCCCTGCTGGACGCCGACTTGTACCTGCCCAAGGTTTGGGACGAGGATCGCGTTCGCTGTCAAGCAGCGGGCATCCCCGACGATGTCCGCTACCGACCGAAGTGGCGGATCGCGATGGACCAACTGATCGGCTTGGCCAGCAACAAGGTGTCGTTCGACTGGCTGACGTTCGATGAGGGGTACGGGGCGTCCGTGCCGTTTTTGAGGTTCCTGAGCATTCTGAAGCAGAAGTTTGTGGCCGAAATCCCTGTGAATTTCAGCGTCCGGGATGTGGAAGGTGGCGAGGCCCAGCGTGTGGATGCCCGATTGACGGCGGCGGATGCTCGGACGGGGCGGCGTTATCGACTGGCTCACAAAACGGTGAAGACATCGGTCTGGAGAGCGAAGAAAGTGATGGTGTGGGTAGCCGAGAGGCAACAGGCGTTGGTGGTGGCGATCAACGAGGTGACCAAGGAGGTGAAATACTTCCTGAGTAATGCCACGACTGCCGGTCTGGAGCGGATCTTGGCAGTCGCGTTTCGCAGGTGGACGATCGAACATTTGTTCAGACTCGCGAAGCAGGAAGCAGGCTTGACCCACTTTGAGGGGCGGGACTACACGGGGTTGATGAGGCATCTGAGTCTGGCTCTGGTGGTGCTGGGATTCGTCGCCACTCACACGGAGCGGCTTCGGGGGGAAAAACCCACAGGTGACGGCCGAGCAGGTGTGCCGGGCGTTGAACCAGCGGTGTCGGGTGATCCTCCGCAGACGGCGGGGCGTCTCGGAGCGAAAACACGCAAGCGATGTCATCTGCTACCACCAGCGAAGGAACGAGCAGGCATCCAAGTCCCACAAAAAAGAGCGGCATAGATCCGTTCTCTAAAGAAGCGCTGTACTGTTAGGCGCCTACTTGGGTGCGGTCTCTCGGGTGCCCTTGATCACCCTGCGAACTCAACCTCGCGTTGCACTTTAGCAGCGTAGGTTGGCACTTTGACGCTCTGATACCCTCCGACTGGGGTTTCGGACATCAGCG
>PLDW01000407.1 GCA_003136315.1 Gemmataceae bacterium | reverse complement strand
GCGCAGACCATGTCGCACACCCGACCGCGTCGAGTTGGCTGGAGAGACCGATCGAACCGGGGTACTGGGTCTTGTGCTCCTGCTTCTCGGCCAGGCTGAATACCTGTTCGTCGCTCATCGCCGGTCCTCCGGTGCGGATGGGATCACCGACAGCGCATCCGGGGGGAGATGTTCGGTCCACTGCACGTTGAACGCACGCCGGACCCGTCGGAGGGTCGGCTCCAGGTCGTCCCACTCGATCCCACGGAACAACGTTGCGGGGAGGTTTCGGACCCGGTCGGCTGCTTCTCGTGTCCCGAGCCCCAGCAAGTCCGCCACCGAGAACTTGTACTCGGGCCAGTGCGGCCAAAAGTCCGGCGGGAGCTTCCGCAAGACGATATCGAAACGGCCACCGGGTCCGCCCTCGGGTGCCGGAATGGCGAGCACGACCACCGTCGGCCGGATCTGAAAGAGCGGACGGTAGCGGAGCCAGTCGAGGTACAGGAACACCGCTTCCGAATACGTAAGCGCAGATCGTAAAGGGGTCGGGGCCGCCGCAACCAGTTCCTCCGCAGCGATCCCGTCCGGGAGTTGCAGGAGTTCCATCAAGGTGTGGGCGAGGACATACCGGTCGCGGGGGGCAAACTCGATGAGCGCCACCTCAAACCGCCTCCCGACCGCCTGTTGCCAGACCGAGTTGAGCACCACCGCCAGGGCCAGCATCTCGTCGTGGGCGACCGATCCGAGTAACTCGTCTGGCGGCAACCGGACCAGTTCGACGATCAGCCGGAGATAACGGGATTTCTGCTCGCCGCGGTCGTCCAGCCAGTCGGCGTAGACGAGTCGGGTGAGGTCATCGGTCGGGCACGCAGCCAGCGCGTGCAGGAAGGCATCTTCCTCAGACATGACATGGCCCGCCACGAAAAGGCCATTTGGCACAACTCAACATTACCAGCATGACCGATCCGCCGCCGGGTGCAAGGCAACGTGTCCTGCTTAGGTGTTGGGCAAGAGAAGAAGTACCAGAAGAAGTGCAGTGGGGTCTTGGGATTTTTCCTCCCCCGGTTGCGGGGGAGGTCGGCGAGGCTTTGCTCGCCGGGAGGGGGTTGAGCCTTGGCGATTGCACACCCTCCGCACCCCACCCGCCTGCTACGCGGCGACCTCCCCGCAAGCGGGGAGGTACAAAGCCACCACGAACGCCGGTGATGTATCACCTGCCTATTGCCTTACAGCGACATCAACTCGGACCGCAACTCTCTCTTGACCCTCACCTCACGTCGCGGTATTTGGTTCTCCAAATTTGGTTCCCCGAAACCGCTCTTCAGGGAAGGAGGGCTGGTCGATGGCTCGACCCGCTGCGAAAGATCTGACCGAACGCGAGCTGGAGGTGATGCACCTCTTCTGGGGGTCCGGCGAGCTGACCGCCACGGACGCCCGCGACCGGCTTGCGACTGCTGGTCGCGAGTTGAGCTACCCCACCGTCGCCAACCTCGTCCGGACCCTGCACGAGAAGGGGTTTCTTCGCCCCGTCAACGACGAACGACCCTTCCGCTACGTTCCCTGTCGGACTTACGAGGAAGTCTCCGGCCGGCTCCTGACGGACCTTGTAAGCCGGGTCTTCCGGGGCTCGCGCGAACAACTGTTCGTCCGCCTGCTCGATGGCCGCAAGCTCACGCCCGAGGAGCGGACGGCCCTTGAAGCCCTGCTTCAGGAGGGCACACCATGACCGACCTCGGCCCCGTTCTGTTCGTCCTGGCGGCACAGATCACACTCCCGCTCGCTGGCGGGTTACTGCTGTCTTGTCGCCGCGACCCGGCCGCCGCGTGTCGCCCACTCGCTGCCGCCGTGGGTGCTGTCCTTGTCCTCACACCACTCGTGTTCCTGCCTCTCCCGGTGTGGCCGCCGCCAGCCGCTTCACCGGCAACGATGATCGAGACAGCCGCTCCCCTGGACGCAGTGGCCGCACCCCTGGCGAGTCCAATGCCTCGCGGTGTGAACATCCTCGACCTGTTGCATCTGGTGAAGTCAAACCCCGCTGAGACCCTGTCCGATGGGCGTGGCGTCTGGAGCGTGGTTGCCATTGCAGCCCTCGCACTCGCGGTATTCGGGCTGGTTCGCCTTGCCCTGGGTTGGGTCGCCGTCGTACGGGTGGTCCGACGGAGTCGGCCGGTGACCGATCCCGGGTTGCTCGCAATGGCGGACGAATTGCGTCACCAGATGGTGTGCCGTCGACCACTCTCCGTCCGTGAGTCGGCGGCCGTCGGCAGCGCGGCGACCGCAGGCTGGCTCCGACCTGTCGTCTTGCTTTCCCCCGGCTGGCAGGAGTGGACGCCCGAAGAAACGCGAGCCGTACTGGCTCACGAAATCGCCCACGCCGGTCGAGGGGATTTCGTAAGCCGTTTCGTCGCCCGCCTGGCGGTCGCCCTCCACAGTTACCACCCTCTCGTCCGGTGGGCAGCGAGCCGCCTCGAACTGCGACAGGAGATGGCTGCCGACGCCCAGGCCGCAGGCTCCTGCAGCGGGCGGCTCGCCTACCTGAAGTGCCTCGCAGCGCTGGCTCTGAAGGCCGACGCTGCCCCTGTCGGCCCGCTGCCGACGTTCCTGTCTCGACCACGAACCCTGTTACGGAGGATCGCCATGTTGCGTGTCAAGGATGACACTGTCACTCGCTCCCGTCGGTGGCCGGCACTGGCTGGCGTCGGCCTGCTCGCTGTTGCTGCTCTCGGGCTGCACGGCACCACCCCCGAAGCCCTGGCCGATCCGACCCCGCCCGTCGCAACCGCCCACGATAAGGCACGGCCGCCGCTGGACGTTTCGTTTCTCTTACCTTCCGGCAATCGCGATGAGGCGGGAGTGTACGCCATTCGCATCGATGAACTCACCCGGACGCCGGGCCTGGAGGAGTTCGTTGATCAGTATCAGTCCATACTCAACCTGCCGTTCGGCAAAGATAAGAAACTCCACTTCGGTTTAGCAGACGTGGAGCAGATCGGCGGGCAGGTGTTCTTGCACCACGAACCGAAGATCCCGTCGCCAAATCGGTCGCTCATGCTCTCACTGACCTCGATCCGCATGGTGAAGAAGTTCGACTGGGTCGGACAACTCCGCGAATGGTGTACCGACTGGAAGGAACACACCCACGCCGGGACCACCTACTATTCCGGCACCATGCAGATCCCGCTGCTGCCGAAGGACACCAACTACGGGTTCTACCTGCCAGACGATCGAACGCTCGTCGTCGATAAAATGGAGAACATCAAATTGCTTGTAGCGGCAAGGGGCAAGCCCACACCACCGCTTTGGGCCGCCGACTGGAAGGCGATCGAAGGCGGTGTGTTCGGTCTGGTCCTCACCGAAACCAAGAAGACCGCAGCGAGGAAGGATCTCTTGCTGGCTGACGACACTGACGCCACCGAGAAACGCTTCGGACTGGCCGTGGGTGAAATCTTGTCGAAATCCGATCAGGTTCTCGTCGGGTTCGACATCGGCCGGACGTGTGTGTTGAAGATGACCGTCAATTCCCCGACGGCAGAGGACGGGAATGCTGCCGACAAGTCGTGTGCGGAACTTGTCAGATGGGCCGAGGAGGAGCGAAAGGCCGCTGCGGAGGCCGGGAAGGACTTCCATGCGAAAACGTCCCTTGTGATGCGACGCGGGGTGGATTTTGAACCGGCGTTCCGTCATCAGACCGGCATCCAGATCGAGTTCAAGGGAGGGATGGTGGATCTGGTGAAGGCGATCTCGGACTTGATGGGGGAGAAGAAGTGATCTGGGCGTAACGAGTCGGGCTCGGAGAGATTCTCATACAGGAAGCCGCTGAGGGTGTCGCATCTATGAAAAGACGATTGAACGTATAAATGAGAGGGCGAGGCTCCTGCCGAGCTGCACCACCCCCACGCTCGGCAGGAATCTCGCACTCCCGTCATACCGATGTTAGCTCCCAGGATGAGACAGCCTCTGCGGGTTTCTGTATCAGGGCCGATTTTCGCAGATGACCTGTTTCCAATCTGATGTGCTCGCTACAATTCCCAAGCTTCACTCCCGACGATGCGGGCCGCTCGGCCGGCCGGGGGTGGGGGAACCTTTAACTCGTTTCAGCCCGCCGCTCACTCGATAGCCGCGTAGCCCGGGCCGCTCGTTCCCACCCATATTATGGTCAACCGTAACCTTCTCCGCCAGTTTGAAGCGTCCGAAGAAGAACTCCGCGGGTCGTTCGAGGGCGTCGATCACGACGAAAGCTCCTGGGATAGCTGGCTGACCGAAGAGCCGCAGGTCTTTGAATCCAACAAAATCGTTTCGGGCAAGGTGCTCGAAATCCGCGGCGAAGACGTTGTCATCGATATTGGCTACAAGTCCGAAGGCGTCATCCGACTCGATGAGTGGCGAGACGAGGGGGCCGAAGGGACCACTCCACCCAAGCCTGGTGATACCGTCGAAGTCCTCCTGGAAACGGTCGAGGGCGAAGATGGGGCCATTGCCCTGTCGTACCGGAAAGCGAAGCGACAAAAGGAGTGGAACGCGGTCCTTGCCAAGCACAAGGAAGGGGATGTCGTTGCCGGGAAAGTCATCAAAAAGATCAAGGGCGGGCTGCTGGTCAATATCGGCGTGAACGTCTTCCTTCCGGCCAGCCAGGTCGATATCCGCCGACCGCAAAGTATCGACGAATACATCGACAAGAACATCGAGTGCGTGATCCTCAAGATCGACGAGCAGCGGCGGAATATCGTCGTCAGCCGCCGCAAGTTGATCGAGGATCGCCGCCGCATCCAGAAGGACAAGCTGCTGTCCGAATTGGACGTTGGCCAGATTCGCCGCGGTGTGGTCAAAAACATCGCCGAGTTCGGAGCGTTCGTCGATCTCGGCGGGATCGATGGCCTGCTGCACATCACCGACATGGGCTGGCACCGCGTGACCAACCCGCACGACGTGGTGAAGATTGACCAGGAACTCGAAGTCTACATCCTGCACATCGACCGGGAGAAGGAGAAGATCGCCCTCTCCTTGAAGCACAAGACCCCGAGTCCGTGGCAGAATATCGAGCAGAAATACCCGGTCGCGACTCGCCACCAGGGCGAGGTCGTTAACATCATGCCTTATGGGGCGTTCGTCAAACTGGAACCGGGGATCGAGGGGCTCGTCCACATCTCCGAGATGTCGTGGGTGAAGCGGATCGCCGACCCGAAGGAACTCGTCCAGATCGGCGACAAGGTCGAGGTTCAGGTTCTCAACATCAACCACGACAAGAAGGAAATCTCGCTGGGCATGAAGCAGTGCCAGGCGAACCCGTGGGGCGAGGTGGCCAAGAAGTACCCGCCGGGAACGGTGATCACCGGAACGGTCCGCAACCTGACCAACTATGGGGCCTTCATCGAGATCGAAGAGGGGATCGATGGCCTCCTGCACGTCTCGGACATGAGCTGGACGCGAAAGGTGTCAAATCCGTCCGAGGTGGTTCAGAAGGGGCAGAAAATCACCTGCCAGGTTCTATCGGTTGACCAGGAGCGGAAGCGGGTCGCGCTCGGGCTCAAGCAGATGGCAAACGACCCGTGGGAAGGCGATATCCCCGGCCGCTACAAGCCGGGCCAGAAGGTGACCGGAAAAGTCACCAAGTTGACCAACTTCGGGGTGTTTGTCGAACTCGAACCGGGGCTCGAAGGGCTCCTACACATCTCCGAACTCTCGGAAGCAAAAATCGAGAGCCCGGAGGAAGTGGTCAAGGTCGGAGACGATGTCGAGGTCAAGGTGCTGCGGGTCGACACCAAGGACCGGAAGGTCGGCCTGAGCATGAAGAATGTGGACGACCCGGCCGTTCCGGACGAGATTCCGGACATGCCGATCGACGGGGCCACCGTGGTGACGATCGATTCGGCGCCCCCGACTCCCGCCCCGTCTCCAGCGGCAACGGCAGCCGCCGCCGCCGCGAGTCAGGCGGCACAAGCGGCCAAGGCCAAGGAGAAGAAGGAACTCCGCGGCGGAACGGGAACCGCCGGCCCGCTGTTCCAGATGCCCGGCAACGAGCAAGAGTGATGCTCGCAAGAGCCTGATGTGCTCAACGCCCACCTCATGCGGTGGGCGTTGTCGTTTGGGTGATACCAGTGGGGCTCGCCCCAAAGCCGAGNNCGAGCCCCACCGGTTACGCCCTTGTCGTTGGGGTGGCACCAGTTGGGCTTGGGGTTCCGAGGACAATGTTGTTGGCTCCGACGCCTTGTCCAGGAGGGCGAGACGCCCGTTCCTGCGTCAACGAAAACGGGGGCATCCTGCCCCCCGCTCCGGCTCCTGTTCCCGTTATTCGTGACTTACTTCATGAGCACCGTAGCCCCGAAGTAAACGGCAACCATAATCAAGACGGCCGCTGCGATCAGACCGATCGTCCCGAACCCGCCCCCCTTCCGGTCGCCCTGCTCGTCTTCTGTCCAGGCTGCCTGGTCGCCCCGGGCCGGAACCGGACGACGGGTCGCTGCGGCCCTCTCAACAGGAACCACACTCTCAATCGAAGGAACGTCGTCAAGCTCTTCGGCCATTGGCGGAAGCTGGAACGAGGCCCGGCTCGGCAGGCTCGGACCGCGGGTCGGAGGCGGGGTGCGAGCAGGCACAGTCGATGAGGCCGCGACACCCCGCGTCGCCGGGTTCGATCCGGATGGTGGGAGATTGGACTTGACCCCCGGATGCGAACCGGTGGGTGATGTGGTCCGGGTTCCTGTGTGCCCTCCAGGCCGAGTACCGTTGTGCGCTGCGGCCGGTGACGCCTTCGTCCCGAAGTGCGAACCGGCCGGCTGGGACGGCAAGGAGGGCAACTTTCCTGCCGATCCGGATCCGGACGTGCTTCGTCGGAGCGTCGAGGCAGGCACTCGACCGGACCCGGTACCCGGAACTCCACCCGGAACCGTGTTCAGGTCACCCAGGAATGGCTCCAGTGCTTCGACCAATTCATCACAGCCCGTGAACCGCTCGTCCGGGTTCTTCGCCATCAGACGCGAGACGATCGCGACGAGCCGCTCCGGAACCTCCGGGGCCAGATCCGTGATCGGCATCGGCTCCTTGGTCTGATGGGCCATCATCTTCTCGACAGCCGACCCCTCCGGGAAGGGCACCCGGCCTGTCAGGCAGTAGTATAACACGCACCCGACGCTGTACTGGTCGCCAGCCGGGGTTCGGTTGGAAGGCTCCATGATCGATTCAGGAGCCGTACAGTCGAGTCCGCTCGTCAGGGTGTTCGCGGTGGACATCGTGTCAACCAGCGACTCGCCTTCGTTCTCGACTAGCAGCGACCCAATCCCGAAATCCAACATGCGGGCCTGGTTGTCCGAGCCAATCATGATGTTCGACGGCTTCACAAGCCCGTGGAAGAGATTGTTCTGGTGGGCCACCGTCAGCCCCTGGGCGACCTGAACCCCGTACAGAGCAGCCAGTTGCGGAGAAAGCTTGCCCATTTGCTGGACAATCGCCTCCAGGGTCGTCCCCTCCGCCAACGGCCACACCAGGTAGTGTAACCCGCCAGCGGTCCCGACATCGACGAACGGAACCACCGCCGAATGCGTGAACTGACTGAACGATCGCACCTGGCGTCGGGCCAGGCGGACGTTCCACATGCTCCGCCGGGGAAGAACCTTGACCGCGTAGAGATTGGAGTCGTTTTTCGAGTTTGCCTTGTACACCTGCCCCATGCTCCCGGAGCCAATCGCGTCCAGAAGGACATATGGCCCAAGAACCAGCCCCTGCGTCTTCCCGTTGAGGATACGCTCGGCCTGGAAGGCGGTGAGGGTGCCCTGATCGACCAGATACTCGGCGAGGGCTGGTGCCTCGGCACGAGGGTTCCGCTTGAGGAATTCGCTGACGATCGAGTCGAGCTGGCCCCGGTCGATTAATCCGCTCCGACGGAGATCCCAGACGAACCATTCACAAGCGCCAAGGTCACTGGTCACCATGAGCGTATCCTTCGGATGTACGAGTCAGCGCGGACGCGTCCGGGCGGGCAGTGAGGGCTGAGCAAGGGCCGACCTGCGGCACGGTGGTCTTGGGCTCACCGAAAATTAGGACGGGTTCTGAGCGTGTCAAACTCCTCTGCCCCCGTTTTCAGCTCCAACCCCACCTACTATCCTGCGTAGAACGAACGGTATAAGTTGTGAACTCATGGGACGGTGGGGGGATCGGGTCCGGGAGAAAACGGGTTGTGAGGGTCTGGAAAGCGGGCATCGTTTCCGGTTTTGAGTGTCAAGTTGTGGAGAGGGGGGCCTGAAACGGGCTTCTCACCCGCACGAGCGAAACCGAACTCGAAACGCAAAACTCCGAACATTAAGCCATGCCCAGAGCGAGGTTGCGACGGGCGGCAGCGTTCCGACCAACCCACCAACTTCCACACCCCGAACAGCTTCCCGCCCCGCCCCCACGACCACGAATACCCTCACCCCCGAGATATCGATGCCTCTGGACCCCTACGTTTCCTGCCCGTGCGGCAGCGGCAAAAAATTCAAATGGTGCTGCTCTCCGTACTTCTCGCAGGTCGAGAAGGCATTCGGGCTGGAACAGCAGGGCCAATACGAAACTGCCCTCCAAACCATCCTCGCGCTCACCAAATCCCACCCCAACCAGCCAGCGGTGTGGGGCTACTGCGCGCAGTTCCTCTACAGCCTGGGACAGGCCCAGCAAACCCAGAGCGACCAGGCTCGCTACATCGAACAAGCCGAAGCCGCTCTCTCAGAAGCTCTGAGGCTGAACCCGAACTTTGGGATGGCCCACTACCTTCGGGGGAGGTTCCGGCTAAACGAGGGCGAGCTGATCGGCGCCCTGATGCTCTTCCGGAAGGCTGCGGACACCTATGATCCGGATGCCCACGACCAGCTTGCCCACGTCCACGAATTGATCTTCCAAAACGAGATGCTCCTGAATCGACCGGTGGCTGCCAGGGCTGCGCTGGAGCGTGTGCTCCACTTCCAGCCCGCCGGACCGGAGATCCGGGAACACTTCGAGATCCTCTTCGGCGACAAATCACGGCTCCCTCAGTGTGTCCGTAAGAAGTACACCTTCCGGCCAACCGCCAAGCCAATTGCTGCGAACGCCGCCACCGGCAAGCTGTCTGACGCTCGCAAGGCATTCGAGACCCTCACCCAGCGGACCCCGAGCGACCCCGCCGTGTGGTTCAACCTTGGGGTCGTGCTGGCGTGGCTCGGGGAGCAACCGAAGGCCGTGGATGCGTTGAACACATCCGTCGATCTGGAGACGGACGACCACCGGGCGGAGGAGGCATCGGCCCTGGCCGAGGTACTCCGCTGCGGGCATGGGATGGAGAACGATGCGGACTACCTCGAACACGGGTTCTATCTCCCCATCCGCGATCCCAAGCCAGTCGTGGCCTGGCTCCAGGCAATGGAGCGGTCCCGCCGACTGCTCGGGGTACAGGCGGACCAGGAGACCGGTTCGATGACGGCGATGGTCGTGGAGGAACTCCCGAGCCTTCTCGCGTTCGGCAGCCTGACCGTGGTCAAAGTGGTCGCCAGACTGAACATCTCCCGGGGGATCATCCGGGTCTGGCATCCGGACCGAGACTCCGTTGCACGGATCGCTGCCGAGATTCGAACACGCCTGAACCTGGCGGTCGAGCCGCCCACCGAGACGATCACACCAATCAACTTCGCGGATGTCGTCCTGGGGGCTTTGGCATTCCCCACACAGAACACCGACCATCTGCGGGCGGAGGAGAAACTGCGGGAGTTCGCCCAGCACTACTTCGAGAGCGGGTGGATTCATCGCCCGCTTCAGTCGCTCGGTGGGAACAGCCCACTCGATGCCGTTGGCAGTTCGCGCCTGCGAAAGCGAGTGTTCGGGGCCGTGAAATTCATCGCCGACTGCTTCACCGGAATGGTCCCGCTCAAGCGAATTGCCGATCAAGTGATGCCGCTGGTGGAGTACGACTTCGCAACCTTGCAACACAAACTCGGGCTGGAGTACATCACGGCAGACCCCCCAAAGGTCGAAATCCTACCCGATCCTGAGCCGACCCCGGTCCCAGTGGCGGCCGAACCACCTGCCCCAACAGTGGAAGCCGAAGCACCTGCCCCAACACCTGCCCCACCTGCACCACCGGCCAAGCGGGAGATCCCCGCGATGAACGCGGCGGAGTTGGCCGGGTTGGATGTGGCCGTGCTATCGGTCGACGAACTGGAGCAGTCCATGAAGGCAGCGCTCAAGTTGGACGCCCGGGAGTTGGCGGTCGCATTTGCACTGGCTGGGGTCCAGAAACCGTTCGATCCAGCCAAGCTGGACCGCTATCCGCTCTATGCCTGCCTGATCACTGGTGCCCTGTCGGAGGGCGACACGGCCAAGGCAGTGCAGTTCGCAAACGATGGGGCGTGGTACGATGGAGAACGCAATGAGAATCGTCGGGCAAACGAGTACGGGCTCCGAAAGGCCCAGTTGTACTCCAAGCAGAAGAACGTGGAGAAGGCGACAGAGGAGTTTGAAGTCCTGATCGCCCGAAACCCGGACGAGGGGCGTTATTACACAACCGCAGCGGAGGAAATGCTGCGGCTGAAAAACGGAACGAAGGCCGCTTACTTCGCCGACAAAGGATTGGCCCGTGCCCGCGAGACAGGCAACCGCGACCTCGAAGGCCACTGCCTCGAACTCCAAGCCGCCGCCAAGCGGATCTGATATACGAAGCGAATCTGATAAACGAACCCAATCGCGTGGCGGTGACCGTCGATTCGGCTGTGGGGCGGGTTGGAGCCTGGTCAAAGTTTGCGTTCCTGCCTGGCCGGGCCGCCACAGAGGGTGGCACCACGCCTTCTTATCCAGAAACCCGCAGAGGCTATCTCATTCCCGGAGCGATCATCGATCTAACGGGAGAGCGAGGCTCCTGCCGAGCGTGAGGCTGGTGAAGCTCGGCAGGAGCCTCGGCCTCCCGTTTATACGTCCAAACGTCTTTCCATAGATGCGACAGTCTCAACGGGTTCCTGTATTAGGGACGGGGGTTGGGATTCGGTTTTGTCGGCTCATCCTTACCAGATTATATTCTAACGGATATCCCTGATTCCTGAGAACTGAAGGCCACGGCCGCAGGGGTGATTGCGTTTGTACACGCGAAGGCATAAGCTGGTTGGACTCCACCAACACACCGGAGCCTCCCCCATGAACCGCCGCGCTTTCCTCCGCACTGCTGCCTCCGCTGCCGCAGTCGCCTCGACTGGCCCGACCCTGCTCGGAACGACCCGCAAAGCCGGGGACGACACCCCTGTGATCGGTGCCGGTGACCACAAGTACGAGTGCCACCACGGCTGGGGCGAGTTACCACCGGATTACGCCTGGCAGACCACCCACAACGTCACCCTCGATTCCCAGGGAATGGTGTACATCACCCACCAGGGCATCGGGAAGAAAATGGACACCGTACTGGTGTTCGATCCCAAGGGGAAATTCGTCCGGTCATTCGGAAAGGAGTGGCACGGGGGCGGGCACGGAATCGAGATCCGCAAGGAGGGATCCGACGAGTTCATCTACCTGTCGAACACCTGGACCCCGAAATTGAAACTGGTCAAAACCACCCTCAAGGGCGAGGTGGTATGGGAGAAAGGGCGGCCGGAGGCGAAGGAATACGAGAACCCCAAGACGAACTACAACCCGACGAACATCTGCTTCCTGCCGGACGGTGGCTTCACTGTTGGCGACGGGTACGGCTCGAACTACATGCTGAACTATGACAAGGACGCAAATCTGGTGAAGGTGTTCGGTGGGTCGGGGAAGGCACTCGGCAAACTCGCCACCCCGCACGGCAACTGGGTCGATGCCCGAAACAAGGACAAACCGGTTCTGATCGTGTGCGACCGGGCCAACGCCCGGCTTCAGACGTTTACACTGGATGGAACCCCGATCAGCGCGACCGAGTCGGGCAAGGTGGTGCTCTTCCCGGCCCATGCCAAGACCCGCGGGGATGTGCTCCTGGTTCCCGACCTCCACGCCCGTGTGAGCCTGTTCGACAAGGAGAACCAGCCGATCGTCCACCTCGGCGACGATCCCGAGTGGCGCAAGAAGGTTCTCGACGGGTTCAAGATCCGCGGGCAGCCAAAGGACTGGGTGGCCGGGAAATTCGTCCACCCACATGATGCCGCGTTCGACCACGATGGGAATATCTTCGTGGTCGAGTGGGTGGCCACTGGCCGCGTGACTCTCCTGAAAAAGGTGAGTTGACGCCCCGCCTCAAAACCCAGGGCGACTGGCAGCGGCTTCAGGGGGGTGAATCCGCCTGCTGTGGGGGTGTACGCCAGGGTTTGCGCGGCTGGGTGGCCGGGG
>PLDW01000408.1 GCA_003136315.1 Gemmataceae bacterium | reverse complement strand
GCGTTTTTCGCCAGTGTCCAGTAGATACTGGCCCAGGAAGAAGCAGAGATCGGTGAACCATGCGGGGCGGAAGAAGCGTTGCCCCGGTTTGGCCGGGAAAACGCACTCAAGGGGTCGAAAGATCAGGACGTACAAAAGAAAACTGAGGCCGGCAGAGACGATGAGGGCAGACAGGGTCATCGGAGTTCTCTCTGCAACTCAAGGGGTCTTGGGGGTCGTGGAAGTCGAGGCCGCAGCGTGCGGTTGTTCCGTTTCCGGTGGAACGAATTCACCAGCAGGAGTCAAACCGAGCGTCACACCCTTGTTCTGGATGGATTTGGAGCCGCTCCAGAGCTCGGGTTCCACCATCCGGGCTCCATCACCGGGATTGCCCGGGGGAGTTGCCCCAGATCCGAGGAGCGACTGGAAAACACCGCCCCGATAGGCGACACACCCCCCGAAGAGCAGTATGGAACTGCTGAGGACGGCC
This sequence comes from Gemmataceae bacterium, assembly GCA_003136315.1. Classification (GTDB taxonomy): domain Bacteria; phylum Planctomycetota; class Planctomycetia; order Gemmatales; family Gemmataceae; genus Urbifossiella. The sequence continues at coordinate 30,329 of PLDW01000408.1, read as the reverse complement.
ACTTTGAGAAGGGGGTTGGGTTTTCTCATCGTGGCAACTCCCGCTCAGGAGGTGTCGGCCGGGTCCGATGAGTGAAAGTATCACCTCTCGAATGCCTCCGCAATCCGACCAGGATCACGGACATCGATCCTCACCGCCCAGCGCTGAACGCCCTGCGATAATCTCGCTCACGCCGCTGCGCATGACCTGTGTTGGATCGGTGCATCCGACTTGAAGGTCGACATCCACTCAAGAAGCTGACTGCCATCAGCACCAGAAAGCAGCAGAAACGATGAAGGCAGACAGCATCTTGGAAGCTTCCCCAGCAATTCACGGGCTCGTCGGGGGTGGGGACGACGTAGCAGTCGATTTCAGCAGATCGCCCTCTGTCTGAGGGGAAGGCCAAGAAACGGGAGAGCTAGATTGCACCGGTGAAAACCCGGACTTGGACCCGCTCCAGATGGTCATCGGCCGCGTTCCGCCAGTGCCCCCCTCGGGTTCCACCGACCAGACTCCGTCCCCCGGATTGGCAACAATGGTCTTGGTGCCGAGGACCGACTGGAACGCGCCAGCGCGATAGGCGACAAGACCGCCAGCGAGCAAGATGGGACTGAACAGGGCAACCACCTTGAGGAGGGTATTGGGTTTTCTCACGGTAATGACTCCTCTTATTGGCGACAGGCGAGAAATCTCATCCCCGCGACGTGATCGCGGGGGGTGTGATCCCGCTACTGTGCTAAATGCCAGGCAATTTGCGGCAGGGTGGCCGGGGTTGAGTCTTCGAAACCCCGGTCCGCGGCCTCACACGTTCGATTCCAAGCAAGACCATCTGCTGGGGGCCTCTTGTACACGAGGCCACTGTCAGGGATTGGCTACTCCGCTTGTGACGCCACCCCATCATCAATGAACCCAGTCACTCGCACCGTTTTCCGGACCGAAGGGATAGACCGTGAGATTGATCCTGGGGATCGCAGAACAGGGGTCGCTTTGGGCAGGCTTGCCGGGGTTTCGAGGACTCAACCCCGGCCACCCCGCCGCGCTGACCCTGAGCTGACCCTGTTCCCATTCGCTCCATCCTAAACCTCGGTCGAATTCGACGCAAGAGGCTGATCGTGTCGATCTGTCAAAAAATAATCAAGATAAAGATATTATATTCAAATGTAAATTGATGATAGTCTATCAATCGGAATTCGTGGGTCGCCGCGACCACGGCCCAAGGCTTCCAATCTACACCCTCGGGCGGTACACTCGTTATCGATGAGGAGGTTCCTGGGACTCCAATCGGGGGCGGTCAACGATGGTGAACCCGCGCAAGTTAATCGTACTGGCAATGACGGTGGGGCTCTGCGGGGTTGGCCTGACCGTCGCGCCCAGAGCCGAGAACCCGGTCAAACCTGCTCCGCCAGCCGAGACTCGCAAGGACAACGCCAGCCCGTGGGGGATCGCCTCGGGTGCAGAATGGTCAAGCGATTTTCCGCGGTTCAATCCGATGCTCCAAAGGGCCGGCGTCCGATGGCTTCGGTTGTTCCCCGAGTGGCAGGTCATCCAACCCAAAAAAGACCAGTGGAACTGGACCGTATCCGATGCGATGGTGGCCAATGCCCGGGCCAACAACATCCAACTGGTCGCGATCTGGGCATATCTCGCCCCCTGGGCCTCGGCCGATGGTGGCACGCGCAAATTCCCGATCAAGAGCATCCAGTATTGGAGCGACTACATCAGCGGTACGGTCGTGCGATATAAAAACGACATCAAGTACTGGGAAGTCTGGAACGAGTTCAACGGCAGTTTCGGAGATTCAAAGAACAAGGTGAAAGATTACGCGGAATTGGTGGTGACGGCCTACGATGCGGCCAAGAAGGTCGATCCCGACGCCAGGATCGGCCTGAGCGTTGCCAACTTCGATGTGGGGTTCCTGGATGCGGTGATCAAGGCCGGTGCCGCCGACCACTTCGATTTCATCTGTGTCCACCCCTACGAGAACCTGGGCGCAGTCGCCGAGGGTGGCGAGGTCGGTTACCTGAGCCTCGCGGGCAACCTTCGCAAGATGCTCGCCGCCAACAAACAGCGCGCTGATATCCCGCTCTGGATTACCGAGATCGGCTTCCAGGCACCGATCAAACCCGATGCCAAAGGCGACGCGGAGCAGGCCGAGATGCTGATCAAGGCTTACCTCCTCTCGATCGTCCAGGGCTTCGATAAAATCTTCTGGTTCGAGGCCCGCGGCCCGGCCTACGGCAAAGGGACCGATCACGGGATCATCCGGCCGGATTGGACGCCGCGACCAGCATATGTCGGCCTCAAAACCATGACGACACTGTTGGGGCAGGAGCCTCGTTACCTGGGCTGGCTCGAACTGGGCAAGGGTGGCTACGGTTTCCTGTTCAAGGGGGATCAGGAGAATGTCCTCGTGGCCTGGTCGTCCCCGAGCCAGCAAGCCAAAGCCACGTTCGACGGTGCAGTGGTTGTGACGGATCTGGCGGGCATGACGTCGCGGCTCACAGCCGGCGAGGAACGGCTTCTGACCCCGCGCCCGATGTTCCTCACCGGCGTGCCAACTGATCTGGTCAAGCAAGCCCAGGACAACATCCGCAAGCCCTATCCTTGGGGTGGGGACTACGCCAACGCCAGGGTCGTCACCTGTCGGCTTGGGGCTTCCAACACCGAGGACGGCCTCAAGCAGATCAATCCGAAGACCACCGTTGTCGTGAATGAGCTGACCGAGAGCTACCGCCGACCAGACTTCGCCAACCCCGCGCTGAAGAACGAGGGACGCTACATTTACTTCCGCATCGATCCCCAGTTCGTTCCGTTTGGAACCACGGAGCTGGAAATCTCGATCATCGCCAGGCGGCTGGTCCCCGACAAGGAAGCCGGGATGAACCTCACCTACGAGTCCATGAAGGGCTACACGGGGGCGAAAAGCTGGTGGACGATCCCCAAAGACGACAATTGGCATGAGCATACCTGGAAGGTCCGTGATGCCAATTTCGTCGGCCAGTGGGGGTGGAACTTCCGTTTCGATGCGATCGGCTCACCCAACGAGTTCCTGATCAAGGAAGTACGCGTGAGGAAGCCGGAGCCAAAAAAGCCGTGATTTGCGCGACGATTCTGGTCCGGCGTCACATTCGGGCGATATTTCAGACGGGCGTAACCGGTGGGGCTCGAANNGCTTTGGGGCGAGCCCCACCGGTCACACCCATTTCGGACACTCTTCACGTGCGACGGGGCAACCCGCCCGCACATTGCCGGTCAAGGAGATTCACCATGCTCGTGAGATCCCTGCTCGTTGCCATACTGAAGATACTATGTTGTTCGTTACCGGCCGCGTCTGCCGATGACCAGACGCCTCACGTCATCGCCTACCACGGGTACACGCGGGCCGTTGAGCTGAAATGCCGCAGTGCCCGCATTGTGCTGTGCCCCCAGGTGGGTGGTCGCGTGTTGGAGTTCACGGTCGATGGCTGCAATGCGATGTTCCTCGACGACGAAGAGAAAAACTGGCGGCCAGGGAAGCAAGTGCCGATTTCCGCGGGTCGGTTCGATTACGGGCCAGAGTTGACGGTCGTTGCACACCCCAAGATCTGGTCCGGCGAGTGGTCAGCCGAGTCAATCGGAGCGACTTCTGTCACGCTGGCGAGCCCGCCAGACGAAGAGGGGGGGATTCGCGTCGTGCGAGAGTTCCGCCTGATCCGGCATGACCAATCCGTTGGCTTGGCCTGCAAGCAAACGCTGACCAATGTGTCGAGGGAGTCTCGCGAGGTGTGCCACTGGGGCCGCTCGTTCTCGCCCGGTGGCGGCATCTGCGTGATCCCACTCGGCGACCGCCCCAGCCGTTTCCCGGCAAAATACGCGATGTACGAAGACAGCGCCATCATCAACGTGCGAGCGACCGACGACCGGATTCGTGTCCGCGACGGGTTCCTCGAAATACTTGGACCGCCGCGAAAGCCGAAGCTTGGGTTCGACTCCTACGCCGGGTGGCTTGGGTACGCGATGCCGAACAATACTCTCTTCGTCAAGCGGTTCAAGACATACCCGGACCGCATCTACAACGAGGCGGCCGGGTTGACGGTGTCGGTTTGGTATCCGTCCGGACCGCGCATCGAGTTGGAACCGATCGGTCCGCGAGAACGGTTGAAACCGGGTGAGTCGGCTTCCTTCACCGAGGAGTGGTGGTTGCTGTCGCACCCGTACCCGAAGCCGGGACAGCAGTTGGATCTGAAGGCACTGGGGGAACAGGTCGCGAAGCAAACTGCCGAGCCGAAATAGCGGCCTCCACGAACCCGTCCGGTACCTGACTTAGATCAGGCACCCCGGTGTGCAGGATGAAGAATCCACCCTTCGGGCACTGCTTTGGGTTCGACGGTTGACTCGTCGGCAGTCTCGGGTGCAGCCTCCTCTTCGGGGTTCCACTCAGCGACTCGCTGCTCGATACAGTGGCGGGCGATGATCAGAAATCCCCCGTACCAGAGCCAGGTGAAGCGGAAAAGGTTGTGGCCGAAAATCCCCATGAAGAGGAGCAAGAAAACCGCTACTGCGATGGATTGGCCGAGACCAAATACGAGATCGTCACTCTGTTCTGGAACGAGTCTCCGGTTCCGCCGAACAGCCCACAGATTGACACAGAAGCAGGCGATAATGGCGATGAACGTGACTCCGCCAAGCGAACCGGTCTCGCCCAGGAGCTGGCCAATCAGATTGTGCGACTCGATCGGCTGACCGGTCGCAGGGCGCCAGGCACCCGGCCCAATCCCGGTCAGCGGGTTTGCGGACCAGAGCTCCAACCCGATGAGGAATCCGTTGACCCGACCCTCACCCGATTCCTGAGCGTTCTTCGGTCCGACTTCCGGGTTAATGATCGTCTCGAACCGATTCTGGAGGGATTCTGGCAAGGCAATGAACGCAAGCGGCGCAGCGAGCGTGAAACCGGCAATCGCTTTTGCCCGGTACTTCGTTCCCCAGATCACGATCAGGAACCAGACGAGCAGCCCCAGTAGCGACGACCGCGACCCGGTCAGGAGGATACACAAACTCGACAGCCCGACGTACCCTGTCAGGAGCACTCGACCCCGGAACCCCCCCACACCCGCCCGCCAGACAGCGACAACCAGAGGCAGGGCGAACACGATACTGGCCCCGAAGCTGTTCGGGTCGCCCAGAGTGGAATCCACCCCAATCATCCGGGAGATCCCCATCCGGAACGTGTGCCGTCCCCCGAGGAACTCCCGGAAGGAGTGGAGCAGATACAGACCCATGACCACGAGAAACCCCACTATCACCTGCTTGAGCCCTTCTTCATCGTGGATCGTCGTGACCAGCAGAGCGTAGAAAACACCGATCTTGAGCCAGTCCTCGACGGAGCTCTGCCCCTTGTCGGCCCACGGGCTCATCCCCCAACACAGCAGAACCGCTCCGGCAAACGCTGCGTAGGCCGCGTGTTGAAGGTTCGGGATCCACCGCTTGCCAGGGTAGATCACCCACACCGCCATCGTGAAGAGCATGTAGACGCGCTCGACGTGCAGATCGCCGAGCCGCGGCCAGACCTCGAATGGGCGGTCGATAAACAGGAACATGTAGCCGATCAGAAGCCACCGCATCACGAGTCCGTCCGTGGTGTTTGGCCGGTCGGGCGTCCGGCAGGCAAGTCCATTCTCGGTCACAGGCTTTGCAGGGGAATCCCGATCCTACCCGGCAAAAGGGAACGGTGGGAAGCCCAACTCGGGGGTCCGGTTATGCCGGCTGCACAAGATGGGCTGCCAGTCGGCCTGAGCGGACCACGACCCTGGAGCCAGCGTTCCTCGGACTGGACCCGAACACCGGGTAAAGTGATACCAATTGAGGGAGGCGAGCATGTCACGCGGGCTCACGGGGAAGCGGGTGATCCTGACCGGAGCGACGGGGGGGATTGGTCGTGCAATTGCCAAATCCCTTGTGACCCAGGGCGCACAAGTCGCACTGGCAGCGCGGACTGCGGAATCGCTGGATGAATTGGTGACAGCCCTCAAGCGGTATGGTGGCGATGTGATCGCGGTCCCGACGGACGTGACCTCCCCGGATGATCGGCAAAGGCTTGTCGAGAAGGTGATCGCGACCTTTGGCGGGCTTGATATCCTGATCAACAACGCTGGAATCGGAAGCTGGGGGCATTTTGCCACCTCGACCGAGGAGATCGTCCGGCGGGTGATCGAGGTCAATTTCTTCGGACCTGTCGAACTCACCCGGCTGGCCCTGCCGCACTTGACCAACGGTGTCGAGCCGTGTGTGGTTCTGGTGGCTTCGATGTGCGGCCGCAAGGGGATGCCCGCCTGGCCGGAGTATTCTGCCAGTAAGTTTGCACTGGTCGGCATGGCGGAAGCCTGGCGGGCGGAGTTCGCCCGATTCGATGTGGATGTGCTCACGATCGTCCCTGGTATGACCGACAGTGGGTTCCGCAAGAACTGGATTCGGGCGGAAGGGAAGGCGGACCTCCGGTTTGAACGTGGGATGACACCCGGCGATCTGGCCACGGGTATCGTCCGCGCGATCCAGGGAAACCGGACCGAAACCGTCCTCGGGGGCGAAGCCCGGAGGCTCCTCCGCTTCAACCGCTATTTCCCACGCTTGACGGACTGGCTACTCGCCCGGAAAGTGAAGAAGCTCTACGCGGCGGAGAATTCGTAGAATCGCCTGGATCGAGGCTGATACAGTGCGGCTAACAAGTATCTGATCACTGCCAAATTCCTCATCGATCAGATCGACGAACCGACCGAACCCTGATGGTCGACCTGGAGGAAGCGCCAAAGCCTGACCCCACTCCGGAGACCCTATGAGTACCGCCACCCTCTCAGCTCCTGTGAAGACCCTTTCCGATCCAGCGCTGAAAGCCCGGCTCCAGGAACTCCGGGCGACCGACAACATCACAAACTGGTTCTACCTCTTCGGTGTGTATGCGTACCTTGCTGTGGTGATCGGTGGGGCAGTCTGGTTTTTTGAAGCACGCGAGGGTCTCGATCTGTCTTGGTGGCTGAACCTTCCCGTTGCCCTGATCGCCATTGTGCTCGTCGGGGCTGGTCAGCACCAGATGACTGGCCTGGCCCACGAGGGGTCGCATCACATCCTCTTCCGCAACCGGTATCTGAATGACTTGGCCGCGGATCTGCTCACCATGTTCCCGGTGTTCAGCAGCATCTACCACTACCGGCTCCAGCATCTCGCTCACCATCAATTCGTGAACGACCCCGATCGTGATCCGGATGTGTCACAGCTCAAAACCAGCGGACACTGGCTCGACTTCCCGGTTCCCAAACGGACAGCCGTTATTGCATTCCTCAGGCAACTCTGGCTCCCACGACTGATCCGATTCATGCGAGTCCGGGCTCAGTACAACGCGACCGGGACGGACAAGAACCCCTACATGATCAAGGGAAAAAAGCCCTCGAAAGGGGCGGTCCGGGTGGGAGTGATCTACCTCCTCGCGGTGGTCGCTGCGCTCGTTACGTTGTTCTACCTCGCCGATGCTCAGACGCTCGCCCTGGTCCCAGTTGGGATGTGGCTTGTAGTCAGCCTGGTGTTCCTTCGCCTACCGGCGGACCGATACCACCAGAGCCGACTCCGCCCGGTCATCCATGCCCGATACACCTCGATTCTCCGGGTGGGGTTCATCACTGCCGTCTTCACCACCCTCGCGGTGGTGACCAAGCTGACAGGGGCTCCGGCAGTCGGGTACTACCTGCTCCTCTGGGCACTCCCACTGATGACATCGTTTGCGTTCTTCATGATCCTCCGACAGATCGTGCAACACGGCAACGGCGGTCAGGGGTGGCTGACCAACACCCGGACGTTTCTGCTCGGCCCGTTCATTCGGTGGAGCGTGTTTCCAATGGGGCAGGACTATCACCTACCCCACCATCTGTATGCAACAATCCCCCACTACCGATTGAAGAGACTCCATCTGGTTTTGAGCGACTATCCGGAATACCGGGAGCAGGCGGTTGTGGTCGAGGGGTACTTCCTCCCCCCGCACCACCCGAAGACAAACCCGACTGTTCTGGATGTACTCGGCCCCGCTTACGCGCCGAACGGGCAGGGGGTTTACATTGACGAGACGGTCATGGATGGGGACGAATTTGAGGGAAAAGACGAGCTACGGGCTGAGGGCGAGCGGCTGCGTCAGCGGAGAGACTGACCCGGGTCCGGGGCCTCTCACCCGCTGACAATCTGCTTCCGCCTCTTGATGTAATCCCAGATCACGTACCGGTCGAGATCGCGGCCAGCGGTGAAGATCACCCTCCCCTTGGTCGTCTCGGCCATCCGGTAGGCGAACTGCAAGTCTTCCCGCGACTGGTTCCAGCTCTGGAGGAGGAAAATGTTGATCGTAATCCCCTCCCGGGCACAGAGCATCGCCTCCCGCATCGTTGCCTCTTCCGTCCGCGGGTCCGGTGGGTAGAGCATGTACAACATGCTCCCATCGAAATGAGCCGTTGGGAGTCCGTCGGTAATGAGCATCACCTGGCGGTTGGGTGTGTCCCGGGTTGCGAGGCAGCGGCGGGCCGTCTGGAGCGCGTGCTGGATGTTCGTGAAGTGCGGGTGAATGCTCATCTCACTCCGGTCCGGGTTGCTCATATCGACCTTGAGCCGAACCACGGAATTGAAGATGGTGACCGGCTTCGGCATGAGATAGGGGACTTCGGAGACGTGACGCAGTTTGGCGAAGGTATACATCTCGACAAACTGGAGGAAGTCGCCCGGGTATTCCGATCGGATCAAGCCGTCGAGGGCAAGGCCCATCCGCTTCACGTTGATGTACTGCCCGGCATACCGCATCGATCCGCTCATATCCAGCAGCACGCACGTTGCCGCTTTCGGATTCACCTTGGTCACGTGAATCTGAATGTCGTCTGAGGTCATCCGGACTGGCAAGCCCGGCCCGGCCCGGAGCAAGGCGTTGACCATGCTCGCGGGGATGTCCATCTGAGAGACCGAGTCCCCGAACTCGTAGGCCTTGGTTGTCGGCGATTCGACCGCACCATCACCGGTCACCGGCTCGGGGTGACGACCTGTCCGGGAGGCCTGGAGCTGGCTGAAGATCTGGGTGAGAACCCGCGACTGGAACAGCCGCATGGCCTTCGGGGTGAGGCGGAATTTCCCCTGTCGATTGCTTTCGAGCCCCTGCGACTCGGCCTGCTCCTTGATGTAATCCTCGATCTGCTGCTGAAGAGCCCGCAGGTTGTCGAGGTCGCCTGGCTCGGCGAACTTCTCCAGTTCGGCCATATCGATAATGGCAAGCTGAGCCGTTTTCTTGGCTTCCTCCAGTTGCTTGAGAAGCCGATCAATCGCCTCAAGCTCTTCTTTCACCTCCAGAGCCCTGGGGACATCCATCGTCTGGCGACCGGTGAACTCGTATTTTCCCGCCAGCTCGTCGACGAGATATTTTTCGCCGAGCAAACCGACGACCAGAACCAGCCCGATGGCGAACGGGGTGCGGTCATTCCCAACCCGGAAGTACAGCGATTCCAGGTCGTGGAGTTGCTCCTCCTTGGTGGCCTTGCGGTACGCGGCCGCCAGTTTCCCGGGGGGTGTGAGCTGTTGTGATGCCGTCCGAAACGAGCGGGCCGCCTCGCGCAGCACGGCCTTTGTTTCATAGGTTGCGAGGATCTTTCGTTTCCGTTCCAGAAGCATCTCGCGGAGAGCCTGGAGGCTCGGCCCGAGGCCAGCGATCTGGGACGCATCGAGCCGGACCGCATTCGCCAGTTGCTCCTCGGTGAATTCGTCCATCTCACCATATTCGAGGAGGTGCTCAAACAGGGGTGAGACCACATCCGGGGGAGGAGCCGTCGGACCGGGGAATTGGATCGGGTCGTACTTCTGGTAGGTGTGGACGATCCCACCGGGGGTCTGGGCTTCCTGGGGGTCCATCGTGTTACGGTCCTCGGGCTTCATCGGTGCCAGGTGTCGGAAGGTCGGAACCGGCTGGGGACACCCCCATTCTAACCGGTGGGCCAAATACTGTGGGAATACGCCTCATTGGGGAGTCGATGAGGTCGAGGCCGCGCGGCAAACGCATCAGTGGATCGATCACGTCTCGTAAGTGATCCGCCCGTGACGGGCGCTACGACTGATTCGGTCGCTGGCGTACAGCCCGGCGAGCACGAACTCTGCACAACTCGCTCGGATTGCCTGGCTCTCACCCGCGTTGACCTCGAACGCCTTCTCCCACGCCTTTGGCACCCTCGTCAGACGCTTGGCGTACTCGGCGGATGGGAGCATGTCCCCCACCTCGATCTTGACCCCCTTCGAGAACACATCGGCGATGTCGTCGAGGCCGTGCCGATCGACATACTCCTCAAAAACCACCTTGATCGCCTCGGCGATAATGGCTTCGAGCACCTGGCGCTCGCTCATCTGATGCGCTCCCATCAGGTCGAGTTCCAGCTTGCCGAGAGACGACGAGGGGAGGTGTCCCAGGTCACTGATCCGGGGGACCGCGGGCTTCTCCCCGAGGCGCACGCCGCGGTGTCGGGCGCTGGCCACCATCGTGCGATAATTGGCGATGCTCAGCCGGGCACTCACTCCGCTGGCGTGATCGACGTATTTCGACTTTCGGGCCGCCACGCTGATCTGCTCGATGACTTCCTTCATGAAGTAAGGCACGAACACGGGGAACTCTCCGCCCGGATCTGGCCCGGCCTCCTGCTGCATGATCTCAATTCCGAGCGAGCGGTCCAGAGGGTAATGGGTCTGGATCAAGGCTCCGATCCGGTCCTTGAGCTGAGGAATCACCTTCCCGGAGCGGTTGTATGTGGTCGGGTTGGCGGAGAAAAGGACCATCACGTCGAGGTCGAACTGGATCGGGTAGCCGCGGATCTGGACGTCCCGCTCCTCCAGGATGTTGAACAGCCCGACCTGGATCAGTTCGTCGAGTTCGGGGATTTCGTTCATGGCGAAAATCCCGCGGTGCATCCGCGGGATCAAGCCGAAGTGCAGGGCTTCCTCGGCCGACATACTCGTTCCGGTGGCGAGTTTGGCCGGGTCGATCTCTCCGATCACATCCGCGAACTTGGTCCCCGGTGCCAGCCGCTCTGCGTACCGATCCTTGCGGTGCCACCAGCCGATCGCGATCTGGTCCTCGGGAGTTGTGCGGAGAAGTTCCTTTCCAGCTCGTGTGATGGGCCGGTAGGGATCTTCGTGGACGGGGCTTCCGGGGATGTCGAGATATGGGATGAACTCATCCAGGAATCGGACGAGGGCTCGCATCAGCCGACTCTTGGCCTGCCCTTTCTCCCCCAGAAAGAGCATGTCGTGCCCCGCGAGAACCGCGATAATGATCTCCGGGACAACGGTGTTCTCGTAACCGATGATTCCGGGGAAAAGCTCGTCGCTCCGCTTCAGAGCAGCGAGGAAATTCTCCCGGAGTTCGTCCTTGACGGTCTTCGACTGCCAGCCGCTCTCGCGGAGTTGGTTCAGGGTGGTCGGTCGGGGTGCAGTCACAGTGGCTCCTCGGGGGCCGGGCGGTGGGCCTGTCCGGACATTCTAGTCGGGCAACACGACCAGGAACAAACCTGAGGACCAGCGGACAAAACCCCTCGACCGGAAGGCAAGGGGAGTCAAACCGCCCTCCGACTCCCCCTTCCTTCTCAGGGAAGGGGGTTGGGCGGTTAGGTTCTTACGTCCTCTCCCCCTTCCTTCTCAGGGAAGGGGGTTGGGGGGTAGGTTCTGTCCGCTCGTTATGAGAGTGTAAGGCCGTTTTGCCCCCTGCTGTATGACCGGCTATGCACCCTACTGCGGCCCCACCCTGGCCCGAGACCACCTACCGACTTGACCTTCCCCATCCGGTCCCGGACGAGTTGTCCTGGGTGGCCCGCGAAGTCTTCACCAGAGTCTGGCGGACGACCGTGACCCAACCGGGGTTTGCAGTCGTCCGGTTTGATGGGCCGCTATCGTCGATGGAGCTACGAAGCGTGATGATTCGGCTCCTGGAAGCATTGCCGGAGCGATTCCTCCCAGAACGGGTCGGCCGTTTCGACCAGCAGGTGACGAGCCGGTTCCACCGGGACGGAGCACCGCCAGCCTCACTCCTGTTACTCGGGTACGAGCCGTCGCCCGTTCGGAGTCGGGTGTTCGTCGCAGATCCGTACCTGGCGGCAATGTCGGCGGGGTTGGGGGTCGCGGAATTCTTGGCTGCGTTCAACCCGATGCTCCCCACCGGGGAGGCTCGGCTCTGGCCTTTCGCCACCGAGTTAGCCCTTGGGCACAACGAACCCTGTCTCGTACTGATCAACAATAGCCTGGTCCTCAACCCGGTCGATGGACAACACCCGCTCGGTTTGCTTCACAAGGCCGAGTTGCCATCCCCGGACCCAACTGCACAACGGGTGATCAACTCCCTTGGACTCATTCCCGCAAGCCACCTGGGCGGTTCCCACGTTTTGGCGACTGCGGTCACTCATTTCCTGACGCGCTCAGGCCTGGACTGAACTGCCATCGCGGTCCCACTCTCAGGTCGGTACACATTCCCCATCACCCTTCACTGATCCCAAGAGCTGAGATGCTCGCCCAGGCATGGGGTAAAAGCCCCATTCGAGTGGTGCCCTGGGTTGTGTGGTCGCTGAGTCATGATAAGATAGGTTCTGTCCCACCAACCGATCGTTTGGCGGCGGAGGGCGCGGATGCCGCTAACGCTTTGGTGCAATGGGCTGTCTGGGTCCGGTGATTGGGTGCCAGACCCGCCCGTCGAGGCGGTCGTCGCGTACCTGCGGGCGGACTACAGCGAGTGGGGGTGGGCTGACCCGATGGTCGAGTTGGGCTGGTACGAGTGGCGTGGGGTGTCGGTCCCACCGGTGGCTGGAATGAGCGGGGATGAGTTGGTGCGGCAGCTACTCGCCATCCGCAACCCGGATCGCGGTTTCTACTTCGAGTACCGCGAGCGGCCGGATGGACGGTGGCTGGCGGCCATCGACCCGGCCGGCAGCCGGGACGAGTGCGTGCCCAACATATCGCACGGTGAGGAGGCATACTTCCTGGCCGCCTACTTCTTGCCGCTGGCGGCAAGCGAGCGGGTGGTCGCGGACTTCATGACAACCCAGGAGCCGTCGCCTGCATTAGAGTGGATGCCTTTTCAGCCGCTGTGGCCCCGGCGGAGTGAGCGCCCCCGGCGCAAGTGAGGCCGGTCCGAACCAGCCGCTGCAGCAGACGGCAGGGGCATGTAGCGTTTCTGGAGTTCATAGCATGGCGTTCTGGCTGCACGTCAGCCCGAACCGCCCACGAGTTGCTCAAGCCGCCGGAGGCCGAGCCAGGCGCTGCACCTGACACCGACCGCACGTAGACTTTTCATGCTGCGTAGCTCCCTGAGCGGCCAGTGCAGTTGAACTGAGTCGATACCCTACCACGATTGCACCTCCCGTCGGAGTGCTGCCGATGCTCCTGTCCCGGCTTCTTGCCGTCCTCGCGACGTTTGTGTGGTTTGCAGCCCCCGCCGGCGCGACCGACCCGGTCGCGGTGTCATTTGACCGGGAGGTGATGGCGGTGCTGTCCCGGGCCGGGTGCAACTCCGGAGCGTGTCACGGAAACCTCAACGGCAAGGGCGGATTCAAACTCTCGCTCCGCGGGGAGGATGCGGCCGCCGACCTGGCCACCCTCACCCGCGACATGCAAGCCCGGCGGACCGACTCGCATCGCCCTGATCAGAGCCTGGTGTTGCTCAAAGCCTCCGGTGGCGTTCCCCACGAAGGCGGGGTCCGATTCTCCGCACGCTCCCCCGAGTATTCCCTCCTCCGCGCCTGGATTGCTGCCGGGTGCCCGAAGGATCTTCCTGGACAGGCGACAGTCACCCGGGTTGACGTCGCTCCCACGCACAAGATCCTCGTCGACCCCGACGACCGGTTCCAGGTGACCGTCACCGCACACTTCTCCGACGGTACAAGTCGGGACGTGACCCGGCTTGCCGCGTTCGATTTCGCCACCACCGGAGTGGCCCGAATCACTCCGGCCGGGGACGTGATCCGGGAGCAAGCCGGCGAGACCGTTCTCCTTGTCAGATATCTAGGCCGTCTCGCCCCGGTCCGGGTCGTGTTCCTCCCCAATCGGCCAGTCCCCGACCTGAGCCGGGTGGTAGCGACCACCGAGATCGACCGGTTGGTGTTGGCCCAACTCAAGGAACTCCGCCTGAAGCCGACCGACATCGCCCCGGACCACGTGTTCCTCCGCCGGGCCTACCTCGACACGCTCGGCCTGCTCCCGACGGTCGCCGAGACCCGGGCGTTCCTGGCCGATCCCCGAGAGGATAAGCGGGAGAGACTGATCGATCACCTCCTCGCCCGGCCGGAATTCGCCGAATACTGGGCGCAGAAATGGTCGGACCTGTTGCGGAACGAGGAGAAAGCCCTCGACCGCAAGGGGGTAGCCGTCTTCTACCGGTGGATCGCTGCCCAACTGGCGGCCGACCGGCCGCTCAATGAGTTCGCCCATGATGTGCTGGCAGCTCGCGGCAGCACTTACACGCATCCGCCAGCCAACTTCTGGCGGGCGGTCCGCGACCCGCTCCAGCGGGCCGAATCAGTCGCCCAGGTGTTCCTGGGTGTCCGGGTGGGGTGCGCCCGGTGTCACAACCATCCATTTGATCGCTGGACGATGGATGACTACTACGGATTCGCCGCCCTCTTCGCCCGGATCGACTACCGTGTGCTGGAAAACAAGAAGCGCGACGATCTGGACAAGCACGAGTTCGTCGGCGAACAGATCGTCTGGCAGCGACGAGACGGAGAGGTGATGAGCGGACGGACGAAACTCCCAGCTATCCCGCGACTCCTCGGGGCTCCCACCCCCAATCTGGGTCCAGATGCAGATCGCCTGTCGGTCCTTGCCGACTGGGTCGCGGCCCCGGACAACCCCTTCTTCGCGCGGGCGCAGGCAAACCGGATCTGGCTTCACCTGATGGGTCGTGGACTGGTTGATCCGAACGACGATTTTCGCGCGACTAACCCACCGAGCAACCCGGAACTCCTCGACTGGCTCGCGGCGGACTTCGCAGCAGGTGGGTTCCGGCTCAAACCCGCTGTCCGCCGGATCATGACCTCCCGGACGTATCAGTTCACAGCCACCACGCCCGACAAGTCCGTCATGGGAGACGAGACGCATCACTCGCACGCAGCGGTGTCGCCACTGGAGGCAGAACAACTGCTCGATGCGCTGTCCCAGGTGACTGGGGGGGCGATCCGGTTCGGGGGCTATCCGGCTGGTCTTCGGGCGAATCAGCTTCCGGCACCGTCTCAGATCGGGCGCCGCTCAGGAGCACTCGATGGAGACCGGTTCCTGAAGGTGTTTGGGAAGCCGGATCGACTGCTGACCTGCGAGTGCGAGCGGAGCGACGATCCCGGACTGTTGCAGGCTTTTCAGATGATCACCGGGGATGTGGTGAACGCATTCGTCCGTGATCCAAACAATCGAATCGGCAAACTCCTGGCAGCCAGGACAACGGACGCGGACATGCTCGACGAGTTTTACCTCGCTGCGCTCTGCCGGTCGCCGTCGTCAACGGAGGGGAAGAAGATTCTGGCGTACCTTGCCAGCGCGAAGGACCGCCGCTCGGCCTGGGAAGACGTGGTGTGGGCGCTGGTGAATAGCAAGGAGTTCCTGCTACGACGGTAGGCCGGTTGCGGTTACAATACGATCAACCCACCTGGGGAGATCCGATGGCGATGACAAGGTCAGATACCCAGCGGTTCGCCGAGAACGATCTCGCGGTCACCAACGCCGATCTGAGGCGGGAGATCGCTGATCTGAGAAGGGACATCATACAGGATCTCAGGGCCTGGGAGATGCGATTGAGTGACTGCATCGAGAGGATGGGCGATCCTGTTCACCGAGAGTTTGTCCCCCTTACCTGGGTGCTTTCCATGTGGATCGCGATCATGATCATCACGCTAGGGATCATGATCGGGATGTTGATAGGCCGAGATCCGATCTGAGGGTTGACGGACCCCGATTCGAGGAGATCGCGATGGCGGTCCTGACATTCGATACTCTGAAATTCGCCAACACCTTGAAGGCCGCTGGGGTTCCACCCCAGCAAGCCGAGGCCCAGGCGTCGGCATTTGCTGAAGTGATCCAGGTCAACCTCAAGGACATGACCACCAAGGACGACCTCGCGTCCACAGCATCGGATCTGAAGCGGGAGATCGCGGACCTGGGAAAAGACCTTAAACAAGAAATCGCGGACCTGGGAAAAGACCTTAAACAAGAAATCGCGGACCTGAGAAAAGATGCCAAACAAGAGAATGCGGACCTGAGAAAAGATGCCAAACAAGAGAATGCGGACCTGAGAAAAGACGTCAAACAGGAATCGAGGGAACTCGAACAACGATTGAACACCAAGATCGACAACGTGCATGCTGAGTTGAAGGAACAGATCGCGCATATGAAAGGTGAACTGCACCTTGTCCGCTGGATGCTCGGAACCTTGATCGGAGGCGTGGCCGCTGTCCTTATTCGGTTGTTCTTTTTCCACGGACCGATTTGAATCCTGGGACCACTTTCGACGTCGGAGAATCACGGTGGGAGAGGCGAGATCAGTTTTGATTTAGTGATGGACGACGAGATGTCATTTGTGGAGGGAACATTCAAGTTGCCTGGAGACGATTGGCAGGTGTTCATCTTCACCAGAAAGCCGCGACCCAGGAGCAACCGATCTGGTCCTACGAGCGTTGGGAGAGCGGCGCAAGAGGTGTAGTCGTCGCCTTCCCAAGTGACCAGTTACTCAACGCGACGTCTGTCGAACTCCTATTGTCAAAGATTCTTGGTGTCAGCGAATGGGTTCGAGTGCATGGACCCGATTCGATGCAGTTGCGGTGACCCGAGGTTTGCAGAACTGCCTCACTACCAGTAGGCCGACTCAGTTGGCTCCACAGGATGAGACAACCCATGTTCACACCATCGCATGTTTCCCGCCGGGCTGTCCTTCGCATTGGCGGCGCAGGGCTGTTGGGGCTCTCATTCCCCGAGTTGCTCGCCGCTACGTCAGAACCGAAGGCCCGGAGCAGGGCGACCGCGAAAGCGGTGATCTTCCTCCACCAGTGGGGCGGGCCGGGCCAGCACGAGACGTTCGACCCGAAACCCGATGCACCGGACAAGGTCCGCGGGTGGTTCGGGGCGACGAAGACGAGACTCCCCGGCGTCATCTTCGGCGAGCGCATCCCGAAACTCGCGGCCCTGGCTAACACGTTCACCGTCATCCGGTGCCTCCAGCACACGATGAAGAACCACAACTCGGCCGGCTATTACTCACTTACAGGCGTCGCTCCCCCAACCGACGACCAGCGACTGCGCGATTCGATCGAGCTGTTCCCGGCCTACGGGTCGATCGTTGACAAACTCGCCCCAGCCCCAAAAGGGGTCGCCACGTTCGTCTCGTTCCCGCACGTCATCGCCGACGGATCGATTACACCCGGTCAACACGCCAGCTTCCTCGGTAAGTCCCACAACCCGCTTTTCGTCAACCAGGATCCGAACCGGGCCGATTTCCGGCTGCCCGAACTCACCCTTCCCGACAACCTCCCGGTCGGACGGCTGGAACATCGCACCGACATCCTCAAACTGATTGATGACCAGTCGGACCTCCTCGAAACCTCCCTGGTCGCACGCGGGCTCGACGACAACTACCAGAAGGCCGTGGCGATGCTCACTTCGCCGCGGTTCAAGGAAGCGTTCGACCTGACGAAGGAGTCGCAGACCACCCGGGATCGGTACGGGCGAACAACCTACGGGCAGTCGTGTCTGCTCGCCCGGCGGGCGGTCGAGGCCGGGGCAAAGTTCGTGAATGTGTATTACTCTCGATCGATTGGAGGGACCGGGCAGGGGTGGGACTACCACGGGTTCAAGGGCGAGAGCGTGGTCGGGCGACTCGATGAGTTACTCCCGATCGCGGACCAGACACTCCCGGCCCTGCTAGGTGACCTCCAGGAACGGGGGATGCTCGACTCGACGATGGTGGTCTGGGTCGGGGAGTTCGGGCGGACCCCACGGATCAGCTCAAACGGCGGGCGGGATCACTGGCCGGAGTGTTACTGTGCGGTGGTCGCTGGGGGTGGGGCAAAGCGCGGCTTCGTGTACGGGGCAAGCGACAAGCTCGGAGCCTACCCGACCGTCGGCCAGGCCCGCCCGGAAGACCTCGCCGCGACCATGTTCGCTGCCCTTGGGCTCGATCCGGAGGCGGAAATCACCGACAAGCTCAACCGTCCCTTACCGATTGCCCGTGGGAAACCCATCCGCGAAATCTTCGACTGAGCATCAAGAGATATTTGGCAGAGCAAGACGCCTGTTGAGCCGTGAAGGCTCAATGGCTCAACAGGGGTGTGGCAAGTTTTCCGGAAGCGAGCTCTGTTTTCAGCCTGAAAGGCAGAGATTTCTCAGCCCAGGGCAACGCCCTGGGTTTCCAAGGGTTTTTGATTCCAGCCTGAAGCAGTCGTCTCCCCTGGGCTGAGAAATCTCACCCCTTCAGGATGAAGACTGTCAACCATCACCACTGAGAAACTCGACGAAAACACACCTTCGGCCCCTCCCGAAACATTGGCACCCCTTGACAGGAGTCTCGCTCTTACGTGTGACTGACGCTCCCTACCGAACTCGGATTATGCGGGGTGCCTGACCCGCACGATCACCCCATGCGGGTCATCCGCTCCCAGAGCAAGAGCGAGGTCACCGTCTTGGCGTCCTTGATCTCGCCCGAAAGGCACATGCGGATGGCGTCGTCAAGGCGGACTGTGACCGGTTCCAGTTGCTCGTCCGGTTCCGGGCTGGCTGGGCCAGGGGTGAGTTCTTCTGCAACGAACAGGTGTAACTTTTCGTCGAGCACCCCGGGGGAAGCGTACAGGAACCCGAGACTCCGCCACCGGGCCGCCTGGTAGCCAGTCTCTTCGAGGAGTTCCCGCCGGGCGCACTCCTCAAGCGGTTCGTCCGGCTCGCGGGTTCCAGCGGGAACCTCCCAGAGTGTCTCGTCGATCACAAACCGGTGGTTTCGGAGCAAAACCACATGCTCCCGGTCGAGGATCGGAAGGATCACCACCGCTCCGGGGTGCAAGATCATATCGCGGCGAATCGTCTGGCCGTCCGGGGAGGTCTGGGTATCAATTGCGACCTTGATCCGCCGGCCGGTGTAGACGACTTCACGTGACATCCGAGGCTCCTTCCTCAAGCTTGACCCCCTCCCCAATGGGAATGAGGGAAGACTCGCACAGGGTTTCTTCCCACTTTTAGGGGGATTTCCGAGTCGGGACTATGGTCCCGCATAAGGCGTGATTGCGACGCACTTTCGGCGATGATAAGATGTACTGTGCCGACCGGCAACCCGCCGGGGGTCCAGGGATTGGGTGCTTCCGATGCGCGATCCGATGAGCTGGTCGATACCGATCTTCCGGATGTTCGGGATCCAGGTCAAGGTCCACATCTTCTTCTTTGTCATCACGATCGGGCTATTTCTCCGCGTTGTGCTGGATAAGTACAATCCCGTCTGGTGGGGCGATGTCTTTCTGTTCACGATCGTGGTGCTCTTCGGGGTCATCCTCCTCCACGAATTCGGGCACTGCTTTGGTGCCCGGTATGTGGGGGGAGAAGCGAAGGAGATTCTGATCTGGCCGCTTGGCGGGTTGGCCTTCAACGACATCCCACATGGCTCAAGACCGCTGTTGATCACGGTTGCAGCGGGGCCGGGGATGAATGTCGTGATTTGTGTACTGGCTGCGATCTTGCTCGGGGCGACCGGGTTCTTTCCCAACTTGAACCCGGTTTCCAACCCCTATGTCAGCACGATGCACAATTTCCATAATGGCAGGGACTATACGGGGGTTTATGGGCTGAAACTCTACAACGCCGAGACCAATGAGCCAGTTCCGACACCAGAAGATATGTACGAACGGGTGATCAAGGACATGGGTGGGGTGCGGGACCGCCACACCTTCCCGGCGGACTACAACGCCCAGGTCGCCAAAGCGATGAGCCCAATCGGGGTTGAGCGCGCTCTGGCACCGAGTTGGGCTGTGTGGCTCAACCGGATCTTCTGGCTTTCGTGGGTGCTGCTGCTCTTTAACCTCCTTCCAGCCTATCCGCTTGATGGTGGGCAATTGTTGCAGGCGATCATCTGGGGCCGGTCCGACTACCGCCGAGGCGTGGTGGTGGCCTCGTATTCCGGGTTCGTGGTGTCGGTCTTGTTCCTGCTGGCAGCGATTGTCTGGAACGAGACTCTTCTCATGGGGTTGGCCCTGTTCATGCTCTATTCGGCATCCATGAAGCTGTACTCGTTGGAGACGGAAGACGGCCCGTTCGGTTACGACTTCTCGGCCGGATACACCAGCCTTGAGAAAGACGACGAGCCACCCAAACGGCCGAAGCGACCAGGGGCCATCGCCCGCTGGTGGCTGGCCCGCAAAGCTCGCAAACTCCAACGGGAGATCGAGGAGCGGGTCAGGGACGAGGAGCGTATGGACCAACTCCTGGCGAAGATCGCACAGTCCGGGAAGGACTCGCTCACCGACGATGAGCGGCGATTCCTCCAACGGGTCAGCGCACGATACCGAAACCGATCGTGAAGGAGGCCAATCGCGAGATCGATTTTTCGCTATTCGAGCTGTGCGATCGTGTTCAGATTCGACTCCACCCATGAACCGGGACAATCACTACGAGGCAGCCTTCGAGGCGTACCTGCGACAGCGCGGGGCCGGAGTGGTCGCCGTTGATGAGACCCGTCGTAGCTACCTCGATCCAAATGACGTGAAATCCCCGGATGTGATCGTCCTTGGCCCTGATGACACCCGATTGGTGGTCGACGTGAAGGGGCGGCGATTCCCTGGTGGGAAACCCGGTCGGCTCCTCAAAACGTGGCAGAACTGGGTGAAAGTGGCCGATGTCGATGGACTCATCCGCTGGGCCGGGCAGTTCGGGAGCGGGTTCCGCGGCGTGTTCGCGTTCGTCTACCACATCCTCCCGACCGTCGTTCTCCCGACCGCTACTCCGGACCTGTTCGTATTCCGTGGCCGGGTCTACCTTGCCCGCGGAATCGATGTCCTTGACTACCGCGAGTTCATGACCCCACGCAGCCCGGGGTGGGGGACCGTCAACCTTCCAACCGCAGCGTTCCGCCGCGTCGTCCGTCCGTTCTCGGAGTTCCTCACACTCTCGACGGGAAAAGAGCACCACTCCAACGGAAACGAAGCGGCGATACAAAATGGGCCGCAGATGACGCAGACTTCGNNATCTGCGTCGAAGTCTGCGTCATCTGCGGCCCATGTCTTCTAACCAACAGTATGACCCTATGCACCAACAAATCCGACTCGGCATTGTCCTGGAAGCCACCGGGCTGCCGCTCCGCAAGGCCGTTGCCGAGGCCGCCCGGATGGGAGCTGTCGGGGTCCAGGTGGACGCCACCGGCGACCTGAGTCCCGGCCAGCTTGGGGAGACTGCTCGACGTGAGTTCCGCACGCTCTTGAGGTCGTGCAATCAGGAACTCGCAGCCCTGAACATCCCCCTCCGACACGGGCTCGATGTCGCCGAGAACCTCCAGCCACGGATTGATGGAATCCGCGCGGTCATGCAACTGGCATTCGATCTTGGCGCGAGGAAAGTGGTCGTCCCGTGCCCACGGGTGCCGGACGATCTCGCCTCCCCACGGGCACAGCTCATGAGGGAGTCGCTGCTCGCCCTCGGCTCCTACGGCGACCGGATCGGCACCATCGTGGCACTGGAAATCGGGTACGATCCAGCCGAGGCCGTGACGAAATACCTGGCCGGATTCGACACGGGCAGTCTGAAGGTGACCTATGACACCGCGAACATGATGGTGAATGGGCACAACCCCCTCGCCAATCTGGTGCCGCTGGCTGGCTGGGTGGCTCATGTTCATGCCCGGGATGCGCGGTCGGCGGGGCTCAGCCGCGGGCTTCAGGAGGTTCCACTCGGGGCCGGCGACATCGACTGGCTGGCCCTCACCGCCACACTTCAGGTGATTGCATTCGACGGGTTCCTGACAGTCGACCGGGAGCAGGGCGAGAACAAGCTCATCGACCTTGCAAACGGGGTGAAATTCCTCCGCCGATTCACTGGACCGCTGGGCTAACGCACCAATTATGACCGGAATGGCCGCTCACACCGCCGCTATTCTGTTGCGGCATCTGACACTGGCCCAGAACGCGGAGGGTTCGCATGATCACGCTGCTTGTGGCGCTCTCCCTATTCCTGGCCGACCCGCCAGCTCAGACAATCAAGGAGACGAAGCTCCGCGACGAACTCCTGGCCCGAATGAAGGACGAGCAGGAGGCCCGGTTCGCAGCCATCAAGGCTGGGGAGATTGGGAAGAAAGACGATCCCAAGGGCGGGCCAGGCCTCGCGGCCTGGAAAAAAGTGGAGGCACTGGACGCAGCGAACCGGGAGTGGCTCAAGGGTGTGATCTCCAAACACGGCTGGCCCGGAAAGTCGCTGGTCGGCGAGGACGGCACGCACGCCGCGTGGCTCCTCGTCCAGCACGCCGACAATGACCGGCCGTTCCAGAAGAAGTGCCTGGAACTGATGAAGGAAGCGGTAAAGCAGGGGGAATCTTCTGGCTCGGATCTCGCCTACCTGACCGACCGGGTTCTCGTCGGCGAGGGGAAAGAACAGTTGTATGGCACCCAGCTCACACAGAAGGACGGTAAGTTCGTTCCCCAACCGATTGAGGATGCACCCCAGGTGGACGCCCGGCGGAAAGCCGTCGGCCTTCCACCGCTGGCCGAGTACCTGGAGTTGGCCACGAAGATCCTGCAATCTGGCGGCACCGAAAAGCCGGCCACGAAGAAGCCATGACCAGACCGATCACACTTCGGCCCTTTTGAGGATGTCCACAAACGCCCGGACCGACGGCGGCCGGTATCGCTGCTTGTGCCAGACCGCGCAGAGCGTCCGGGTGGGGGCTGGCTTTCCGAGAGGTCGGAAGACCCGCTGTGGTGAGGTGTCGCCAGCCGCCGCCATCTCCGGGACCACGGACACCCCCACCCCCGCGCCCACCATCGCCAGCAGGGTCACGATTTGCTCGCCCCGACAAACCACCTGGGGTTCGACCCCGCCACGTCGGCACAAACTGAGTACCTGATCTCCGAAGCAGTGCATGTCGTCGAGCAGGATGAAGGGTTCGTCGACCACATCCGCCAGTTTCACCTCGGTTTTTGCAGCGAGTCGGTGGGTCGCGGGGAGGGCCATCACAAGCGGTTCCGCGTACAGCTTTTCGACGTGGAGCCGCTCGTCCCGGATGGGCAGGGCCATCACTCCAATGTCGAGTTCTCCTGCCAGAAGGGCAGCAAGTAACTGCTCTGTCCGTTCTTCCACGAGGTGAAGCTGGACTCCCGGGTGAGGCTTGCTGAATCGCATCACCGCCGGGGGAAGGACGAACGGGGCGATCGTCGGGATCGCTCCGACCCGCAACCGCCCCCCTTCGGCCGAGTCCCGAACTGCCCGCTCGGCTTCGCCGACCGCGGCCAGGATCGACTGTGCCCGCCCCAGAAGTTCCTGCCCGGCGTCGGTGAGTACAACCTTCCGCCCGAGCCGGTCGAATAGCCGCCGCCCGACCCCGTGGGCTTTACCCTCCAGTCGGATGACCTGTTCGCTGAGGGTGGGCTGGGTCACGCCTTCCCGCTCGGCCGCCCGGGTAAAGCTCCCCGTCTCGGCCACGGCAACGAAGTACCGAAGTTGGTGAAGTTCCATCGCCAGGGCCAATCGAATGTGAGTTTGGGATTGACGTAGCCAATTGTATCGGTCCCCCCCGGATCGGGGATAGGGGGCTGTGAAGTTTCCCGTTGGGGCTTTGGACTGGTGCATCAAGAAGTGTTGTAATTCTGATACTTTGGCCGATCTACCCCCCCTGCCCCCCCTTTGAAAGGGGGGGAGACAGAAGCAGAGGGGTAGAATGGATGAACTTGCCCCCGATCCTGAACCGAGTGGAGCAATGGATATCTTCTCCCCCCCTTTCGAAGGGGGGGCAGGGGGGGTGAATTGACGATATCAATAAACCCGACACTAATTGATGCGCTATTCCTTTGGGTGTGAAAACACCAATGCTCCCCCCGATGGTGAACTGGCACCCACCTCGTCCACCCCCTCCGCGTCTCAAGAATCGCCCCCGCCGGACGAATTCTTACTGAGGTGCAACGCTTGTGTCAGGTTCGGGGATGCGTTAGAACTCACCGATAGGATCTCTCCCCGACCACGCCCAACCGCCACCCGCTCGCCCGCGAACGGGGCCGATGGAGCCGCCAATGTCCAGCCTTTCCGTTGCGCTTCAATCGGCCTCCTCCTCCGGCGGCTGGGATGTCCGCTGGCAGGTCGACGGCCAGGACATCGGCCCCACCATCGCCATCTCCCCGGCCCTGATCCGCGAACTTGGCCAGCTCAGCCCCGCCTACGAGCCGGCCCCCGACCCCACCAACTCCCGCAGCGCCCGACGCGGCCGACCGTTCCTCCCGGTCGATGCGGTCGGTGCGATCGGTCAGCAATTCCTCCAGGCGGTCTGCGGCGAAATCTGGTCCGAGATCCACCCACGACTGGCAGCCGGCCCGACCGATCTGCTCATCCGGACAGACATTCCGGCCGCGCTGAACCTCCCGTGGGAACTCCTGCCGTTCGGCAGCGGTGGGAAGCCCGTCGGCACCGATCCGGCCTGGGGGGTGTATCGGGTGCCTGTTGCCACAGCAGGCACCACCGCACCCGCTCAGCCTGGCCCGCTACGGATGCTCTTCCTGGCGGCGTCGGCGGAGGGGTCCACCATCCTCGACTACGAACGGGAGGAGGAAGCCATCCTCCGGGCGGTCGGCGGTGTGCGGGATGTCATTCTGTTCATCGCCGAAATGGGGACCGTGGAGGAACTGGCCGAGCGGGTCGAGAAGTTCCGCCCGCACGTCGTCCACCTCTCCGGACACGGGATGATGCGGGACGACGGCACGGCAGTGTTCTGCTTCGAGGACGAGCGTGGCCGCCCCGACCTCCAGCCGGCCGCCG
Organism: Gemmataceae bacterium; assembly: GCA_003136315.1. GTDB lineage: Bacteria > Planctomycetota > Planctomycetia > Gemmatales > Gemmataceae > Urbifossiella. The sequence continues at coordinate 5,366 of PLDW01000408.1, read as the reverse complement.
AACTCGTCCGGGTGGCATTCGCGCGGCACCGTGTCCGGATGGTGTTCTTTAATGGGTGCGAAACGGGCGCGGCGGCGGTGGCGGGGCTGTGTCAGGCGTTTGTGGGTGCCGGGGTGCCGCTCGCCCTGGGGTGGTCGGCCAGCGTCGCCGACGACCGCGCCACGGACTTTTCCGAGACCCTCTACTCGCACCTCGCTCTCGGCAATGCGGCCGCCGAGGCGGTCGCCCACGCCCGCGCACGGATCGAACGGGACGGATTCATCCCCAACGCAACGATCGACGGCCGACCGGCCCAGGACATGACATTCGCCCTTCCCCACCTGTACGCAACCCGTCCGGGGGCAGCCCTTTACGACCGCACGAGGGTGGAGGAGTACAAGGGGGACAAAACGGAATACGTGCTGCTGCCCAACGGGGTGGAGGGGTTGCGGGAGGGCTTTATCGGCCGTCGGCGCGACCAGCAGGCGTTGATTCCCCCACTCCGGGACGGGGACTTCACTGTGGTGGTGCTCCACGGGATCGGGGGGCAGGGGAAAAGCACCCTGGCCACGCGGATTGCCAACCGACTCGGAGCGAATTTCCGGACGCTGGCGGTCAAGCCAGTCCGCCGGGCCGGGGAATCCGCGATCGAGTGTGCCCGGCGAACTGTGGACGACCTGCTCGATGAATTCCGCACGGCGTTCATGGACGCTGACCGGCCGGATGTGTACAAGCGTCTGACCAACCCAAATTACGCGCCGGCGGACAAGCTCCGGTCGGCGGTGGATGCGATGAACGAGGTGCCATTCCTGCTCGTCCTCGACAACTGGGAGGATGTGCTCGACCTCGCCACCGGTGCCGTGGCCGACGACGCCCTGGCGACCTTCTATCGCCGACTGATGACCCACCTCACCCGGACCTCCCGGGCCATCGTGACCACGCGAATCCTGCCTGACACGACGCCAACGAATGCGCGGCTGGTACGCGTTCTGGGGTCGCTCAAAGACTTCAAGGACTACGAGTTCCGTAAGTTCCTCCGTCGCGATCCCGCGGTGGCAAAGCGAATGCACCCCGGCGATCTGTCCGACGACCTCGTGCAGAAATTGCACGCAGCGATCGGCGGAACTCCGCGGTTCCTGGGGCTCTTGCGGACGCTCCTCCGGACTCACGACGCAGGGGATCTTGAGGCGGAACTGGAAGAGGGGTCCGGGTTGGTGGCGAGGCAGCGAGACGCCTACCTCGAAGGCATCTTCGGGGAAAAGCTGTTCGCTTCACTGACCGACGATGGCCGGTTGGTCGTTACCCGACTGGCGGTGAGCATTCTCCCGGTCCCGGCCGATGGGGTGGCCGCGGCCACGGGGTTGCCGCTAGACCGGGCCACGGCCGCCGCCCGGAATGCTGCGCGGTACGGGTTGCTCCAGGAGTTCGTGGAGGCGGAGCGGCCCACGCTGTACCTGCCACCGGGGCTATTGGCTGGGTGGCTGGCCCGCCCGGACCGACTTCCGATCGAAGCGGCCAGCGCAGCTCATCTCGCTTTGGCGGGGTTCTGGAAGGATGTGTACGAGAAGGATCGAGGGGCGGAGGTGAGGACCGGATTCTTGGATGGGTTCGATGCCTGCTGCCGACACGCCCGGTATGGGGGCAATCCCGTTCTCGCCCTATGGGCCGGGAACATCATGGCGGAGACGCTCCACCGTTTCGCAGAATGGGCTCGGGCTCGGAGAGTGTTGGAGGACGTGATCCCAGGAGCAACGGAGGAGGAAGGCGAGTTGGGTAGAGCCTGGTACGGACTGGCCAGCATCGACCTTGATGAGGGGAAGTACGAAGACGCCCGCAAAAAATTCGCCAAGTCTCTGGCAATCCAGGAGCGGAACAAAGCCACCTTCAGGGAAGCCGCTGTCTGGCACCAACTTGCTCTGATCGACTACTATGAGGGCAAGTATAGCGACGCTCGCGACAAACTCGCCAAGTCCGAAACCATTATGCAGTCGATCGGAGACACTTCTGGAGAAGCCAATTTTTGGCACTCTTTAGCCTGCATCGACCTGGAAGAAGGGAAGTACGAAGACGCTCGTGATAAGTACGAAAAATCGCTCGATCTTAAACAGCGAACCGGAGACATTTCCGGGGAAGCTGCCACCTGGCTCCAACTCTCTCAGATCGATCTCCATGAGGAGAAGTACGAAGAGGCTCGTGATAAGTGCGAAAAGTCGCTCGAACTTAAACAGCAGTCCGGGGCCACTGCTGGAGAGGCCTACGGGTGGCACCAACTTGCAAGCATCGATTTCGCTGAGGGGAAGTACGACGACGCTCGCGATAAATTCGCCAGGGCTATAACTATCCGCCAGCGAGTTGGAGACACACCCGGAGTCGCCATCACATGGGTGCAATTAGGGAACATAGATATCGAGGAGGGAAAATTAAACGATGCTCGCGATAAGCTCACCAAATCATTGGCCATCCTGCAGATGATTGGGCAGAAGGCGATGGAGGCCACGGTCTGGCAGCGACTCGGTATACTCGCGTCGGTAATGGACCGCGGTCAGGAAGGTGTTCCGATGATCGCTTTGTGCTATCTCCTCGACCAATCCATCGGCCACGGGGATACCGAATCCGACCTCCAGGTCTTGTGTCACTACTGTTCAGAACTCAGCTACACGCAGGAGCAATTCGTCGAAATGCTCCAAACGACTGCCGAGTCCTACCAGCGCGATCGTGGCCAAATCCTCCTCCGCGCAGCATTCCCCGACACCTCCACCTGACGCCCCCTCGACCCCGATCACCTGACCTGATGGAGCCAACCATGCCCGTCGAACACCCCCTGCTCGATCTGCTCCGGCGGGTCACTGCCACCGCCCCGACCATTCGCAAATGGTCGCAGTACTGGGCCGATGCGCACCTGCTCCCCCTCCTACGCGACATTCGCGCGGCCACGGATCAGCCCGACCTCGACGCCCCACGCCTCAACCAGTACCTCCGCGACCTCCGGGCCGTCCTCGCCCAGCGTGACGACACCCGGTCGCTCGCCGCCACCCCCGATGATGTGGGTGGCACGGGTAAAGCCATCGATGACGCAGGCCCGCCCCTGGCCTCCCACGTTCCGCTCAGTGGTCGGATCACGAACGAAATCCGCGGGCTGGCGGACAAACTGATCGAGAGTCTGGGCGTCGTCCCCCAAAGAGTCACCGCCAACGCGCCGGAAGCGTCAGCGACGGACCCGCCAGGTCACAAGCCAAAGCCTTGAGCGAGGAGCGTCGTCGCTGATTACGATGAGTTAGGCGTATGACAGATGAAACGCTTATTGTAGAGATCCTGTTGCTCTTACCTCCCCCCTTGTGGGGGAGGTCGCCGCGAAGCAGGCGGGTGGGGGTCATGCTACGCGAGTTGTGAAGCCTGACCCCCCACCCGGCCCGCAAAGCCGGGCCGACCTGTGCGCCTGTGATAGTTCTCGAACCAGCGGGGTGCAAGTCCCCGTCGAGAGGAGGTTTGGCTTCTCGTAGCCGAAGGTAACTGCGTCACTGCGAGGTAGGGTGGAGAGCAACCGGAGGCGAACGATTCGTCCGCAACGCAAGTGAACTCGATTCGGCCTGTGACCTTGGCGAGCCTACAAGCTAATGGCGAAGCCCAAATACGACAATGACCTCGCAGAGGGGTGGCGGCGGGAGACAGTGCCCGTCGAATCACGCGGTAAAGCCTGAGAGCCAAAACCCAAACACGGCAATCAGGAGGGTCAGGGGTGGTTGGAGGCGGAAGGATCGGAAAGTTCAGGACTTAAGCAGGGAGACCTGGCGATGGAAGGTATTGCGCACTTGAGAATAATTGGTCAAGAGGTGCGACCGTATGAGAGCCCTGGCCCCCGCCGCATCGAGCGTGAGGGAGCGAAAGCATCGATGCGAACTCAGGAACCGGATCATCGTCAGGAGTCAGAGCATCCATAGTAGCGTTGAAGCCGGTTAACTCCGGGGGAGCGAAGGGATGTAGGGAGGTGGAGACGCGATGTCTGAATCGTCGGAAATCAACCCGTCGTCAGTGCCAGTAACGGCTAAGCAAGGCGGAGAGGCCCACGGTCTGCGACCGTGGGCGGAACCGGCGGTGTGGACGGAGCGGATGTTGACGGCCCTCGCAGAGGGGGTCAAAGGAGGTGTTTGGTTTAGCCTGATCGATAAGGTGTTTGCAGAGCGGACCTTGCGAGCGGCGGCCGGTTCGGTCGTGGCCAACGCAGGAGCCGCGGGCGTGGATCACGTAAGTGTCGAGGAGTTCTCCAACGATCTGGAGGGGAATGTACGGGAGTTGTCAAAGGCGGTGCGAGGCGGTTCTTACCAACCGAATGCGATCCGGCGGGTGTTCATTCCCAAGCCGGGGAGTTCCGAGCAGCGTCCATTGGGAATTCCGACGGTACGTGACCGGACCGTTCAAGGGGCAATCCGTTACGTTATCGAACCGATCTTCGAGAAGGAGTTTGCCGAACACAGCTACGGCTTTCGACCCGGTCGGGGCTGCAAAGACGCACTGCGTCAGGTGGATTCGTTGTTGAAGGACGGACTTGTGTATGTAGTGGATGCGGACTTGAAGAGTTTCTTCGACACAATCCCGCACGAGCGGCTTTTAGGCCGGTTGCGGGAGCGGATCGCCGACGAGCGGTTGGTTCGGTTGATCGAGTCGTTTCTGAAGGCCGGGATTTTCGACGGCGTGGAAGAAAACGAACCGGAAGCCGGAGCGCCACAAGGAGCGGTCCTAAGTCCGCTATTGAGCAACATTTACCTGAACCCGCTGGACCACATAATGGCGAAGCAGGGGATGGCGATGGTGCGTTACGCGGACGATTTTGTGATTCTCTGCCGCAGCCAGTCCGAGGCGGAGCAGGCGTTGCAGCAGGTGCGGCAATGGTGCGAAGCGGAGGGTCTGAAGCTGCACCCGATCAAGACGAAGATCGTGGACGTGCGAGTCGAGGGTTTTGACTTTTTGGGCTACCATTTCGCGACGACGCGTAAGGGCCGCCTGACGCGTTGGCCTCGGGAGAAGAGCCTGGACAAGTTGAAGGATACGATTCGTACGAAGACGAAGCGGACGAATGGCCACAGTCTGCGAGTGATAATCGTGGATGTGAACCAAACGTTGATCGGTTGGTTTGGGTACTTCAAACACAGTTGCGCGTCGACGTTCAAACCCCTTGATGGTTGGATCCGGATGCGTTTGCGGAGTGTGCTCCGTTACCGGATAGGCCGTAAAGGGAGAGGACGCGGAGCGGATCATCAACGCTATCCAAATATGTTCTTTGCCAACAATGGGTACTTCAGCCTGGAAGTTGCCCATCGCATGGTCTGTCAATCCCCTAGTGGGTAAGACCACCGACTGGAGAGCCGTGTGCGGGAGATCTGCATGCACGG
>PLDW01000081.1 GCA_003136315.1 Gemmataceae bacterium | reverse complement strand
GTCAAATGAAGGTAGACGACCTACTAGTCCCAACCCCCCGCGGTCCTTGCGGGCCTTCACCCATTCCGACGCAGCGACGAGGAACCCGCCTGTTCCGCAAGCCGGATCGCACAGAGAGAACCCGACACGCGCCCGGGGGTCGGGCTTCATACACCGGACGATCGATTGAATGAGTACCCGCGGCGTGAAGTATTGCCCGGCCCCCTTCTTCCCCTCGCTGGCGGCCTTTTCGAGCAACCCCTCGTAAGCGTCGGCCTTCACGTCCTTGTCGAGGGCGGTCCACTCCGTCTCGTCGATCAGGTTGATGAGTTGCTTGAGGTTGACCGGCTTGTTGAACCGACACTGCCCCTCGGTGAAGATCTCGCCGAGAATCCCATCCTGGCGGGAGAGGATGCGGAGGGTTTGGGTATAGTGGTCGATCAGCCGGGCGTTGTTGACATCCCGGAGGGCTGGCCAGGAGCAATCGAACTTCCGCTTCGCCCCTTCCTCGTCCTCATAGGGCACAGCGGCCAGCGCGATGGCCCGCTCGTCGGCCATCTTGAGGAACAACAGGTACGTGATCTGCTCGATGTACTCGCCGTAGTCGATCCCGTCGTGTCGGAGGTGGTGGCAGAAGCCCCAGAGTTTTTGGACGATGTCGGACATAAGTTGCACATGCCAATGAGGGAACAGGGGCGAGATATCGGTAGCAGGATCAGCGGAAACTCCCAGCAACTGCCGTAGTGACGGCGAGCGGAACCAACTCCTGGAAAGCGAGGTCAATCGCATTGTCGATGGGCGGAGCCAGAGGCCCGGGGAACGCCCCACCGGTGACCAATGCACTTTTCACTCTGAGCGGGTCGACAGCAGCGATTGCGGCCGCACTCACGGCCGCAGAACCCGCGCGGCGTACTTCGCGGGTCAGATTGCCCCGCACGTCATCAGCAACGACGCACTGGATCAAGTTGGCGATCTTGGCGGAGTCCGACTTCGCAGGCAGAGCCGCGTTGACCACTGAAGGGGTAACGGCTGCTGCCACCCCGGCGGCGACCGCCTCCGGTAAGCCCGGCCGTCGGAACCGCTCGACAAACTGACCGAATAGCACTAAGACAGTACCAAATGCGTATAAACTATAACTTAAACGAATATACATCTTTTGTGAATTGCCAAGATAGCGAATTTTAACTTTTGTGATACCAAGGATATCATCGATATTCTTTCCAGGGCTATTCGACTCGCTTGTTTCCGCGAATTGTGGCTCGATCTTGTGTTTTATGAACTGGGCAAGACATTGGGCTGCTGCAATCGCGCGATCCTTGGCCTCTGGGTTTGCAGCCCCCTTGCCCGTCGCCAGATCAATCGCCTCATTAGCGCTTTTCATGTAGTCGGAGAATTGTTTCTTCCTCTCATCTTTCGGCCCCTTCAGCTCGGTCCACGCATTACGGGCTTTCGCTGTCACGTCGGAGATCAGTTTGTACGTCTCACATTTCGGCTCGGAATCTGGCTCCAGATCCAACTCCGAAACGTACTTCGGCCCGAACCACGAGTCGGAGAGGGCGACGGCGAGGGGTTGAATGTACTCCATTGCGGCGAACCGATTCTGGTAGGCGAAAGCGTCGGCTTGGGTCTTGATGATCTCTCGGTATTTGTCCTTGTCCTTGCCCTTGTCAAATGGAGGGGTTGGTGTCTGACCCAGTATATGAAAATAGGTATCATCGAGATTACCCGAAATTGTTATATGTCTATCGAGTAAATTATAGTCTGATTGCAGTCGCTCGAATCGGATTTTCTCTTCCCCGAACCCCTCGGCAATGTTTTTATCCAGGAACCAACTGATAAAGAGCACGAACCCCCCGATGATCGAAACCGCGTTCCCGTTTCTTCGCAGACATTCTCCCCCAATTGACAGCCAGTCCCTGAGCCATTGCAGCCGTTTTCTCATGACTAAACCCCTCTCTTGATGCTTCGTTTTTCCCCTGGCATCACGCTGCTAATGCCTCGTTAATGATACCAAGCAACTCGCCGAGTTGCCCCCCGAACGCTCGGTCTGCGGGTTTCCACCCCCCGGCATCGAACAGGACCGGGACGTTCTCAAAATCGTCCTGGCCGATCGACAGATTCGCGATCAGATGGCCGCGGATACGGTCGAGCCACTGGTGTTGAGGCGGGGTGAATGTGCGACCGGTGGAGAGCGCATCGAACGCCCGGCCGACCCGCTCCTCGGCAGTGAGCAAGGGCTCGGTTTCCTTGGCCGCGTGCTTTACCATCGAGATGATATCGACCAGCGCCTTCTGATACTTGGCCTGATGAACGGCCTGAAGTTTCTCGACGGTGAACTGCTCGGGGGTCGCCTTCAGCTTGGCACGCAACTCGGTCAGGGCTGCGGTCCCCCATCCCTTCGGCTTGTCGAGCAAGATGCGGATTGCCTCGACTTGCTCGGCGTTCTCTTTCACGAACCGGGCGAACAGGTCGAGGTAGTCGCCCGGCTTGTACTCCTTCCCGGCCCCGTCCCGGACGAGGTATTCCGAGGAGACGGTGTCCTCGTTCTCGATTGCCCGGACAAACACTTTCTGCCGCCGGGGGTAGTTCACGAGTAACTGCTGGAACGCGGGATCTCGTAGCCGCTTCATCTCCGCTGCGAAGTCGTGCTTCAGGGCACCGGGCAACCCGGCCGCATACTTCCCCACGTCCCCGCCCGGCAACCCGAAGGCGGCGAACAGGTCGCGGGCGTCCCCGCTCATTTCCTTCTCGATCCGCTGGAGTCGGCGGACGAGGCAACGGGTGTTGTACTCCCGGTCTCGGTTGGCCCAGATGTCGTTGATGACTTGCTCGATTGTCCGGTTTGGCTTCTCCGGGGGCTCGGCAGTCACCCCGGTCGAGTTCCGGAAATACTCTAGTAGTGTCCCGTCGAAGCAATCGAAGACAACGAAGTGCGACTTGTCCGGGTACTTCTCGCCTTTTCGGGTGCCCCGGCCGATCATCTGCTCGAACAGGATGCGGGACTTGATCGGGCGAAGGAAAACGATGTACTCCAGGTCCGGGATATCGACACCGGTACTCATCAGGTCGACGGATACCACAATCCCAGGGTTCGGCCGGTTGCGGAACTCCCGAATCCGCTGGAGGGGGCGGTCGACGTTCGCATTCCCGGTGATCTTCTGGACGAACGAATCCCCACGCCCGAACAGCTTGCGGGCCAGGTCAACCAACTCGTCGGCGTGGGAGGTGTGTTGCACGTCGTTCGCTGCGAAAATCAGAGTCTTCGGGAACCTCCCGTACTTGGCTTCGTGGTCATCGGCGTATTTCTTGATCTCGGCCAGAATCTTCCGATTCGAGTCCGGTGAGGTGACCGTCTTCTCGATATCCGTGGTCTCGAAGGTCCGCTGGTCTTCGAGGTGGTCCCGGCTTTCGTTGCCGGTCTCCGGATCGACGTAATCGACCGTCTCCCCTTCTTGGAGGAACACCCCCTCAACACGGATGTTCGATTTCAGCTTCACCACATCGTAATCGACCAGATGCCCCTCCCGGACGGCCCGAGCGTATTCGTACCGGTACACGACATCGGTGAAGTATGCCTTCGTGTGGGCGGCCGGGGTGGCGGTCAGCCCGATCTTGATCGCGTCGAAGTGGTCGAGGGTGTTCCGCCAGTGGGATTGCTCGGCGGTCGTGTAGCCACGGTGGCACTCGTCGGCAATGATCACATCGAAGGCATGGATCGGGATGTCCAACTGGGTCGCATCGTCTTCGATCTCGTCCCCCTCGCCAGACCATACGGCCCCGCGGCCAAACAGGTTGATTGCCATTCGCTGAATGGTGCAAACGTAAACGAACGTGTGCTTGGGTCCGGGAGCGAGTAGATATTCTCGGGGCATCTCTTTCGGGTCGAAGGGTTCGTCGTCGCCGAGGTCGTCCCGGCGGAATCTCTGGCTATACACCTCGTACACCGAATCAAACTTCTGGTTCGGCTCGGGCTCGAATGCTGAGAACGCCCGGACCGCCTGGGCCGCCAGCGCTCGCCGATCGACCAGGAAGAGGACGCGCCGGGCCACCCCGGACCGGAGCAACCGGTAAATCTGGTTGACCAGGGTGAACGTCTTCCCGGTGCCTGTGGCCATTGCGAGAAGCATGTTCCGCTTTCGGCGGGTGATCGCATCCTCGACGGCGGTATTTGCATCGCGCTGGTATTCCCGCAGCCGGTGGTGGTTGTTCGGGTTCGCTGCGAACCATGCACACGCCTGGGGGAAGTCCCGGCCGAGGATCTCCCGGAGGGCGGCCGGGGTGTGGAACTGCTTGATCCGTCGGGACAGGTCGAGAGGGTCGCGGACATCGTGGAACCAAATCACCTCGCCGTTGGTGGAGTACAGGAAGGGAACCCGCAACCCGCGGAAGTCGAAGGGGCTATTGGCCACCCCCCGGGCATACCGCTCGGCCTGTGTGAGAACCCCCTGCGGGCTCACAGAGAGTTTCTTCGCCTCGACGATTCCGACGAGCTGGCCAGTATCACCGAGGGCGTAGTCGGCTGGGCCATTGGTGGTCGGGTACTCGGTCAGGGCGCAGGAGGCGAAAGGCAACGGAACGGGCGGCGTGTCGCCGGGAGCGATGACCCACCCCCGGGCCTGGAGTTGGGGGTCGATCCGGTCTCGACGGGTCTGATACTCGGATGGGGTGGGGGACGACATCGGGGCAAATCATGGGGAGGGGTAACACGGCCAACCGGCCGGCGAACCGTGGAGCCACAACATCAAACAGAGTACCCGACACGGACGAGGATGGGAAGGAGCGAAGGAGAACACGCGGCGGGCCGGTTGTCCAATCTGGTGCTTCGGCTTACGTCTTCTCCTTCCCCTTGCCTTTCCTGCCCCTCCGACCAGCCCCTCGGCCCTCCCCCGGCTTGTGCGGTCTGACCGGGCTCGACCTTGGTCCCCGGAGTGTCCGGGAATGGGTAATGTGGGAGAACCAGAAGTGGCAGGGCGCACTGATACAGGAACCCGCAGAGGCTGTCGCATCTACGGAAAAGACGGTCAGACATGCAAATGGGAGGGCGAGGCTACTGCCGAGCGTAAGGCTGGTAAGCTAGGCAGGAGCCTCGCCTCCCATGTCTACGTCCAATCGTCTTAACGCAGATGTGACAGCCTCAGCGCGTTCCTAT
>PLDW01000137.1 GCA_003136315.1 Gemmataceae bacterium | reverse complement strand
TAGCTTTTCCCCGGGCCGTTGATTATTTTCGGCAGGAACTGGCCTTCAATCAGCGGAAGTTACCGATTGGGCGATCCGAAATCGGCACCGGCGAGGTTCTGCTCTTTCCGATCTTGCGTGAAGTTTGGAAACCCTATGTCGACGACCTGGCACTCTTCACCCACGAAGGATTGACCTTCGACGATGACCTCACGGGTACTCCAGACTATTTCATCTGCAAAGTTTCCGAATACGGTCAGACCATCCCGGATATCCCTTACCTGCTGATTACCGAGGCGAAGCTGGACGATTTCGAGCGAGCCTGGGGTCAATGTTCCGCAGCGATGCTTGCCGCCCAGAAGCTCAACGAAGCACCGGACCTGCCGATCTACGGCATCACCACCAACGGTAACGCCTGGCAGTTCGGTGTGTTGATCGGTCGAGAACTGACGATCGACCCGAACGCGACAGCCTTGTCGAATCTGGATACGGTTTCTCAGCGACTCCATGCGGTGTTGCGTCGAGTCCGCGATCAGGCACTCGCCCATCGTAAACCGACAGTCACCTCGTGACCCCTGTCTCCCAACTCGTGGAAGCGGCCCAGGCAGCCGCCGACCTGCTTTCGTCACGCGATCCGCAGCAGCCGGCAGGTATCCTCGTAGCCCGATTCGAGAGGGAGCAGGATGCGGAGGTCGGATGTCAGCCAGATCGGCAGGGTGGGCAGCGGTTGGCCCACGGTCATGGGGTAGAACCAGGCATCGAGCAGGGTCAGGCGTTTCGGCCGCTTGCGGGACCGGAGTGTAACCGCGTACAGGTGCGGCGGGGTCGGGACAAGTTGTGAGTCGGCCCCGCCGATCAGTTCGAGCAGATCAGCGCACAAGTTGAACTGGCGAATTGTCACCAGATCGACGACCGAGACGCAGATATCCTTCCGGAGCAGGGCCGCGATCTTGGCCACGAACGCTCGCCGGTTCTCGGGCCGGTCCTTGTTCGACGGGCTGACGATCTCGATCGCCGCGACCAGCTCCCGGCCGCGCTCGGAGTCGTACACCCGAACCTCGAACTCGTCCTGATCAGACAGGTCGGTTTCGAGGGTCATCGTGGGCGACGAAGCCTCCGCGGTAGCGACTCCGCCGTCGCTGGTATCCGCGATGGGTCCGCTTGTCGGCGGTTCATCGACCTCGAACGCGGAGACGTCGATCTCGAAGTCTTTGCCGAAATGAACGCCGGGCGCGGACACGTATCCCGCCGGGAGAATGTCGAAGAGCTGGCGGACGATGTTGCCGGGCCACATGGCGTGAAGTGCATCCCAGGTGTGTCTGTCATTCACGGGGGAACGGAAGTGGTCGCGCAGTGGCATGGGTCGCCCTCCACAGAGATTCTACCATACCACGAGGGCGCATTCAGCGGCAACGAGACGATCCGGACATGTCCCATCTGGCCCGCCTCCTCGAAGCCGCGAACCGCTCCAGTTTCTGATCCTCGGTCCCGGTGGCCCGAACCTCGTAATTGATGCGCCCATACCAGAACGCGATGGCCTCGTCGTAGGTCATTGAGGCAGGGTAAGCCAAAGAGCCATTGGGGGAAGGGGTAGAAAGCAAATCCGGGCTGGGATTGGGGGGAAGGGGCAGTGTGCCGAAAGGTGGAAGCCTCTCTCCGGGTTCAGGCCCGATGGGGCGGGGCTGCCCTACACGCATGATTGACTCTTTCATATCGTCAGCGGGCGCGGTAGACTCATCCAACATGAAGTTCTTTCCAACAGACTGCTTCGGAGTCGTTCATGGCCGAACAAGTACCGTTCGGGGACATTGGCCTCGCGTCCAACCCGGAACCCCGCTGCCCATGCGTCTTGCTGCTGGACACGTCTGGCTCGATGGCTGAGATCGTCCGTGACGCGGGCCAGGATCTCGGGCAGACCAGACAGGTCGATGGTCAGACTTACCGCGTCGTTTCCGGTGGAGTGACTCGTATCGATGAGGTGAACGAAGGTTTAAAAGCCTATCAGGCTGACCTGAACGGCGATTCGCTTGCGGCTCAGCGGGTTGAGGTATCAGTGATCACATTTGGTGGAACGGTGCAGACCGTCTGCCCGTTCGTCACGGCCGCTCAGTTCACACCGCCGACGCTCGTCGCTAGTGGAGAAACGCCGATGGGAGCAGCGATCCTACAGGCGATCAAAGCCGTCACCGAACGGAAGAAGTTGTACAAGCAAAATGGACTGCACTACTACCGACCGTGGATTTTCTTCGTCACCGATGGGGCACCGGACCGTGACGACGCCTGGCCGATGGCAGCAGCGAAAGTTCACGAGGGTGAAGAGAAGAAGCAGTTCGCCTTTTTTGCTGTCGGTGTTGAAGGGGCGAATTTCGACATACTCCGACAAATTTGCTCCCCGAAACGGGTGCCTCTGAAGTTGAAAGGCTACAGCTTCCGCGAAATGTTTCAGTGGCTGTCACAATCTCAGCGGAGTGTGTCACACTCCAATCCTGGCCAGGAAGACCAAGTGAAGCTGACTCCTCCGACGGGTTGGGCTAGTCTGTGAGGCGGTCATGAGCTGGAGCGTGCTTGGCGATAGCATGATCGGCACCTCGCATCGTATGCGGAGTACCCCTTGTCAGGATGCGTTCAAAATTCGTGCGTTCGGACCATCTGCCGAGTGGCTGGTGGTAGCAGTAGCAGACGGTGCGGGTAGTGCATCCCATGCGGAAGTAGGGGCAACAATCACCTGTGAAGAGCTTGTCCGGCGAGTCGAAACACTCGAACCGGATGCGTTGTTCACCCGTGATGGGATCATAGGATTGTTTACGGGAGTGCGGAGCGAACTGATCGCCGTAGCCGATACCCGGGGAATTCGTCCACGGGACTTAGCGTGTACCGCATTGCTCGCCATCGTCGGCCCGGAGTCCGCCACGTTTGCACAATTGGGGGACGGGGCCATTGTGATCGGTTCCGACCCGGAATACGGCACAGTGTTCTGGCCGGAACCGGCTGAGTACGCGAACGCCACTGATTTTCTCACGGATGACCAGTTCGCTCACGCCATCCAAGTTGAAATGCGTTCTGAACGGATCACCGAACTCGCCGTATTGACCGATGGACTGCAACGGTTGGCCTTAGATTTCGCCGCGAAAGCTCCTCACCTGGAGTTCTTCCGACCGTTGTTCCGACCGCTCCGCATTGAACCCAACCCGGAACCCTTACGGGAACCGTTCCGTCTATTCCTCGACTCCCCCCGCGTGAACGAGCGGACCGACGACGACAAGACTCTCGTTCTCGCTATCCGTCGCGCTGCACATGACTCCGCCCCGACTCACTGACGCAAACGGTCGGCCGTTCCCACTTGATCGCCTATTGGGTTCTGGCGGCGAAGGGGACGTTTACGCACTGCTGAATGATCCGAACCGTGTCGCGAAGGTCTACAATGATCGCCACCAGCCGGATACCCAGAAGGTTGAGAAGCTGACGGCTCTCATCGCGTTGGCCAACCCGCAGTTACTGACGGTGGCAGCGTGGCCGACCGAGCTGCTACTCCATGCCAACACGCGGCGTGTGGTCGGTTTCGTCATGCCCCGCCTTGTGGGGTATCAGGAGATATGGCAACTCTACAACCCGGCCGAGCGGTTGAAGGCGTTCCCTCGTGCCGGATGGACGTTCCAGGTGCGGGCGGCTGCGAACTTGGCCGCTGCGTTTGATGAGGTTCATAAGGCTGGGTGTCTCGTCGCCGACGTCAATATGAAGAATGCCCAGGTATCGGCACAGGCTCTGGTGCGGCTGATCGACTGCGACTCATTCCAAGTACGAGCGAACGGCAAACAGTATCTGTGCGAAGTGGGGGTGGAGCATTACACCCCGCCAGAGTTGCAAGGAAAGCATTTCCGTAGTGTGGTACGAACAGAAAATCACGATCGATTTGGATTAGCTGTTCTTATTTTTCAATTATTATTTGTTGGACGGCACCCCTATCAGGGTGTCTATGAAGGAGCGGGCGACCCAGGGTTCGTGCAATTGATCACCGAGTTCCGGTTCGCCCAAGGACCGATGGCACATTCCTGGGGTATGGCACCGCCACCGCACACACCAACGTTCGAGGACATTCCTCCCGAAGTGGGTACGCTATTTCGGCGGGCATTTGAGCGAGGAAGTGAGTCAGGCACTCGCCCACGCCCTGGCGAGTGGTTACCGGTGCTGCGGCAGTTGGAACAGAGTTCCGTTGAATGTGCGGCAGACCCAGGACACAGGTATTGGCGGGGGGCAAAGGGGTGCGTGTGGTGTCGGTTAGCAGCAAAGGGCGGACCCGAATACTTCTTCGGGGTTGCTCCTGGAATCGGCACTTTCACTGTAGACGACGCGAAACTGCAGGAAGTGTTACGGCGACTGGCTACGCTCCGGCCAACCGAGTTTCGATATGATCGGAATCGGTTCGCACCGCAGGTTCCGCCTGAACCCGAACCGCTGACGGATGTGTTAGAAGAACATCAGAATATTACTCTCGTCCTCGGTATTGCAACTGCATTTTGTATTCTTGCCATGCCACTTGGATTTATTCGTAAATTCTTTTTTGTTATTGCTTTATTGGGATCAATCATATTTGGAATATGGTTTTGGATTCTACTATCTCGATCACCTCGGCGACGGGAACTCCGGCGCAGACGTCGAGCTCGTACTCATGCCGTTCAGGACTTGGAAGTGATCGAGGGCGAATGGGATAGGTGCGTTCACGCTTATCTTCGCCACCACGCGGAGTTGAGTCGGTGGGTGCATCGTAGGATCGACGAATGCCGTGGTCTAGCAGTCACGTTCCAAGCTGAATTGAAGCGGCTCACTGAGAACGCAGAGGCGATCGCCCGTCAACGACACCTTCGATTCCATCTGCTCACCGACGCCGAGATCCCGAATATTGGTGGGTCTCGGAAGCGAATCCTCGCTTCGTTTAACGTGATCACAGCGGCAGATGTCGAGTGGGACAAGATCCACCAAATCAAGGGATTCGGCGATGCCCTCACCCGTAATTTGATGACATGGAAGGCAGCGGTACTCGCCACGTTCCGGTTTGATCCCGCGGCGGCTATCTCCCCCGGCGAACAAAAGGCAACAGTGGTTCGGTTCCGAGCACAGCAGCAACAGTTTCTGACTGAATTGGATCGCGGGTTGATTGAACTCGAATCCCTTGAGCCGGCGTGTCGGGCAAAACTACAGATGCTGGTCCCAGATTTGAAGACCGCCATCGCAGCGTTGGAACAAGCCGAGGCGGATCTCCGTCTCCTCAGGAGAGGCGAGTGAGGGTTGAGCCTGCTCTCACACACCACTTATCTCCCGACTGGCCAGACTAGTGTTCTCATTGCCGGTCCTTGATCCCAGTCGGCAGGAGTTCGTTCGAGGCAAGGAGACCAAGCGGGCGAAGTACCCGGATGTCGCTCCGCCGCGGGAGAAGAAGTGACCGCTACCACCCGTTCGGGTCATCGAGCAACTGTTGCAAACGGGCTCCGAGCGGGGGCGGCAACCGGCCGGGCCAGGTGGTGTCCAGAAGGCCGACGCCGATCAAATCGCGAAGGTGCGTGCGATCCTTGTCACGCCAGTCGGTCAACTTCATCCGTACCACTGCGTCGAGGTTGGCCACCTGGAATTCGCTCGCGGGTTCCGATTCTTCGAGAGCCGGCAACGTGTGGTCGTCGTCTTGCCGAACTTTTTCACCAGCGAACAGCAGATGGATTCCGCCGCTCGATTTGCCTTGCGGGCCGTCGATGAACAGATCGATGTCGAGGAGTTGATGATAGACAAAGCCGACAGCTTCGAGCGCGGCCCGGACGGCCTGGAGGTCGCCACGCCGGACCAGGAGGTCGACATCTCGCGTGTTGCGGACAGCGTCCTCATCAACCCGACCGACCCACTCGGCAACAGCGTTGCCACCGGCGACGGCGTAAGGCACGCCGGCCGCGTCAAGCGCGCGGGTCGCTCTGCGGAGCCGCTCCTTGACCTTTTCCGCCGCCATGAGCGCTCGCTCCCAACCGATGGGTTCGACTGCCTCCGCCATGACAAACGCTCCCTGTGCTGTCTTCTATCGTAACCGACCACGAGGGGAGGAAATAGCGGATGAAAACAATCCCGCCACAGGGCCAGGTTCGCCTCCCCGAAGCCCTCGATCAGCTGATCGAGTTGTACATCGTGACGAACAAGCCGGACGAGGTGACGAAGTGGCGAGCCGAGCGGGCGAAGTACCCGCCACCGGTCGCACCGATGCCGCGCGAGAAGAAGTGACCGATCGGGACGGACCCGAAACAGGTGGATCGAACGGTTGCTCCGACCCTTACCGACCTGGGGTCGAGTGTCTTGGAGGTGGTGCCACGTTTCCGCGACCACCCGTTCACAATCCGGTTTGCTTGCGGAACTCCGCCAGGGCCTCGACCGCAAGTGCGACATCCAGCCAGCGGTCCAGCGTCTCGGGATCACGACACGCACGAATACCCTCGCTGAGCGGTTCCGCCTCACCCTTGTACCTCCCTCTCACCACACGCAGTAGCCAATCGATCTTGGTCTCGATTTTCCCCTCGATTTTCCCCTCGATTTTCCCCTCGATCCTTGCGGCGTCTTTCCATTCCCGAACCAGTGGTGATTCGATCATATTGAACCCCTTGAGAGCGATTTCCCACTTGTCGCGGCAACGTACCGCCTCGGAGAATACCAACGCCAGCGAGTAATCGCCGCGTCTCCCCGCGTCGGGATCGCTACCCGCGACCTCCAGCCATCGCGCGATGATAGCATCTTCCGCTCCGCGTTTCATCAGCGGAATCAGAGCCAGTAACTCTCGCGGCACCTTCCCCGCCGCGATCTCTTCGAGGAGGGCACTCGCCTCGAGGGCTTCCACGTCCACCTCGCAGGGCACCAGAGTCCACTGCGTGTCACCCAGGACCATGCGCCGGGCGGAACGACCCGTGCCAGTCAAGTTGATTACGATGGCGGTCAGTTCGTAGCGGTCGCCGGGTAGAGGCGTGGGCTTCAGGAGCAACGAACACAGACCGCCAGCCAGCAGCAAGCGTCCGGGCATGGTCACATCCGGTCGGGTCTGGATCTCGACCAGGGCGGCAAACGGCGTTCCGCCGCGCTCGAGGTCGGCCAGGCGTGCGATACCGTCGCATAACCGTTGTTTCACGCCCGGCAATGTCAACTGGCTCTGAAGCCATCCCTCAAAGCGGACTTGGCTGGGATCCAGTCGGAGTAGCCACTCAAGTAGCGTCGCGCCGGCTCGCACCAGCAGATAGCGTGCGGCCTCGTCGTAGGTCGTCAGATCGGGAAAAGCGGGCAACATCGACCTGATACTATCTCTTCACGCGAAGAGAGAACAGCAAAATTGCCGCACACTACAACGATTAAGCCGGACGAGGTGACGAAGTGGTGGGGCCGAGCGGGCGAAATACTCGGATGTGGCACCGATGCCACGGGAGAAGAAGCGGTGACTCGCCCGGTTTGACAGGGTACGATAGCAGCGGGAGGTGCCATCATCCAATTCACGACTGGACCCGAGTGCAATCAGGGTTGTTCCACGAATTCCACCGGAGTTGGAGTGTTCGTATCAAGGACCCGCTCAGCGGTGGCCTGCTCCTCAAGGACTACTATGCCCTCGTCGAGCAGAAGGTCGGACGTGGGCGAGTCTCATTTCCGCCTCCACTGAAGGTCTCTTTCCACGTCGACGAGGCAAACCAATGAGTGCCGTCCCAAAGCCCCGCAAGTTGACCGTCGCCGAATACTTCGCCCTTGAGGAGAAGGCCGAACGGCGGAGCGAGTTCTACGATGGCGAAATGTTCGCCATGGCCGGTGCCAGTCGGGAACATAACATCATCACACGTAACATGATCGGCACGCTGTACGCCCGTCTCCAGGGCAGCTCGTGTGAGGTCTTCGTCGCCGACCAGCGGGTCAAGGTAGATCGGACCGGGTTGTACACGTACCCAGATCTCCTGATCGTCTGTGGGCCAGCCGAGTACGCACCCGAAAACCGCGACACCCTGGTCAACCCGAAGGTCGTCATTGAGGTGCTTTCCCCCTCCACCGAGCGGTACGACCGAACCACCAAATTTCGCCACTACAAACAACTCCCATCCGTGATGGAGTATGTCCTCGTGGCTCAGGACGAGCCACTGGTTGAGCGATACGTCCGACAGGCTGATGCCTCCTGGGGCCAGGTGGATTTCGTCGGGTTGGGTGCCTCCCTGACTCTGGCCACAGTATCGGCCGTGGTTCCATTGGCCGAGATTTACCGGGGGATCGAATTCCCCCCACTGCCTGTTATCGGCCCGACACCGACTTCTTGACTCGGGCGAAGTCGCCGACAGAATCGGCTTGCTGCCGCATGTGGACGACAAACTCCGCAAGCCCGCAGCGTCGATGTGTCGGGCCGAGCGGGCAAAGTGCTCGGACATCGCACCGATGCCACGGGCCGTGGTAAAATACCCCACGCCCCCACGGAGGACGGCCAATGCCGATTCATGACTGGACCTGCGTCCGTGCGAACCGCTTCCACGACTTCCACCAAACATGGATCGGTCGGATCCGGGAGGCGCTGAACGCCGGCCTCCTGCCACCCGGCTACTTTGCGATGCGTGAGCAGATCACCGGCGGCCCCGAACCGGATGTGGTGGCGCTCGAACTGCCTGTCAAGCCCGCGATGTCGCCGGGCGGAGACACCGTCCTCGTCGCCCCGACCGCCCGGTTCGTCGTCCGATCCGAGATGTCGTCGTACGCCGATAAGACCGACCGTATCACCGTCCGCCACCCGGATGGGGACGTCGTCGCGGTCATCGAGATCGTGTCGCCCGGAAACAAGTCGAGCCGGCACGCGGTGAGGTCGTTCGTACGGAAGGCGGTACAGTTGCTCCGTGCTGGGATCCACCTGCTGATCGTCGATCTGTTCCCGCCCTCGAAGCGGGATCCGCAGGGCATCCACAAATTGATCTGGGACCGCCTCA
Source organism: Gemmataceae bacterium (assembly GCA_003136315.1). Lineage (GTDB taxonomy): Bacteria > Planctomycetota > Planctomycetia > Gemmatales > Gemmataceae > Urbifossiella. The sequence continues at coordinate 30,227 of PLDW01000137.1, read as the reverse complement.
AGGACGAGGACTTCGAGCTGCCGGCCGACAAACCGCTTACCCTCGCAGCCTACTCGGCCGGCGGCACGATCACTGGGTATATCGAGCCGGTTGGCGTCGGCGACGTGCTTCCGGATATGCCCATCTTCCTGACCGCGGATCGGTATGTTCCGTGCCCACTCGAGGCGACGTACCAGGCTTCGTGGGCCGAGTTTCCCGTCCCGCTCCGCGGTCCGCTGCTCGAACCGCCGAGTTGATGCTGACACGATCCGTGGTAGTCAACCCGAGTCGCCAACAGCGTTTTCCAGGAGTCGCTTGTGGACCTTGGCCCACGGGGCTGTCTTCACCCTCCCGGATCGGACCTCCTCCAGGCGGGTGATCTCGTCCACGTTGTCCTCACCGCCGGTCCTTGATTCCGGTCGGCTGGAGTTCGGACGAGCCGAACGCGCTGGGCGGCGACTTCGGGCCACGGAACAGACTTGGGATCGGGGCGGATGAGTAGATCCGGTAGTTCGGTTTGCCGTAGCCAGTGTTCCAGAGGTGTTCCGCGAGCGTCGTCTGGGTCGAGTAGTGGACCAGGAACGGGGGGTCATTCGTCCAGGCTTGCTGCCACAACACCTTCCCATCCTTCACCAGCTTCAGCCGGGCTGGCTGGCGGATATACGAGATCGGCTTGTGCCCCATGTAGCTTGCGGTCGCCTGGGTCGGTTCATCGAGAGACGCGATCACAACGGCGGTCCCGGTTGGGTCGGCCCGGTAGCCGATCGTCCGGAGTCGATTTTGTAAATCCGCAACGACTTCGGCCCGTCGGTCCTCGGGGATGGCGGAGGCGTCGATCCGGATTCCATCCCCGGGGCGAAGGGTGAACACTCCCGGTTTGGCGATTTCGTCTGCAACCCTGGCAGCGACCACCTGATGTGGAAGCTCGAATGGCCGCAGCGTGGTGACCGTTCCCACTTTCTTCACCACGGCCCACGTCTGCCGGCCCACGCAGCGGGTCTGGTCCACACCGGTGTAGTTCCAGATCGGGATCGGGGTCTCCAGGTCGTACAGGAACTGATCGACGAACAGGTGCTTTGTCCCGGCCCACCCAAACGTCGCTGAGACTTCTTTCGGGGCGGGGCTGTTGCGGGGGTACATCGTCTCCCACACATCTCCGGCTTGCATGTCGAGGAAGATTGTCCGGTCCACGCCACCGATCGCCAGCATTTTCCCGTCGGGACTGAACGCCAGGGCTGCGGGTTCGGGTGGTTGACCGGTCCGACGGGCACCCACGACAGTGCAATCAGCCGGATCGAGGAGGGCCACCCCATCGCCGACCAGAAACGCGACCTTCGACCCATCCGGAGTGAGGGTTGGTCGCCCGGGAGCGGCGTCGATCGATCCCATTTGCTTGAAAGTGTCTGCATCGAACACGCGGAGCTGCCCGGGATGCGATGACGACACGATCCGGTCCGGCCCAACCCAGGCAGCCCAGACCACGTCACGGGATTTGTCGTTGGTTCCGTCAGCCAGGTCCGGGATGCCAGTCAGGCCGTCCCCGGGCGGATCGTGGGGATTGAATGCTTTCCGTTGGATGGTGTTTTCGGACGTCACAGTCCAGACAGCGAGGATATGACGACCGTTCGGGCCATCGCGCCGGACGAGGAATCGACGCCCGTCGGGACTGAGCCCAAGCGGCACCCAAAGGTCTGGCACATCCCACTGAGCGAGGACAATGCCAGCAGCCGTGTCACACCAGAGAAACCGGGTCTTTTGCGGGTCGCCGACCGTTTTCCAGAGAGGCCGGATGGCAACGACCGCTCGGTCGACCTCTGGTCGAACCACGAGCCCAGCAACGGGGTCCGTTTCGTCCGGGAAACTGACCGGGGTTGCTGGCCGGGGGGCGGGGGCGGGATTGAGGTTCCACGGCCACACCCCCCCGGCTTTGGGAAGAAGGATTTCGCCCGGCTTCGGTGGTGGTGGGGCCTCACCCTGACCCCCGCGGATCAGACCACCCGCGGGGTCCGGGACGATCCCGATTGTGCTGGCGGGATCTGTTGGACCAGCAGGGCCTGCCGGGGTGCCGACCGTCGGCGGGGTGGGGTCGGCCTCGGGCGTCGGGCTCTGAGAGGCACATCCGGCGGTCAGGCCGGCAGCGAGAACGAGGGTGAAGCCAGCGAGCCGGCGGATGCAAACCATCGGGTGACTCCGGCGAGTGCGGACGAATCGCACAAGCCTAGCTCACACCCGCCAGATGTCGAATTTCAGCCCGGTTGATACTGATGAGCGGTCAAAACCCAACCCCCGGACCCCCTTTCCTGAGAAGGAAGGGGGAGTCGGAGGGCAGTTTGACTCCCCACTGCCTTGCAGTCGAGGGGTTTTTCTCCGGTGGTCCTTAGGCCGGGTCAAGAGGTGGTGGGGCCGAAAGGTCCGCTCCTGTCCCATCCAGTCCTGACGTTCCAATGACCCTGCGGGGATTCGAACCCCGGTTACTGCCTTGAAAGGGCAGTGTCCTAGGCCTCTAGACGACAGGGCCAACGCGCGACCGGCACCAGGACTCTGCATTTCTAGGGGCCGCAAGGGGGTGCGTCAACCTGTGGGACGGGGCTGTCAAAACCGGTCCGCCTCCCGCGCCCGGCTGATACCCGTCGTTGGCCCTCACAGTTCCCATTCTACCCCACCTGGACCGGCGTTCACAACCGGGATGCCGTCGAGGTATCCGGTCTGGCCGCCGCTCGCGTGGACATGTCCGCACACCACCAACCGCGGGCGAACCCGTCGGATCGCGTCGCGGATAGCCGTACTCCCGATGCTCGCCCCCCGACCCGAGACATCGCCCACACCTTTCGGCGGCGAGTGCGTGACCAGAACGCACCCGGCCGGGCACCCTGCAAATAACCCTGCTGCCTGATCTTCGTCAAAATCGTAGCTCCACGATCCGAATGGAGTGATCGGGATGCCCCCTCCGACACCGAAGAACGTCATCCCACCAGCCTCAACCCCCGATCCGTGCAGGACATGAGCCGCCGACCAGTCGCGGCAGTAGGCCACCAGTTCGTCGGTCGATTCGTTATTCCCGGCAACGAGGATGGTGGGTTTCCCGGTGGCCCACAGGACGTCGAGGCAATCGGGCAGGTGGTCGCGATTGCGGAGGTTCGTGAAGTCACCGGCCCCAACCAGAATGTCGACCCCGGTCGCGCGGCGGGCCAGGGAGACGGCCGCCGCATGATCGCAATGAAGATCGCTGAAGAGCAGAAGTTTCATCGCGTGGCCCGTGGGTCAAAACTCTCCGTCAGCATCCGCCGTCCTCAGCGAAAACTGTGCTCCGGACCCGGGAAGGAGCCGTCGCGGACCTCCCGGCAGTAGGTTTCGACAGCCGTGCGGATCTGCGATCCGAGATCCACGTACCGCTTGACAAACTTCGGTTTGAAGTCGGTGAAGAGCCCCATCATGTCGTGAAAGACCAGAACCTGGGCATCGCACCCCGCCCCCGCCCCGATCCCCACCGTGGGGATGCTCACCGACTGCGTCAGCCGCGCTCCGATATCCGCTGGCACGCTCTCGACCACGACCGCAAACGCTCCGGCCACCTCCACCGCCCGGATGTCCGCCAGTAACTGGGCCTCGTCCCGCTGGACCTTGAAGCCGCCGAACTGGTGGACCGACTGCGGGGTCAGGCCAACGTGTCCCATCACCGGGATTCCCGCCGCCACCACCGCCCGGATCGTCCCCGCCATCCGGACCCCACCTTCCAGTTTTACCGCATGCGCGCCGGCCTCCTTCATCAGCCGACCAGCACTTCGGACCGCTTGGCGCGGACTCACCTGATACGTGAGGAAGGGGAGATCCGCAACCACCAGGGCTCGCCGCGCTCCGCGGACCACGCAGCGAGTGTGGTAGATCATGTCGTGAAGAGTGACCGGGAGGGAGGTCGGGTGCCCTTGCACCACCATCCCGAGCGAGTCCCCGACGAGGATCGCGTCCACCCCCGCCTCGTCCGTGAGACGGGCCGAAGTGTAGTCGTAAGCCGTCACGACAGCGAGTTTGTCCCCGCGTTCCTTCGTTGCGCGGAACTCAGGGACGGTCATCGTGCGTGGGGGGAGGGGGGCGGCACTCATCGCGAATCCTCACGTCCGGTGGCGATCTCACCTCCGGACAGATCCCATTTTACCGACCTGACCGGTTTTGCGAGGATTTCCCACAGCGGGATCGCCTGGTCGGAGAGTCGCAGGGGGCACGTACTGTGTGAAAGATCTGTGAACGAGCGAGTCAAGACTTTTTCCCCCATGCGGTTCGGGTATCCTCTTCTTCATCTCACCATGCTGCCCCTGTTGGAGACGCTGCCATGAAGAAGTTGTTGCTCGGTGGATCGGTACTCGCCTTCCTGGTAATGGTTGTTGACCTGTCCCAGTCCCGGACCGCTGCCGACCCCCGGGCCGACTCGCCGGACCTGCGCATCGAGACCGCGGACAAAAACCCGTGGACGAACCTGAAACTGAACGTCGCCGACGACCAGTTCCAGTTCGCCGTCGTCGCGGATCGCACCGGTGGACACCGGGAGAAAGTGTTCTCGAAGGCCGTCTATCAGGTGAACCTCCTCCAGCCGCAATTCGTGATGTCCGTTGGCGATCTGATCGAGGGATACTCGCAGAAAGAAGACACCATCACCGCCGAGTGGAACCAGTTCGATGCGTTCGTCCAGAAGTTCGAGATGCCGTTCTTCTACACCCCCGGGAACCATGACATCCCGAACAAGGTCCAGGGCCAGAAGTGGGGCGAGCGGTACGGGAAACGCTACTTCCACTTCATCTACAAGAACACTCTCTTCCTCTCACTGTGCAGCGAGAACCCACCGGATGCGATCAGCGTCATTGACCCTGAGCAGCGGGAGTACGTCCGCAAGACGCTCGCTGCCAACTCTGGAGTCCGGTGGACCTTTGTGTTCGTCCACAAGCCGATCTGGACCGCCAAGGATCTCGTGAAAAATGGCTGGGCGGAAGTCGAGCAGGCCCTCGCTGGGCGGAAGTACACGGTGTTCTGCGGGCACGTTCACCGGTATCAGATGTACGAGCGGAACGGCATGAAGTACTTCCAGCTTGCAACCACCGGGGGCGGGAGCCGGCTCCGCGGCAACGAGTACGGCGAGTTCGACCATATTGCCTGGGTGACGATGAAGAAGGACACGCCATTGATCGCCAACGTGTTGCTCGATGGTATCCTCCCGGCCGACCTGACCATCCCGGACACCGAGGAGGGGGGGTCAAAGCGGAAAGTGGTGCCGACGTACCCGGTGACCGGGACGCTCACACTGGATGGCAAGCCGCTGGCCGGGGCGACGGTTGCGTTTTACCGCTTCAACAAGGAGACGGAGAAGTTCAACGCAATCTCTGATGGCCTGACGGACACCGCTGGGCGGTTCCAGGTGAGCACCTACAGCCGATTCGACGGGGCTCCGGCGGGGGAGTTTATTGTCACCGTGGTGAAGACCGGGAAGGGCTACGATGACGGTGAGACCAACGCAAAAACCCTGCTTCCTGAACAATACGCCACCCCGAAGACCACGCCACTGAAGGTCACCATCAAGGCCGGCACCAACGACGTTGCCCTGGAGGTGACAGCGAAATAAGGACGTGCGGAGAGCACCCCCGTGGGATTGGCTCCCCCTTTCCTGGTAGGGAAGGGGTTGGGGGGTTAGGCTCTGATCTTCTCTGTATAGCAACCCCTCGATTTCTTTGCGAGCTGCGCAAATTTTCGTCGACTCACCTCGGCGTTTGCAAGGATTTCGGCTAATCCCTCGGCAGGCAAGTTTCCACAAGCCTGAAGCGCCAGCGAAGGACAGCTTTTTCCTTCGCTGGCGCTTCAGGCTTGTGTCCATACTCCATCTCCTATTCCATTGCGGCTCTGCCGCGCTGTGTCCTCTGTCTCGCGTTTCGGACTTAGTTGAGGAGTGAAACGCCTCGAAATCCAGGGGTGTGCTCGATTCAGCACCCGTTGGGAGCCTCGGTTGTGCCTCCCGGAGACTCCTGGATTTCGCGCTCCCCTTGGAAAACAAGGCAAAATCAACCCGAAACCCGAGTCTATGACTCTGTGGTGAATCAGCTTCTTCCCTTGTTCGCCCGCAGTGCGTAGGAACGAGGGAGATGGTGTCGCCCCGAACGAGAAGGCTCGCTTTTCGTGCTGGCAAAGGGAACCCGGGCAACGCCCTCGGTTCTCTCACGAAAAGTGTCCGTATTGCGACTCGTAGTAACTCAGGTAGTCTTTATTCTTGATTCCGGTCACCCAGGCTTCGTTCTCCTGGTACCAGTGGATCGTGTCCCGGATGCCGCGGTCGAACGTCCATGCCGGCGACCAGCCAAGTTCCCGTTCGGCCTTCGTACAGTCGATCGCGTAGCGGCGATCATGCCCGGGGCGATCCTTCACGTACCGGATCAGCGTCTGTGGCTTGCCGAGTAAATCGAGGAGCAAGTGCGTCAGGTCAAGGTTCGTCTTCTCGCATCGCCCACCGAAGTTGTAAACCTCTCCGGGCTTCCCTTGCCGCCAGGCTGCCTCAACCCCGGTACAGTGGTCGAGGACGTGGATCCAGTCCCGGACCTGCTGCCCATCGCCATACACGGGAACGGGTTCGTCGCGCAGGAGGTTGGTCACGAACAGCGGGATGAGTTTCTCCGGGAACTGATACGGACCGTAGTTGTTCGAGCATCGTGTGATAACCGCTGGCAGGTCGAATGTGTGCTGGTAGGCCTGGACGAGTAGATCCGCCCCGGCCTTGCTCGCGGAGTACGGACTATTCGGGTGGAGGGGCGTCTCCTCGGTAAAGAACCCGTCTGCGCCGAGGCTCCCGTACACCTCGTCGGTCGACACCTGGACATACTTTTTCACCCCGAACTCGCGGGCCGCATCCAGCAGAATCTGGGTGCCAATCACGTTCGTTCGGACAAATGGGCCGGAGTCCTGAATGCTCCGGTCGACGTGACTCTCCGCAGCAAAGTGGATGACATCCGTCACGCCCCGGCCCATCGCTGCGCGGACCTGTTCGCGATTGGTGATGTCCCCCTTCACGAACGTGTACAACGGATGGCTGGACACGTCGGTGAGGTTTGCCAGGTTCCCGGCGTAGGTCAGGCTGTCGAAATTGATGACGCTGACAGAGGGGTCGGAGTGGAGGAGGTGGCGGATAAAGTTCGAGCCGATAAACCCGCACCCACCGGTGATGAGCAGTGTGGACATCCCGACCCCGCAACATGCGATGATGGCGAGTCCGGGGTTCCCTCCAGGTTCGTCATTGAGCCAGGCTGACCCCGGTAACGGGGGTAGGTTTACCGGGAAACGGGTCGGGCGTCAAATCCGACCGGTTTGGGGAGTGTGGGAATCTCGGGACGTTTGGAGTCAGCCCGCTTCGTCGATCAAACGGGACGCAGGACACGGAGCTTTACACCCTGGATGAAATTCTTCACACGCACCCTGTAGTCGGCCATGTGGGGGGCTTGCAGGTGGGCTGTCAAGGCGCTGACATCGGCCCACTTCTCGACCACCACGACCGCATTCTCCCCGACGAGTTCCTGGGCATGGTGGGAGGTCGGCTCATCGACCGTCGCGCCGTATTCGATGCACCCAGACTCGGCCCGAACAAGCGGGGTGAGTCGGAGGAACTCGTCGAGGAATGCCTCCCGGGTGCCGGGAGCGAGCTGAATGGTGGCGATAACGTGGATCATGGATAGTCCTGGCCGGTCGGGCCGGGGATACTTCAGAAGGGGCGCCCGCGGTCGCCCGCCGACACTCTTAAACAGAGGACGTTGTACCCTTGTCCCGCTCGATCGGCTCCCAAGAGCGAGTATAGTGTAACCGCGTGCAGTGTCACCCATGTCCCTGCACTGAACACGAAGCGAGACCGTGGGCTTTGTTATGAAACCTCTTTGAGGTACAGACAACCGGCCTCATCGTCTCCACTAGTGAAATGTGAGCGATGTTCTCGGGGTTCAGACGCACGGGAGAGATCACCCGCTCCGCGTGTCGCCATTCAGGACGTGAGACTGGCAGCAGTCGACGGGGCAACCCCCGCTGGCCATTCCAGGTCATGACGGGCGAGCGCTGCTTCGATCGCCCGGAATGACTTCGGGCCGATCCCGACGATTGCGGCGACATTCGCCGGGCCGGCCGCGTGGACTTGCCCCAGCTTCTGGTAGCCCGCCTCACCGAGCTTTTTCACGACGGCCGGGGGAAGTCCGACCTCCGACAACGGCATCGCTGAGGATGCGGTCAGATAGGGACGGATCTCAACTGTGCTACCAGATTCAAGTATGATACCGGCTGCCGGATTCACTGCGGATGCGGTCAGATGGGGGCGGACCCCAAGTGTGATACCGGGTGATGGCCCGCCGCCTTGTTTGGCCGGTGCATTCACCGGGATCACTTCAAAGGCCAATGGTAGCGGTGGTGCGGGGGGTGCCAGGGAAAGAACCTCTCCCCCCACCGCTTTCACGGCTGCGACCTTGAGGTGTGGTTGGAGTTCTTCTGTACCCAGCAGCACCGCCCACTGCCCGGTCGGGAGCCGCGTGAGGATCGCTTGCACCCCCTGGGCTATTAACTCATTCAGCGAGTCTTCAAGCTCGGCCAGCCCCTCTTTAGGCGTCGGCGGCGAGTCGGCTTCCGCTACAGCGACGGCAATCGCGCCCGGCTCGGGTGTTGCCCCCGCCAGCGCCCGATCGGCCTTGTCGTGTGCCCTCCCGACACGGCGGCTGATCGCACCCGGCAGTTGCCCGATGCCCCGGACGATGGCCCCGACGGCCGTGGGAATGTCGGCCAGAAGTTTGACGGTCTGGGCGCAGAACCGCATTAGGTCGAGGTTGGCCCCCCGAGCGACCTCCCGCCAGGACTCGGGGGCGGGCTCTTTCCCCGGCCGCGGGGTGATGCCCTCCACTTTGATCCCATAGAGGTCGACCTGGATGCCCGTCTTCTTCGGCCGATCGTTGTCTGCGGGGGTGGCACTCATGGGACGGGCACCTCCGCAGGGACGGTGGCTGCGAACGGTTTTCCTTCGAGTCGTTTCAATCCTTCGCCGCCGTTGACCCGGACAACCTTGTTCAGAGCGGCCACCACCCGGGCGTACTGAGCCGGGGTGACGACCGCCGGATCCCAGGCGATCACAAACGCTGGGGGGCTGACCGGGTCGAATGCTCCCTCGGAGGGAAGGTCGCTGCCAGTCTCCTCCAGCCACCAGACCGGCGGTCCGTCAGGCCAGAGTGGGCCGAAGACATTGGGGGGTACGGGGGTGGTGGCAGTCCAGTTCTCGGATCGAGCACGCTCGCGAACCGTCTGGAAGTCCCGGGCAATCATGTCGTTCGTCGGGGTGGCGGCTGCGTAGGCGGTGGCGGCGTGAGCGGAATTGGCGACATAGGAGTCGTGGACGTCAATGTCGAAGCGGTCGGAAAGTAACGTGTATGAGTTTGGGTCATAGGTGACATTAGCGGCGGCGTTGGCAGCATCCATAGCATGGTCGGCAGCGCTGGCAGCATGGGTGGCGGCACCGGCGGCAGCGTGGCTTTTGTCGTGGGCAGAGCCGTTTGCGTCGGCAGCGGCGGCAGCAGCGTTTGCGGCAGCGTTGTCCGCGGACGCGTCGAATTTGGTAGTAGCAGCGGCAGCGAATTGTTCCGCGATTTCAACTGCCCGAGTTAAATCCCTGACGTGCTTCTCTGATGCGTCAGGCCAACTGTGCTTGTAAAGTGGCAGCACACGGCGGGCACACCTGGCGGCAAACGCCACCATTGCCCACCGGGGCAACTCGGCGATATCCTCCTTCGTGGGCAATTTCGACTCGCTCACGTTTTCACCCCCCGATCAGGCCACGGAAAGGCCCCAGAAGAGATTCTCGCCGACGAGGGGGAAGGATGCAAGGGATGTAACTGGTGCAAATCCGTAGCGGTGCGGTCGTATGGTGAGGTGTGCGGGGTGTGGAAATCACCCCGCGTCCCAGGGTTGCGCCGCAAAGCCGGCTGCACCCTGGGCTATTATCCGCCGACCCTTCGGGGCGAAAACGCAGACCAACCGCTGCCCATTACGGTGGGGAGGTTTCCTTCTGAGCGACCGACCCGAGCCGGATCGAGACACTCGGATCGATGGTGGCGATTTCAACCCGGCCGCGGTCGCCGGACTTCCTCAGACATTCGGGGAGAGGTTAAGGCTTCTTTAGACTGGTTCTTCTGCCAGATCGGCTGGCCCGCTGCGGGCGATCGGCTCGTTTCAAGCGGCAATGCGGAAAGGTCCGACCACCGCGGCACTGGCGCTCTGGGCGAGGCTGGCAAGCTCCCGACGAGCCTGACGGAGCACGAGGCTCACTGGTGAGTCCTGACCAAGCTTCACGATGATCGCAGCGAGTTCGTCCGACGCCCAGCGGGCCTCGGAGACGTCGATCGTTGGGACTTCGGGGACGAAAGCGGACGGATTGGTCACGATCATGACCCGGAACCTCCCTGTTCGGGTGGGGCGACGCTGGAGCGGGCAGGCTTCGTGCCTATCCGCGCCGCCCGGAACCTCCCTGTTCGAGTAGGCGACGCGGCATTATGAACAGCTCGGGTGCCGGGTGCAAGGGCAAGTTTTTTGTCTTTTCGCAGTCGACCGATCCCCAAACCTGGGTGACGTTTGGTTGGGGTGCTATGATACATCTTTCGACTTTCGCGGAGCCCGTATGACGGCTGCGCCCGCCCCCTCCCACGCAATCGGTTTTCTCGGTGCCGGGCAGATGGCCACCGCCCTCGCCTCCGGATGGATTCGGACTGGCCTCCTCGACCCGGCCCGCACCCTTGCCGCCGATCCGTACCCGGTCGCCCGGTCCCGATTCGAGCAACTTACCGGAGCGAAGACGGTTTCGACCAATGTCGAGGTCGCGGCTGCGGCCGATGTCCTTGTGTTGGCGGTCAAGCCGCAGGTACTGGGCGGCGTGCTGGCCGAGGTTCGTCCCCACCTCGCCCCCCGACACCTCGTCGTTTCGATCGCTGCCGGGGTCACCCTGGCGACCCTCGCCGACGCCCTGGGGACAGGCACCCGGCTGATCCGGGTGATGCCGAACACACCCTGCCTGGTGGGTGCGAGCGCGACGGGGTACGCAGCGGGCGGGGCCGCGACACTCGCCGATGTGGCGCTGGTCGGGACGCTGTTTGGGGCGGTCGGGAAGGCATACCCGGTCCCGGAATACCTGCTCGATGCGGTCACCGGGCTCAGCGGCAGTGGCCCGGCGTTCGTGTATGTATTGATCGAGGCCCTGGCTGATGGTGGTGTGCGAGTCGGGCTCCCCCGGGATGTGGCCCAGGCGCTGGCTGCCCAGACCGTCCTCGGCGCAGCGAAAATGGTCCTCGAAACCGGCCAGCACCCGGGCGCGCTCAAAGACGCTGTCGCAAGCCCCGGTGGCACCACCATTGCCGGGCTCCACGCCCTGGAACGAGCCGGGTTCCGGGCGGGGCTGATGGATGCCGTCGAGGCGGCGACTGCGCGGGCGAAAGAGTTGGGGAATGGTCAATAACCCATAGGCGGTGGGCAGGAGAACGGATACCCGATTAGTGTTTGGCGAGCGGCGCGGCGTTAGCCCGCCGGTGCTTGACCTTGAGTTGCAACCGGCGGCCGGTGCCGATTAGTGTTTGGCGAGCGGCCGGTGCTAGACCTTACCGCTCGCTCGGAGTTGCAACCGGCGGCCTTACGGCTCGCCGCTCGCTCGGAGTTGCCCTCCGCCATAGGACTGCCCAGGGCTTAGAACGAACGCCCCATCCGGGGCTGGGAACAAGCAGCCTGCGGCCGAAGAGATCAGGGTTTTGAGCCGCAAAGCGGCGGCCGTCCCTAGCCCAGGGCGGAAGCCCTGGGCACCGAATTGACTATTGGCGGCGATAGGCGGTTTAACAAATGAATACGACTCAATCGCTCCCAACCTCGACTCCCGCCCCACGACTCGATTCGACGTCGTTCCAGAAATTGCTCGACTTCCTCAACCGCCTCGACAACGCCAAGATCTCCTACCGCCTGTCTCACTTTCGCGAAGAGACGGTCGCGGTCGAACTGGCCATCCCCGGGGAGAGGTGGGAGGTCGAATTCTTCGCCGATGGGTCGATCGAAATCGAGCGATTTCGGAGCAGTGGCTCTGTCTCCGCGGATGAGTCCCTGCTGACAGAACTGATCGCCAATTATGTCTGATCACCGCTATCGTGAACCAATGACCCCGACAACTGCCCCCCCAGACTCTGAACTTGTTCTCATCTTCGACTTTGGCTCCCAGTTCGGGCAACTGATCGCCCGCCGGGTGCGGGAGTTGAACGTCTTCTGCCAGGTGGTTCGACACGATATCTCGGCCGATCGGGTGCGGGAGTTGAATCCCAAGGGGATCATCTTCTCCGGTGGACCGGCCAGCGTGTACGAACCGGGGGCTCCGAAGTGTGATCCGACGGTGTTCGACCTCGGCATCCCGATCCTCGCGATCTGCTACGGGATGCAACTCGCCTGCCAGGCTTTGGGCGGTTCGGTCGGCGGCGGATCGCATACCCGTGAGTACGGCCGGGCCACGCTCAACGTGACCGACGCGAACACGATCTTCCGCGGTTATCCCACTGAGTCGACTGTCTGGATGAGCCACGGGGATCAGGTCCAGAGCATTGATGGGGGAGCGTTCGTCCCACTTGCTGCGACCGATACCTGCCCCCTGGCCGCTGTCAAGCACCGGTCTCGACCGGTGTTCGGACTCCTGTTCCACCCGGAAGTCAGCCACACCCCGCACGGCGCGCAGATCCTGGCGAATTTCCTCCGCGATGTCTGCGACTGTCACGGATTGTGGAAAATCCAGACGTTCATCGAACAGACAGTCGCCGAGATTCGCGCCAGGGTCGGGACCGGGCGGGTGATCTGTGGGCTGTCCGGGGGGGTCGATTCGAGCGTCTGTGCCGCACTTTTGCTCAAGGCGATCGGTTCCCAGGTGGCCTGTATCTACGTCGACAACGGGCTCATGCGCGAAGGCGAGACGGAGGTGGTCAAACACACCTTCCGTGACTGGTTCAAGGCCGACTTGCGCGCGGTCGATGCCCGGGATCGCTTCCTTCACGCTCTGAAGGGACTGACTGACCCGCAGGAGAAACGGAGGGCGATCGGGCACACGTTCATTGATGTCTTCAAGAAAGAGGCCGAATCGATCCCAGATGCTCGATTTCTGGCTCAGGGGACACTCTACCCGGACGTGATCGAGAGCGGCGGTTCGGTGGATGGCCCGGCGGCCACGATCAAGCTCCACCATAATGTCGGGGGGCTACCGGCCGAGCTCGGGTTCGAGTTGATTGAACCACTCCGAGACCTGTTCAAGGACGAGGTTCGCAAGCTCGGGCTCGAACTCGGGCTTCCCCCGGACGTGATCTGGCGGCACCCGTTCCCCGGTCCTGGACTGGCCGTTCGGTGCCTCGGAGAGGTTACGGAGGAAAAACTCGTCACCCTCCGGAAGGCCGATCGGATCTTTATCGACGAGTTGCACAAATCGGGCTGGTATCGCAAAACCTCGCAGGCGTTTGCGGTTCTCCTGCCGGTCCAGTCGGTCGGGGTGATGGGCGATGCTCGGACGTACGAGAACGCCGTCGCCCTGCGGTCGGTCTCCACCGACGACTTCATGACTGCCGACTGGTCCCGCCTTCCGGACGACCTTCTCGCCCGTGTGGCAACCGAGATCATCAACCGGGTCAAGGGCGTGAACCGCGTGGTGTACGACATCTCCAGTAAGCCACCAGCGACGATCGAGTGGGAATGACGGGACGACACGTATGAAGCGGGTGGACATCTGCGCATCCGACGACCACGACACCATCGCCCGGCTGGTGGCCGCGGTCCACACACTCGGCGGCGAGTGGGAAGGCGAGGACGAGTCTCTCGGCGTTGGGTTACACCCGTTTCAGTTTCCGGACGGGGAGCTATCGGTGTTTGTCGATGCGTGGGTCGTGGACGTCGCCGGACCGGACGAACTGGTGGATCGACTACTGGCGATCCTCGCGGACTCGGACTAAAGATAACGGTGACAGACAACCACGGAGACGACAGCGATGATGGCCTGGCCGACAATTGTATGCGGTGTGTTGCTGGTGGCGGTCGGACTGGTGGGTTACACCCAGCAGGATCCCGAGCATGTGAGTCCAACCGCCCTCATCCCCGCGGCCATCGGCGCGGTGTTGATGCTGTGCGGAGCGCTCGCCTTCAGCGACAAGCTCCGCAAACACGTCATGCACCTGGCTGCGATGGTGGGGTTGCTCGGTGCCATCGGCGGCTTCATGCCCCTCCAGAGGCAGTTGAAGAACAGCGATACCTTCGATCCCCTCAAGCCGTCGGCGATCTCTGGCGAACTGATGATCCTGATTTGCGTGGTCTTCGTTGGGCTGTGCGTGCGGTCGTTTATCGCCGCGCGGAAAGCCAGGCAGGCTGCGGCCCGCACGGTTACTGGCTGACCTGCCTTACTTCTTCTCCAAATCGTTCAGCCACTTGGTGATGATCGCGACGTAGTAGACCCCGCCAACAGTCGACGCCTCTCCCGGCTTGGTTCCGTAACCGCCGTCTGCGTTACGGCACTTGGCGAGGAATTCCCGGACCTTCGCTGGATCTTTCGGCTTCTCCTTGAGGAGCATGAACGCTCGCATCACCCGGTAAGTGGTCTCGGCGTCGGGCTCTTTCGCGCCCGCCTTGGCCCAGCCTCCCGTGGCGCACTGACCAGCGTAGAGAATGTCCAGAGCAGCCAACCGATCCGGCGGCTCTCGGCCGAGCCGCAGCCACATCGCCACCAGCGACCCGGTCTCACGGGCTCCGCCGTTGCTCGGGGGCAGACCCTTACCCATGCCAAACTCGTCGGCGATCTTGAACCACGGTTTCAGGTCAAACGGGCAGTCCTTCACCCCCCACGCCTCGACCGCGGCTGCCCCGAGTCGGACTTCCTCAAAGCTCTCCGCGTTCTGCTTGAGGTAGTCCATCGCCTTGGCGAAGTTCTCCTTTGGGATACCTAACTCGATTGCCGCCATCACCCCGATCGCCGTCGCTATCACATCAGGTCTGCCACGTGGTACGTCGGCGAACCCGCCAGTGTTTCGGTCGTAGCACGACATCACAAACGCGGCGGCCTTGGCCTTCTCCGGGAACTTCGACCCGAGATTCTCCCCGCCGAGATACTTCCAGGCCCGCACTGCGGTGGAAGTGGCCCGCAGACTCGGCTTCCCTTCGGGGGTCGCTTTGTAGGCGCCCGACTCTGAATCATGCAGTGAGGCGACGAATTTGAGGGATTCGAGGCGGGCCTGGATGTCCTTGACCGTCTCCTCGGTCTGGGCAAGCGAGAGCGAGGGGACGAGGAATAGGAGCGCACACGTGAGAAGCGGACGCATGGAGAACCTCCGTCGGACCCAGGGTCAGCGCCATTCGGTGGCGGGCGCTAGGTGGTCTTGGGGCGAAACGCTTTCACCACGGTTTCGTTGGTGGTCAGGAAGGGACCATCAATCAGGTCGACACAATACGGCACCGCGGGGAAGACAGCGAGTAAGCATTCGCGGATCGCGGCGGGCTTTCCGGGCAGGTTGATGATCAGGCTTTTTCCCCGGATGCCGGCCGTCTGCCGGGAGAGGATCGCTGTCGGCACCGACCGTAGCGACACTTGCCGCATCAGTTCCCCGAACCCGGGCATCAGTTTATCGCACACGGCTTCGGTTGCCTCGGGGGTCACATCCCGCCGGGCGGGACCGGTCCCGCCCGTCGTGACCACCAGGCAACAGCCCTCCTGGTCGCACAATTCGGTCAGGTTCATCTCGATGAGGTGCTGCTCGTCCGGGATGACTCGCGAGACCGGCTCCCAATCGCAACTGAGAACCTCGCGCAGGCAAGCCAGGATCGCCGGGCCGCCCCGGTCCTCGTACTCGCCCCGGCTGGCCCGGTCCGAGACGGTCACGATCCCGATTCGTGCAGCCATGCCAGTTGCCGTTCGCCAGTGGATAGTTGATCATGACCTCGCGGCCTGCAACCTGACTATATTCCCGATCCCGAGTTCCGTCTGCTCCCATCACCGAGCGCGGAATGGACTCATCGGGGTCGACTGTCTCCAATCCTCCGCCCACTGGCACTCCTCATGCGTACCTGGACCTTTCAGTCTGCCGGAAGCCTGACCTTTGGCCGGAACGCCACGGACCACCTTCCGGACGTCGCTGGTGGGCTCGGGGCGAAAAAGGTGTTTGTCGTTGCCGATGCGATTTTGGAACGGGCCGGGGTCGTGGAGCGCGTGGGGTCGAAGCTCCGCGCTGCCGGGCTTGGCATCGATGTGTTCCACGTCGACCGACCGGAACCGGCGGTCGAAACTGTCCGGTCCGCGACGGCAGCGGCCAGAGCATTCGGCCCCGACGTGATTATCGGGCTGGGTGGTGGAAGTAACATGGACACGGCCAAGCTCGTGGCCCTGGTCCTCGCTCACGGCGGGGACGCGACCGACTACACCGGCGACTGCCGGGTGCCCGGTCCGGTGATGCCGCTCGTGTGCGTCCCGACCACGGCCGGGACTGGCTCGGAAGTCTCGGCTGCGGCCGTGTTCACCGACACCGCCAGGCAGATCAAGGTGTCGTGTCTCAGCCCGTTCCTGCGGCCAGACGCTGCGGTTGTGGATCCGCTCCTGACCGTCTCGTGCCCACCCAAGGTGACGGCCGACAGTGGGATCGATGCACTCACCCACGCGATCGAGGCGTTTACTGCGATCGACAACAACGCCTTCCCGCTCCCATCGGGCGAGAAGACGGTTTATCAGGGCAAGAACCCGATGGCCGATGTGATGGCACGAGAGTGTATTGGGCTGGTGTTCCGTTACCTTCGGCGTGCAGTCTCTGACGGAACGGATCTCGAAGCGCGGGACGGGATGGCCCTGGCGGGCACCCTGGGCGGGCTGGCCTTCTCCAATGCTGGAGTGGCGCTCGTTCACGCGATGGAGTACCCGGTGGGCGGAGCGGTTCACGTGTCACACGGGGCCGGAAACGGGCTGCTCTTACCTTATGTGATGAAGTTCAACCTGCCGGCGGCCCAGCAGACGCTGGCCCAGATCCCCGCTATCGTCGGCCGCACCCCAACCGAGGGCGAGGAGAGGGATTCGATCCGGGCGGTCGCGATGGTGACGAAACTGCGGGAAGAGATCGGCATCCCGACCCGACTCCGGGACATTGGGGTGACCGAGGACATGCTTCCGGGGTTTGCAACAAAGGCGTTCGCGATCAAGCGGCTGATGCGGGTGAACCCACGGATGCCGCAGTCCGAAGAGGAGATTCTCGAGATCTACCGGGCTGCGTTCTGACTCCAGAACCCTCGTTTACCTGAGGACCAGCGGACAAAGGCCCTGAACTGAGAGGCAAAGGGGAGTCAAACCGCCCTCCGGCTCCCCCCCTTCCTTCTTAGGGAAGGGGGTTGGGGGGTCAGATGTCGTCCAGGATCTCATCCGTGCTCAAGCGGCCCTCACGATTGCAGTTTGCGATCCCCGCCGTTCCCGGATTCGATTCGTCCACTTTGCTGGTTGACAGATAATTGTTATATTATTTGTTAATAACGCAACTACATCCTTTATGTACCCCAAAACCCGAGAACTCGCAAGACTCTAATCATTATTATCGGATGCCGGTTATATGACATACCGCTACAATCGGAACTGGGCCTGAGCCAACGTCGGCTGGCGATCAGGTTGGTCGGGGCTAAAGGTGCGCGGCGGATGTTCCACGTGCTCGTGAATTGGACTGAGGTGCATGAGCATGTTGTCCGACCGCAGAAAGGTGTTTTGGGGGCGTGCGGCACCCGCTGCAACCGCAGCGCCCCCGAAACGATGCGACCGGGTTCATCCGATGTGGTTCTCACCGAAGGTGAGGAGATAATTGTTGGCCTGATCGTTGATCTCCTGAAGATTACCCATCAGAAGGATCAAGGACAGGATGAGCGACGCCCGGGGGCGGTCAGTGGCGGAGATGTAGCTGGCGAGCGGGTCGACCAACTTCTGGAGGTCGGCCGTGAGCATGGGGGACAGGTGGCGGTCCATCGGGGCTCTCCCTACTAGAGGTGGCTGGCCGAACATCGGCCAACTGACTAGAAGGGTATCTCAGCCACAGCGACCGGAACAGGAAACACAGAGGACAAGCACCGCAACATTATCCGGAGACCGGACACATGCCTAGTATTGACCGCGAAGTTCTCGATATTTACCGTAACAAGAAGGGTTTCACCGATCAAGACCTTGCGGACGCGAGTGGTATTGATGACCGCACGATACGGCGTGTGCGGCGAGAGGGTCAAGGGAGCATGGAAACCGCAAACCGCATTGCTGGCGCGCTAGGGATTGAGGTGGAATTCCTCATCAACGGTATAGCGCCCCATCTTATACAGCCACTGCCCAAGACCAAGCGTCGATACAACGCGATTATCGAGTTGGACGTGCCATTTAAGCAAATGGACACGCAAGCCAAAGAAGAGAAGAAGGCTTTACTGAAGAAAGTCATTGGTGGAACATCGGATATTGAAATTTTGAAGGTTCAGGATGGGTCGACAATTCTTACGGTGCAGATGAGTGAAGGAGATGTGCTGAGACTATTGGCCGCCATGATGGACAGCGAGCTCGATATGTTACGGGTCAAGAAAATTCGCATTCCTGACCACTCGTGGCTCGTTATGATTATTGCTCTGCTGAATTACGATAATGCCCGGTTGCGGCCCGATCAACTTAACGAGGAGACAATCAGCGAACTCCTAACCAGCCGGGCGTTGGAAGACGCGATGAAATTAAAAACACGCGATTGCCTCATCTGCAAGAAAATTGACTGATTCCGTCGTTCGACGGCCGAGGGGGAGCATGAGGGAGGAGACGAGCCACTTCTGAATCGGCCGGATCCCGAACGGACGGCGGGTGTAGGTCCGATAAGCTCAGGTATGCTTCGCAAAGCCTTCGGCGGGCTGATGGTCTTACTTGGTGGCGGGCCGGATCCCGTCCAGGGTTAGTTCGAACGTCTCGCCGTTCCCCGCCCGGATCTCCGGTGTAGGTTCGTAGGCGCAGACATACAGGCCCCGGTGCGTCTTCGTTCCGATTGGGTCAAACTTGATCCAGAGCCGTCCGTCCGTCGTGCTGGGCAGAATCTCACACCACGCATCTGGTACCTTCAGTTTCGCCAGGGTGCGGCCGGTCCGCGGATCAAACACCTCACCGCCGCCGAGTTGAGAATGGACCACCAGGTCTGGCCCCCACCAGACGAGGAGTCCGCCAGTGCCCCACGACACTGGCACCGGCGGCAACTCGGTCCCCTTCGTCCCGTCCGCGATCACCAGCCCCGTATTCTTGCCGATCATCTCGCCGGGGATATCTGCGAGGTAGGCCAGCCTGGTCCCGTCGTGGCTGAATGCGATCGCGTCCAACAGCCCGAGGAAGTGGGAGATCGTGCCGGTCCGGCCGAGTTCTTGACCGGTCGCGGTGTCCAGGATCACGTAGCATTTCTGGTTAGGCCGGGGCAGCGCGACCTTTGTGCGGTCGGGGCTGACGGCGAAGTGCGGGGTGCCACCTTTGTCCGTGCCGTACTGCACGGCGTCCGGCAGTCCCGCAGGGTTCGGGCCTTCCACAACTGCGCCGTCGAGGTACGACCACGAGTAGAACTCGGCGCCCTTGCACAGGGTCATCAGTCGGGCCGGGGAGGCCCACCCCTGCCAGTAGGTCTTGGCGGGGACACGCAACTCCTTCACCACCTTCCCCGACGCGACATCCCACACTCTCAACGGGTCGTCATCGTACTTCTCGATGAAACTCACGCGGTGGCCCGAGATTAGCCGGCCGTCCTGGCTCAGGTCGGGAGGGTTCGCAGAGAGCGGCCGGCGAGGCAACCCCGGTGGATCCTTGGGGTTCAGGTCGATTCGCTTCCCGATCGGCCGGCCTGTGCGCCGGTCCACCGCGGTCGCCAGCGAGTCGTTCCGCTCCTGGAGGGAGAAGACGACCAGGAGAAAGTCCGATGGCTGGGCTGGGAGTACGACCTGGGAGACCTTGTATCCCTCCTGGAACGGAAGGCGGAACGCGAGCCCCGAGGCTTCGGCCGACGGCTTGAGGACCACCGGCCGGAGCCCCTCAACGTCGCCGATCACCCCGGTCATCTCCCCGGGCTCGGTGGGGGCAGATAGGCCCACGCCGGGTCCAACATTCCCGCCGGCTGCCCCTCCGCCCCCACCGGCTGGGGCAGCGTTGTTCGCAGCCTGGTCCTTTTTGCCGCGCAACAGGACGAGGACGACGACAGCCACGAGAACAACCGCAGCGACGCCCCCGCCAATCCCGACGATAAGCCCCCACGGCCTCCCATTCTTGCCACGGGGCTTCTTCCGCTGGCGCGGGCGGTCGTTGTCCTCGTCGTAACGGGCCACTTCGGTACTCCGGGTCTGGGGAGAGGATCAGAGTCCAACCGCGGGCAGTTTCTCGACAGACGGGATACTGGTCTCACGGGTGACCGCGTCGGTGAGTTTCCGTGATCACTTTGTATACACCGCGGCCGGGGCGGGGTAAGCCGCACAACTGAGAGGACCCGGCCACCCGACGCGTCTCCCCAGCAATGGAGAGACGCGTCGGGTGGTCTCTTTAGATAAGACCGGCTCGTTTCTCTGAAACAATTTGGGGCGGCCGATTCCCGATCGGGCGGCGAGTGTAGGTCCGATAAGGTTCCGGCCCCGGCTCCCCCTTCCTTCTCAGGGAAGGGGGTTTGGGGGTTAGGTTTTCTCCGCTGGTCCTTACGCTCGACCTGTCGTGAGGATATAGTCTGACTGGAGACGCAGCTGATACCAGCCGGGTCATCCTCATTCCGACGGACCACTGATGGCGCTTGTGGACTGGCTATTCGGGCGTCCCCTGGCAACTGCCGAGGAGGATCGGCAGCGGGTCGGCACCTGGGCCGGCATTCCCATGCTTGGGCTGGATGCCCTCTCGTCGGCTGCGTATGGCCCGGAGGCCGCGCTGACGATCCTCCTTGTGCTCGGAGCGAGTGGGATCGAACACATCGGCCCGATTACACTCCTGATCGTGGCCCTCCTGACCGTTGTCTACTTCTCGTATCGACAAACGATCGCTGCGTATCCAAACGGGGGCGGCTCCTACACAGTGGCCAAGGAGAACCTCGGGACGGCTCCCGGCTTGTTGGCAGCGGCTGCTCTGATGATCGATTACGTGCTTGTCGTTGCGGTCGGGATCTCGGCCGGGATCGGTGCGCTCGTGTCCGCGGTCCCGGAACTCCAACGACACACTCTTCTCTTGTGTCTGGTGACCCTGGGAATGATCACTGTGGTGAACCTCCGCGGGGTGCGGGAGTCCGGGATGGCGTTCGCCCTCCCCACCTACCTGTTTCTCGGCACCCTGGGCGGAGTGATCGTGGTTGGATTGGCCAAAGCCGCGCTGGCTGGCGGCCACCCCGACCCGGTTGTCCCACCCCCCGAACTCCCGAAAGCGACCGAAGCGGTCGGGTGGTGGATCCTGGCGAAAGCGTTCGCCAGCGGATGCACCGCGATGACCGGGGTCGAGGCCGTGAGCAACGGCGTGGCTGCGTTCCGCGAACCGTGCGTCCAGTATGCCCGAAAAACGCTCACGGCGGTCATCTTCCTCCTGGCCGTCCTGCTGGTCGGCATTGCTTACTTGTGTCAAGCCTATGGGATCGGGGCCACTGAACCGGGGGCAGAGAAATACAACAGTGTCCTGTCACAGTTGGTAGCGGCAATCGCTGGTCGCGGAGTCGTCTACTACGTCACGATCGGGGCGGTTCTGGTGGTGCTTTGCCTGTCGGCCAACACGGCGTTCGCGGATTTCCCCCGGCTCTGCCGGGCAGTAGCACAGGATGGCTTCCTGTCCAACGGTTTCGCCTTCCGCGGCCGAAGGCTCGTCTACACCCGCGGCATTGTCGTGCTGACTTTCCTCTCCGCTGTCCTTCTGGTCGCCTTCGACGGGGTGACCGACAACCTGATCCCGCTCTTCGCCGTCGGCGCATTCCTTGCCTTCACCCTGTCCCAGATCGGGATGGTGGCTCACTGGCTGAGAATTGGCGGGCACCGGGCTCGGTTGGCAGCCGTGGTCAACGGGATTGGCGCGACCGGCACCGCCGTCGCGCTGGTCGTGATTCTCGTGGCCAAGTTCATCGAAGGGGCCTGGGTCACGGTGGCACTTCTCGCGGGAGTGGTGGTCGCGTTCATCGGAGTCCACCGACACTACCGGGAGGTCGCCAGAGCACTGCGGACCGACGAACCTCTCGATCCTTCGGATCTCCATCCGCCGCTGGTCGTACTGTTGGTTCGTGGGTGGTCCCGAATCACGCGCAAGGCGCTGCGAGTCGGTATGGGGATGTCACCGGAAGTGTACGCTCTTCACATCGCGTTCGACGAGTTCCGACTCCGTGACCTGGAGGACGAGTGGGCACGTTACGTTGCCGACCCATGCGGGAAAGCCGGTGTCCCGAGCCCAAAGTTGGTGGTCTACCCCTCCCCATACCGCCGATTGTTTGGCCCTCTGATGGAGTTCATTGCGGAGTTGGAGAAAACCCATCCGGGCCGGCAGCTTGCGATCATCGTCCCCGAACTGGTCGAGCGACGTTGGTATCACGTCTTTTTGCACAACCACACCGCAGCCGTGATCAAAGGATACCTGTACTTCAGCGGCCTGGAGCGAGTGGCGGTGGTCAACGTCCCCTGGTATCTGAAGGGGTGAGGGGAGCGCGGAACGCGGAGCGCGGAACTCGGAACGCGGAACGCGGAACGCGGAACTCGG
Organism: Gemmataceae bacterium; assembly: GCA_003136315.1. Classification (GTDB taxonomy): domain Bacteria; phylum Planctomycetota; class Planctomycetia; order Gemmatales; family Gemmataceae; genus Urbifossiella. Next base: position 7,501 of record PLDW01000137.1, on the reverse strand, counting down.
AACTCGGAACGCGGAACGCGGAACGCGGAACGCGGAACTCGGAACGCGGAACTCGGAAGCTGGGGCTCATTCGGCTCCCGCATGAAACGGTCGAGCGTTCCAGAATTTCGAGAACGAGTGAGTCGATTCCGCGCGGCGTATGCCATAGTTCGAGCGTGGTTGCCCCCGGGCGGTGAGTCCGCGCTGCCTGTCGGTCCCCGGCGACCCATCGCGGGGTGCGTCATGGCTGCGTCTACTGGTCCGGAACAGGTTCACACCGTGTGGCGGTTTCTAGGCGGGTATTTCCTCTTCTTCATCGGGTGGATGGCTGCCATCCTCGGCAGCAACGAGTTCATCAATTCCGCGCAAAAGGACGACCCCTCCGTAGCCATCCGGCTCGGGTACATCTTTGTTGCGGCCGGGCTGGTGCTGTTCGTTGCTGGCGTTCAAGTCATCGCCCGGTGTTACTGGGGAGGCTTCAAAGCGCACCCGGAAATCAACGTCATCTTCGTGTTAACACCACTCCCTGCGATAGCTGCGGTCGTCATCAACGCGACCGGACGGTATTTCCGCCGTGACGAGGGAACCCTCCTGCGGGTACTCCTTGTCGGGGGAGGGATGTATCTGACAGGCATCGTCGGAGTCGCACTGATAGACGGCATGCATTTGACCGTGGCACCCGAGGATCTCAAGGCGGTCATCTGGCCGCTCATCCTTCAGGTCGGCGTCGCCGCGCTACTGCTTGGCCTCATCCCGCCGACCCGAACCGAAGTGACCCAGGAGCCGGAACTGATACCCGCCGACTAAATCGGCTTCACGAGAACAAGGGTTGCAACCGCGCCCCATCCTCTCGATGTATCGCCCACCGTCGCTCTCACGAATGGCACATGGGCGGCGAGAGGAGTCGCTACTTCTTATCGACTTTCAGAAGGTATTCGATTCTCGCGATCGCCGCTTTTGCGTCCTGGGTATTCAAACCATCACCAACGATCTTACCGTCGCGGTCAATGATGAGTGTGTGGGGGTAGCCGCGGATGCCGAACTTCTGGGCCAGCGGTCCGCGGCCGGCGTTCTCGTCCTCACTCGCTCGCTTGCCGGAAGTCAGAGCCACCGGGAACGGGATGTCCTTTCCTTTCCACAAATCTTTCTTGTATAACGCCAACTTCTCATCGAGTGCTTTCGCGGAGTCGATCTCACCCTCCCCGTCCAGGTGGATGCCGACGATCACGAGACCCTTGTCCTTGAACGTGTCGTGCAGCTCCATTAGCACCGGCATGTCCTGGATGCACCCTCCGCACCAGTAGCCCCAAAAGTGGAGCAGAACGACTTTCCCCTTGAGGTCGGCCAGTTTCACCGGCTGCCCCTTCCAGGCCACGACATCGGTCAGTTCTGGGGCAGGCTTGCCGATCCAGGCATGTAAGCCGGTCGGCGGCAACACCACCGGCGGGACGCGGTATTCGCTCTGGTTTTCGGGCACTGTGAATTTCGTCGATTTGCGACCGTAGTACGATCCACCGATGACATCGAGCACATAGTCACCGGGCGGCAACGGATATTCCAGTTCTCCGCTCCTGCTGTACATTCCCGCGAAATCTCGGCCGCCCGGTATCCGGATCGATGTGGTAAACATGGGATCCAAATCCTGTTTCTCCCTCTCGGCTCTGGTCAGCCCGGCACAAGTGGCGGTGGCGAGCACTCGACACACGGGTCGGAGCGTGACGGTCACTTGTCCAGCGATCAGCGACGATGGAGATACAGGTACAATGCCCATTCCCCTGGTCGCAGGATCGCGAACGACAATCTGACTTGAACAGTCCTCATAGCGCATCTTCGCGATTCCCTCGGAGCTGGTCCTCCTGCCATTGATGGCTCTCCACCCACCCGGTTCCTCTTCGATCCAACCCTCGGGCAGTTTGCGGCGAGTTTCCTGCTCCTTCCGCTGCTCCTCGGTGAGCTTGGACGGCTCGATCCGGGCGCCGTCGAACCCGTAGGTTTCGATGGGGGGAGGTCGCAAGATGAGCGACGAGGCAATCGCCCCACTGGCTGGCTTCCCATCCAGACCGATCACCTTCACCTGGACTTCCTTCGGGAACGCTGTAAAGGACGTCGGCGCCTTCACCAGCGAGGCCCCGCACACTTTTTCGCCTATGTCGTCGAAACTGGCTGGGCGCTTTCCCCCCGCTTCTCGATTGAAGCGGAGGCGGAGGCGACCTCCGACCAACTCGTAGATGCCCAGATAGCTGCCCGCTGGGATCTTCATGGGACCTCCGACCTGGGCGAGATCGATCTCTTCGAGTTGCAGGTCGAATCGCTTGGGGTTGGCGGTAGGGTCGAGTCGGATGTTCCCCTTCAGTGAGGGCTTCAGACCAAGGAAACCCTCCATCGTGATGGCATCCCCTGCAACCGTGAGTTTGGTTGTCCAAACCATCCCCAGGATGTCGCTTTTCCCCATACTCGCGGCGTCGAACAGCCATGCCCCTTGGAGATGGTCGGCGTCGGATGTTTTTGTTTCTGTCGGTTTGACCGCGACGGGTGGGTTCGGCGGGTCAGGCGGGACTGCCGCGGCGGTCAGCCCGAGGAGGAGGGTGAGAGTCCCCAGCATCGCTGGGAACATTTTCGACTTCCATGTCATCATCTGGAGCACTCCATTCGCAACGGCAGCCGCCCTGCCGGGGATCACATCCCCGCCTGCAAAGGCCACAGCCGCTGCGGTGATCGATCGAATCGCGTCGTCCGTGGCCAACGCTTGCGAACGAACTCCGTCCAGGTAGACCGTTAACCCTCCAACACTCAATGTCAGACCGCGACGAGTGAGCCGTCTTCGCAACATCGCCTTGGCCCGAGTCAGCCAGCCACACAACGTCCCGACCGGGCAGTTCAGTTCCCCCGCTGCCTGGTCGTAGGTTTTCCCGTGCAGGTAGCAAAGTACCACCGGCACCCGATACTTATCCGGAAGCCGGTTCAATTCCTCATCGAGAACGGTGGTGAGGTCGGGATCGCGAGTGGGGGGTTCGGGAGCGGGAACCGTCGAGAGGTCACCCGAGCGTTGACTCTGTTGGCTCGTCCGGACGCGGATGGCACAGCGGTATGCCACCCGGGCCAACCACCCTGCCACATTTGCCTCCCGGACATCGCTCGCCCGGCGAGCCAAAATCAGGAATGTGGCCTGTGCCGCGTCCTCGGCGTCATGAGCATGACCGGTCACCCGCCGACAAACGCCGAACACGAGCCGCCGATGTCGCCACACGAGCAACTCGAATGCCGCGTGATCCCCCTCCTGAACGAACCGGTGGAGGAGGTTGGCATCCGTGACATCACTGAGCGCCAGGACGGTTGGGGCGGGGCACCTTGTCATCATGACAGATTAGAGCCGCGTTCTGCCGCAGCGCATGCGCGAATTGTCTGAGCTGGGCGTAACCGGTTGGGCTCGCACTCCGGCGGACCTGGCGGGTGTGGAGTCGGACGTAGCCGGGTGGTATCGCTCGGCTCAAGCCCCATCTGTCCAGTCCAAGCCAACTGGCATCGGTGGGTGGACCAATCGACCCCTTTGTGGTCGCAGCGATTAGCCGGGGGTCGGGCGCAGCCCGACCCCCGGCGGCGTAGGCGAGCACACCAACCATCCGACCACGGCAGACACCCCTGCTCTGGACCGAGGCGTTTACACCAGCAGTGCTGCTCCCGCTCGTCCCCGTTCGCCCGCCGGGGGTGTCGCTGCGCTCAACCCCCGGCTACACGCTACGACCCCGCTGGGGTCACTGGAGTCGCAGACTCAGCCCTCGACGACGGCCTCTTCCTCGGTCTTGAGAGCCTCGGTCGGCGTGGCGGACTGTTCTCCGTGGCCCTCACCGAAGAGCAGGAGCAAGGGACTGGCGACGAATACCGAACTGTACGTCCCCACCATCACCCCGATCACCATCACATACGCGAAGAGATGGACCCCCTCTCCGCCGAACCAGTAAAGAACCGTGACGACGAGGAACACCGTCAAGCTCGCCAGGACCGTCCGGCTCAGGGTCTGGTTCACACTGTCGTTGATCATTTGCGGGGTCAGCGCTGGGTTCTTGCCCCGTACCTCACGGATACGGTCGAAGACCACGATCGTGTCGCTCACGGAGTAACCGACGAGGGTCAAGAGAGCAGCCACAGTTGGCAAGTCGATCTTGAAATCTTCCAGCCCGAGAATTTGCCCAAATGGGTTGTCGTACAGATAGTGGCAGATCGCAATTGCACCCAGGGTGAAGCAGAGGTCGTGGATCAGGCAGATGACCGCGGCTGCCCCAAAGGTCCAACTCCCGAACCGGAACCAGAGGTAAAGGAGGATCGCGACCCAACTCCAGACGATCGCCCAGAGCGCTTTCGTCCGGGTCTCGGAGGCCAGTGTGCTGTCGAACACCTCAAGTCGTTCGGGTTCTGGGCGGGTCTCGATCGCTCGCTTGCTCTTATCCAGGATGCTCTTGAGGGTTCGGATCTGGGCCTCCAGGTCCGGGTCGGCGAAGGCCGCCGCCGTGGCCGACGCGACCGAGTAGCCGACAACCGCCGCCGCAGCGGGTCCGCCTGTGTCGTCCGCCAGGGCTTTCTTTCGCAGCGCGGCCAGTCGGGCATTCTTGGACACATCCAGGCGCATGGTCTTATATCGGCCGCCGTCGGTCTCGCCGGTCGGGATCAATTCGAACGTGGTTGCACCGTCCGAAGCACTCGCCGAGGAAAACTCCCGGTCAAGCACGTCACGCATCAGGCTTGGCGAGGTTGGCCGGTCGAAACTCAGCTCCACCACAGGCCCGGTGACAGGGCCGACTGTCACGTCGGTACTCGCGACGAGTGGCAAGCCCGGGTCACCCGCTTTGACCGGGTCGGAGCGGAGGAGTTTGTCCAGGCTTGCTCGCACGAGGTCGGGTTGTCTCTCGGTCGTCCGAACTGTGAAGTACCGACTCTTCCCGTCGGGGAATGTGGGGTCCGTTGACAGGAAGATCTGTTCGACGGAGATGTCCGGGAGATGCTGGGCCCGGGCCTTGACGGCCTCTTCCATCTCCTTGTCGGTGTTCCCGTCCGGCTTCTGGGTAAGGGAAACGCTAGTCGTTGTCCCGTCCTGGTAGGTAATCACGAAGGTGTATGTGCCCAGTGCTGTGACATCGCCACTAGCCGGTCGGTTCGCCCATCGAACGTCTGTGACCTTCAGGCGATCCTGCTGCCGTTCAGCGGAGAGCAACTCCCGCAAGCCGAGAGTCCCACCGCTGGTGGTCAAGGCCCGCTCTTCGCCATCTTTGAGCCGACCAGCGTACACTGTCCCGCCACGGAAATCGACATTCAACCCGGAATCCCCACGGACCAGGAACAGGCCCAGTCCGAGGATGGTCAGGATGCTTGTGGTGGTGAACAGGGCGAACCGGTATTTCATCGGATTGAAAGACGGCCGCTCGAACAATCGCATCATCCTCAGCTCGGTCAGCCCATGCGTGTGCAACCGGTAGTCGAACATGAGCCGGGTCATGTAAAGGGAGGTAAACAGGCTGATCGCGAGCCCGACCGTGAGGCTAATCGCGAACCCCTTGAGTTGGTCGTTCCCGAAGGTGTACAGGACGATGGCGGTGAAGATGCTCGACAGGTGGGTGTCGATGATCGTCGGGAATGCCCGGTCGTAGCCATTGCGGATCGCGGTGACAAGGTTGGCCCCCTTATTCCGCTCCTCTCGCAATCGCTCGTAGATCAGCACGTTCGCATCCACCGCCATCCCAAGCATGAGCACGATCCCAGCCAGACCGGGAAGGGTGAACGCAGCATTGACCCCGACCATGAATCCGACCGTCAGGAGCAAGTTGGCCAGCAGCGCGACGCAGGCAACGACCCCGGCAAACCGGTAGTACCCCAGCATGAACAAAAGGACCACACCAAAGGCCAGTCCGACCGCAAGCGTCCCCTTGTGGATGGTGTCTGCCCCGAGGGTCGGGCCGATTGTGTTCTCGCTGACCGGCTTCTCCCGGAGTTGGGCGTTCAAGGCACCATTGCGGAGGAAGGTCACCAGCCGGTTGACGCTCTTGGCATCAAACCTTCCGCTGATCTGTCCCGCAGAAGTGATGACGGCGTTCAGAGTCGGGGCCGACACAATGCGGTCATCAAGTGAGATGGCCAGTGCCCGAATGGTATTCGCGCCGGGCTTATTCCGCTCGGTCATTCGACCGAACGCCTGGGCACCAGGGCCGTTGAACCGAAACGCGACACAGGGATTGAGCTTCGAATCTGTGTCCGCGGAGGCACTCAGTGAGATATCGCCTTCGACCCTGACGTTATCGACCGGAGAGACGCGGGTAAGGACGAAATACTCGAACCGCTTCGGCCCGGTGACCGAGATCACGCCGTCTGGAACTTTCACGGCATCTCCGACCGCCGCATCGGTGAGGATCAACTGGTAAATCTTTTCCGGTGTCTTCTCTTGCCCATCCGGCTCCCGGATTGTGGATTCAGGCAAACCGCCGCTCTTGACAGCCTGTCGAACGGCTGCAATCTCCTGCATGGCGCGAGGGCTTCTGGGGTCGACGGCCCGGCTGAAGAGGACCATCGAGGCCGCCTTGCCCTCATTTCCGTAGTTGTGGACGAACGCCTTGTTTCGGTTCCGGGCGGCCTCCGACCAGAGCCCACCCCCAGCTGCCCCGGCCACCTCGGACGCATTTTGCAACCCGATGGTCTCTCGTTCGGTCGGGCCAAGTTCGACCCAGGCGTAGCGGACTTTCGAGGCTTTCTCCGATTCCGCCTTGACCTCGAATTCGTCGGGTGGGGCGACCGGTGGCAAGCCGCGGCTCGCCCAGGCACTCAGATCGTCAGGGCTGGCGGCGTCGATTAGTTCACGTGCGGTTCGGATTCCGGCCTCGTCGTCCACCGTGTTCGCCAGGATGCGGAACTCCAGAACTCCCATCTGGGAGACAAGCCGCTTGACCTCTTCGATCTCCTCGGTCGTCAGGTTCGATCGACTGCCCCCGGACCCACCGGTGGGGAGGATGATCTCAAGGCGGGTGTTCCCAAGTGGGCGGACTGTGACGTTCTTCAGGTCAGCGGGGTCAATCCGCCGTTTGATCTGGGAGGCCAGCTTCAGCATGTCGTCGCTGCTGAGCCCTTCCGAGGGGACCGCCGAGGTGCGGGTTCGCGGACCCGGACCCTGCTCCTCCCGGGTGGCGTTGAGCTGTTTTGTCCGTTCGAGGTTGATCTCGTAGACGAGGATCGTCCCGCCGGCGAGATCGATGCCCAACTTGTACTTGTCGAGCCGGAAAGCAAAGACCCCGGCCGCCAGGCACGGGATCAGGCAGATCAAGAAGCCGCGGAAGAATTTGCGTTGCATGGCGTCCGCTACCGTTGTTGGCGATTGGGGGTGTGAGCCCCTTCGCGCCCGGAACCGTGAGACCGGGAGCGCGCGGCCCCCGCCCGCTTAGAACTCGTCCAAGATCAGAACCGTGTTTTTCGCCGATCAAACGAACAGGAGAAAAACGGCATTTTCAACGTGGCCTGGCCACCCTGGGCCAATACGCCAGCGGTG